>CAZHPN010000026.1:0-14378 GCA_964534375.1 uncultured bacterium | reverse complement strand
GGGGGGGGGGGGGGGGGACACGATACTTGGACGCGGTTTCCGCAAAGAATTAGGGGGGCCACTAAATTAACTCGGTTTCCGGATTCCGTCTTGTAATCCTGTCGCGTCACAACCTCACCCGCTCGGCCGTTTTCGCGTTCCAGATTGTCAATCATTTATATCGGCAATTGGGAAAGCGCGCAAGGCCGGACTAGGCCGCCCCGAAGGCCGCCGCAGCGGCCAACGATTCGTCCTCGGACGCCAAAATTACTTCTACGGAAAAAACTTTAGGTTTTTCCGCAGCCCGGCGATTCATCAACCGAGAGGCCTTTTGTCCCTTTTCACAATTTCTTTCTTTTTTTCCTCGGGCAGGGAGTCGTATAACTGTTTCAGGCTCTTCCCGACGGTTATTTGTTTCTCGACAATGTAGTTCAGGCAATTAAAAAGCCGCGGCACAACCTCGGGATTTTCATCCAAAATAATTTTGCCGGGATGAACGGCGTCGTTTCCAATTATTCGAACCGAATCGAGCGCTTCTTGAACCGTCTTTTCTAACAGACCTTTCTTCACTAGATTCCCAATTTTATCAACCAGTCTTGTCTTTTTCCCCTTTTCACCCAAATGAGGCATCAGCGTCTCAACCGCGAGACGCAGCAAGGCGGCCGCAGATTTTGGAGACATTCGGGCAACTGATCGGGCCTCGTCATATAGCGCTTTGACGTCATCAGGCATGTCCTCCACGGGCAGCGGCCCAGTTGGGTCAACGGGAAAGATAATTTTTGCGGTAGGTTTGACCGGCGATGCGCTTTCGGCCTTTCTTCTCTCTGGCTCCGGGATATCGGGAATACTGATTGGACTAGGCGGCCGCCTCATGCTTTCGAGGTCGATTAAATGCGCCGCGAGCCATATGCTTTTTTTTTGGCACGCCCCACAGATAGCGACGAAGATTGTTTCAAGCTGGCGATGTCCGCCCTTACTTGAGGGACTCGAAAGCTGGCACCATTCATGATGGGCCACCGCGTGGCACTCTACATGTAAACAAGTGAACCTGTTCTTCAAGAACTCGGGGGCTTCGAATTTTGAATTCATCGAACTCTCCCTATGCGGGTAGTGGCCGCGTTCCAGTTGCCCGGCCGCGTGCTGCCGGAAAGTCGGAATCTCAGACAAACCACACGGGCCGGCTGCTGTTCGTCGATTGCGGGGCATCCTAGCGCGTCGTTTTTCCGGCGGAAAGCCCGGGAAAGCGCGGGTTGGCCGTTCTACGCGGGCGGAACATTGCGGGGAAATCATTGGTTTTTTGCACCTGTTTAACGCCAGGAAAAACGACACTGCAACGGTCGATTCAGAGGAACTTGCGCCGAGCGATTGGTCAGCGTATTTAATTACCCAACAATAACTTGTGAGCCGTGAACAAAAGCGCCTGGTTCAATCGGCTTTGCCGGCAACGCCGCGACACGATTTCCCGGAGGCAACGCATGCACATGATGTTTGTCGATGAATCAGGCGACCCCGGATATCCTCCGGACGGGAAATGGGCCGCTTGGCGCGGCAGCACGCACTTTGTCCGAGTCGGCGTCATCATCCACGGTTGGCATTGGAAAGCCTGGAACGACCGATTGACGAGCTTCAAGGAACACCGTGGTTTGACTTGGGATGTGGAGATCAAGGCCTCGAACATCCGCCGAGGAAAGGGCGGTTTTGTCGGCTGGGACAAAAGCCGGCGGCAACTGTTTTTGACAGATTTGGCGAAGCTGATCGGCTTTAACACCGACCTGACTTTGCTCGGGGTCGCGATCGATAAAAGAAAAGTCGATCCCTCAAAAGGCGCGAGGGTGGCTAAACCCGAGGTTCGCTCGCTCGAACTCCTCCTGGAACGGTACAATCTCTTTTTGAGAAACCAGCGGGACAAAGCTGGAGTCGTTATTCTGGATCCGACGATGGAAGAACACGACGACAACCTTCGCTATTTTCAGTCCTTTCTCCTTGCTAAATCTGCGCACCTTGATCCTTTGCACATTGTTGAGGGCACATTCTTTGCGAAATCGCATACTTCAAGCCTCATTCAGATCTCCGACGTTTGCAATAATATTTTCTATCGGGAGATAACTAGAGGCGATGGCGGCGCGGAATATAAAGCCTTGTCTCCAAGGTTCTGGCGCTTCAAGGGTAAACTAAAGGGTTACGGCATCAAAGAGTGGCCATAAAAAAGCGGCCAAGGAGGCTTTCACCTCACCAGTCGCACACTCGCGGCTGTCCTGGTCGCAGCCAATATATAACACCGGAAGATTCTTTATGCAACTCGTTTTTGCCGGGCAGTTGCATCAGGTAGGGCCTGCGAACAGGTGCGGGAAAAACTAATGATTTTTCCGCAGTGACCGGTCCGGCGCGCGGCGGCCAAGGCGGACCTTGAGACGGGTCTTGACGCCCGCCCCTGGTAACTTACAATCGCGCACGAAGCGACCCTCAACTAGCCCTTCCAACAAGACGCTTCCCGAGTCGGTGGTGTTTGTCTATCAAGGAGGGTTCAAATGCGTATTTGGTTGGTCCTGCTGGTCGTCGCATTGGTCGCCTGTTTGGCGTTCGCGGCGGGATGCGGTTCCGCTTCCCACAAATCAAGCGCCAATTCCGTCAAAAACGGTGAGGCCGGCATCACCGGCAATGGTCTGTACGTGCCCGGGGGCACGCTCTACCACCTCGGGAAATTGCAGAAAGAACGAATGACCGTCGAGCCCGGTGGATTGGTCGGCATAGATTGGAACGGCGGCCATTTCTTCTTTTACCACGAAGGCACGGACAAGACGATTCAACTCACCAACGACACTGCGAAGCAAAACTTGGTGAGGTTCGTCCTGAACCTCTACGATTACGAACTTCACGACGGCCTTTTGCCTTCGGGAAAAAACGAAGCAGAATTATTGGACTCGACTGGTGGCGGCTTGTCACTTGATTTTGGCAAATGTTCGTGGTGGGGTACCGATCAGTTTGACTACGATTTCAGCACTGGCGTCGGGATGAATAACCTTGGCGGGAACACCTACTCATTGACTAACTGTAAGATGCGGTGGGCTGCGGTTCAATCAGAAACTGAATCGGCTTTCTTGCCGGCAAAGAATGGTGTTTTTGAGACTGCTGTTGTCGACATCCTCGTCGGCATTTTCCAGGACGCCGTGTTCGGCCAAGACACGATCTCGGCCGAAAGGGCTGTCCGGACGTATGGGGCAGTGGAAGCCATTAACATGTACCCTGAAGGTCTAGCGCTTAATCCCGGCTTTTTGTCGAGCGTAGAGATGGCAGTGACCGACAACAAATTGTTGTTTGCAGAAGTGAATACGGCGGATGTGGTCGATTGGATGATCGAAGTTCTAAGTCAACTCGTCGGCCAACTGGTGCCATTTGGCGGTTGCCTTAATGCCGAAATCGATCCGCTCACCGCCATTTTCGAGGCGGATCTGTACAATGCGCTGAACGGAGATGCCGGCGCTAATGACGCGGTCCTGCAAGGGATCGAGAACACAGGCAAAGACTTGAGTTCGTGCTTGATCGAACTGGGGGCCTGTGTCTCCTCCGGACCGGCCGCGCCTATATGCGTAGTAGCCGAATACGCGTTGCAATTGTTGACACTACTTCCTTGGGCTGCGGATGAGGAAGTCAAAGGCTTTGATACATCTACCGCGTTGGCTTTTCAGGAGATGAACGTGGACGATGATTTCTCGCCGACCGACGACGACGCCTCGCCGACCGACGACGACGCGACCGATACGTTTTACGATGACTTCAGCGATCCCAATTTCGGAAACTGGACCTTGTGGGGTCCTCCGGATAGTCCGGATCCTGTGTGGGTGTCGTCGATTTTCGGCCGATCCGGAATCTTTGACAACAACGGCGGTCCAAATTGCGGCAGCGGCGCGGTTACTAATAGCACTTTCTCGGGGTTCGGAAACGGATTCGATCTCGAAGCTGCGGTTTACGTGGATGTGACCGATAAAACGGGGTGTTGGGATGAGGCATCGATCGGGATAGCTGCCGCAAGCGCGGATACGTGCCTCAATTCGACGGGTTGGGGAAGCACCGATGTCGGCATGTCATTACACTTCGACGGAGATGCTTGTTGGGGGACGCCGCCCCAATACCAGGAACACGCGTGGTTCTCGTGCTGTATAGTTACGGCGAGCGGTTCCGAATGCGCGCCGGGAAATACGTTGAATGGCGACAGCTACACGGGTCAATGGGTCCAATTGAAAATCGTCGGCGATTCGAACGGGCAAGTGGATTTCTATGCCAATGGCAACCTTATCTACAGCGCCCCAGACCCATTGAGCGCCGATTTCATGTCAGCCACGCGGAGTGTGGCCGTGGGCGTGCGTTCATCGGGCAGCGCCGGCAAGAGCTACCATGATTGGGTGTCGCTCAAGATTAATTCGGGCGGGGTGAAATAACGTTGGAAAATTTTTCAACTGCCGAGGCAGCCGGCCGACCAATCTCGGTCGATTGCAACGTCAAAAAAACTGGCTTGAAAGGAGTTTCCAAATGAAAAACATTTTCTTGTGGGCCCTTCTCATCCTTCTCGCTCTGAGCGTAGGCCTGTTGATTGCGTGCGGCGGCACAGCCAGCAGCAAAAGTTCTTCGAGCGCCGAGGGCGCGTGTTGCGTGTCAACAGCATGCTCCATCACTTCGCAGGCGGCCTGTAGCGGCGGACATTGGCTCGGCGGAAATACCGTTTGCGCTCCGAATCCATGTGAAGCGAGTGACGATGACGACAACGACGACACCGCCGGGGAAACCGTATGGACCGATCCGACGACCGGTCACATGTGGCAGAACGGGACCACAGTTGGGTCCACCATTTATAGTTGGCCGGATGTGCAAAGTTACTGCGCGGGCCTGAGTTGGGGCGGCTATACCGGCTGGCGGTTGCCGGATATCGACGAGCTTCGCAGCCTGATCCGGGGGTGCGCGGCCACCCAAACGAATGGTTCCTGCGGCGTGACCGATTCGTGCTTGGATGGAAATTGTGAGAACGCCGCATGTGATGATGGTTGCCCCCAATTCGGCGGTCCCGGGCCGGGCGGCGTTTATTGGCCGCCAGAAATCTCAGGCGCCGTCACTAATTATTGGTCGTCCTCGGCGGTCCCGAACACCGACAACGGCCCCGCGTGGTACATCCATTTTGACGTTGGCGTGGTCAGCTACCACGGCCTCCCAGGCGTCAACGGCGCACGTTGCGTACGTTAGTCATAGTTCGTTTTTTTTCTGTGGGAACCCGTCACCCGGATGGTTGGCGGGTTCCCTTTCTTTTCTTGCAGTACGCTTTTCGTTAGCGCCTTCCACCTTTTTCCCGCGGTGCTCCGGCTGCGGAAAAAACTAATGATTTTTCCGCACTAAAAACGCCTTCAAGAATCCTTTGTTCTCAAGAGTTTCCGCCGGCCGTTTTTGAGGAGGATTTTTCCGCACCCCGTTTTCCGCGGAATTTGACGGCCGGGCCGCCCTCGCCTACACTTCTAAGCAACGTTATGACAACCAAAAAAGCCTCAAAAGCCGTTGCCATCTACGCCCGCGTGTCCACCGGCAAGCAGAAGGTGAACATGCAGCTTTCGGAGTTGCGGCAGTTCGCCAGGCGCTCCGGTGGCGCGTCTTTCGCGAGTTTATCGACCAGGGCTGCACCGGAACGAACACCAAGCGGCCGGCGTTTTCCGCGATGCTCGCCGCGGCCGGCAAGCGAAAGTTCGACGTGCTCGTGGTTTGGAAGCTCGACCGCCTCAGCCGTTCGCTGAAAGACCTCATCAACACCCTGGACCAACTCGGGCACGTCGGGGTCGATTTTGTTTCTTACGAAAACAACCTCGACACCTCGACGCCCACCGGGAAACTCGTTTTTCAAGTCATCGGCGCGGTCGCAGAGTTTGAGAAGGACAACCGCCTTTCCGAAACTTTCAACTGAATTCGGGACAGGCTCGCCGCGCGGCCTCGCAGTGTTTCAGTCCACAAGAGGTTGCGAGGGTGAGACCTGGCGAGACTCGCAAGTGTCGATTTGCAAAATGCGTCACCGCTGATTCCGCCGCAGGCGGCGGCTCGCAATCGCTCGTGTAGTGAAGTGTTCACCCTTCCGCCTTTTTCTATACTTTTTTTTTCGTTAAGGAAAATACCGGAGAAATATACAAAACAGTGCACGGTTCCCATGCGCGCCTCGTTTGCCGCGCGGGTTTTAACTGCAAGCCCATACGAAAAACCCCTTTGTTTTTGCGAACTTTGCAGCATTCACGTTCGTCCGGGCAACGGCCAAGAACCGTCTGACTTATGGGGCTCCTAACCCCGGTTTTTTCGGCATGTACAGTGCAGGGTTCGAACGCGGATCGCAACTTATTTGACAACGGATGTCGCGATACCGTACTCTTATTGCGACGGTACGCCGCGAATCGGCGCAGAAGAACAGAAGGAAGGCAAAGCTTGCACACGTCCGCGACATTCAACCGCTTGTTGGCGGCCCATGCCAACGGCGTCGGCACGATCGCGCAGACCTCGCTGGCGTCTTTTCCGCACGTGGTGCGCAAGTATTTCGCTGTGCCCGAGGAATTCGCGCTGCTCTGCGGCATTTCCTTCGGTTACCCCGACGAGGCGGACGCGGTGAATCGGTTCCGCCCCGGAAGAGCGGATATTGCCGAATTTATGGTTCCGCCGAAGAGCGCGGAACTGCCGGAGGAAGAGCCCTTGGTTGAGGCAACCGCGCGGTAGGCGCCGCCCCGGAATTTCGCCATTCGCCATTCGCCATTCGCCATTCAACATTCTGCATTTTCGTTGTTGTTGCCAACCTGTTATTGACGCGCCCGCCAAGAAACGATACCGTCGCCCCGAGTGTTGGATTGTTCATCCGCCGCGAATAGCACTCGGCAACCGGCGTTCACAGGCGCGAATACGCCGCATTTCCGAATCACGAGAGGCGAAGCAGGGATGAAAGACCGGGTATTCATTTTCGACACCACGCTCCGGGACGGCGAGCAATCGCCCGGCATCAGCTTGAACCGCCGGGAAAAACAGGAAATCGCCGAGCAACTCGCGCGTTTGAACGTCGACGTCATCGAAGCCGGCTTCCCCGTCGCTTCTCCGGAAGACTTCGAAGCCGTGAAGGCGATCGCCGAGACCGTGCGCGGCCCGGTGATCTGCGCCCTCTCCCGAACCGACGACAACGACATCGACCGCGCCTGGGAGGCCGTCCGCACGAACCCCCGCCCGCGCATTCACACGTTCATCTCCACGTCGCCGATCCACATGGCGGCGCAGTTGAAGCTCGAACCTGCCCAAGTGCTGGAAAAGACCGCGCGCGCGGTGCGGCGCGCCAAACAGTACACCAGCGACGTGGAATTTTCCGCGATGGACGCCACGCGCTCGGACCCGGATTTTCTGGCGCGCGTGCTGCAAACCGCCGTCGATTGCGGCGCCGCGGTGATCAATATTCCGGACACCGTGGGCTACATTTTGCCCCACGAATACGCCGAACTGATCGCGCGCATGTTCGCCAACGTGAAGGGCTTGGACAAGACCGTCGTCTCGGTGCACTGCCACGACGATCTCGGGCTGGCCGTCGCCAATTCGCTGGCCGCCGTGCGCGCCGGGGCCCGGCAGGTGGAATGCGCCGTCAACGGCATCGGCGAACGGGCCGGGAACGCCTCGCTCGAAGAGATGGTGATGATTCTCGACACCCGCAGCGATCAAATGGGCTTCGAAACCGGCGTCAACACGCAGGAGATCGCGCGCGCGTCGCGGCTGATCAGCCGCCTCACGGGCTACGACGTGTCGCCGAACAAGGCCATCGTCGGCGCCAACGCCTTCGCCCACGAATCGGGAATTCATCAAGACGGCGTGCTCAAGAATCCGAGCACGTACGAAATCATGAAGCCCGACCGCATCGGCCGGGGCGAATCGAACATCGTGCTCGGCAAGCATTCGGGCCGCCACGCGTTTCGCAACGCGCTCGAGGAACTCGGGCATTTTCTCACCGGCGAAGGGCTCGATCGGGCGTTCGCGCGCTTCAAGGATCTCGCCGACATCAAGAAGAAGATCACCGACCTGGACCTCGAGGCGCTGGCCGCCGACGAAATGGCGGTCATGCCCGACCAATACCTGCTCGATTATCACCAAAGCTCGTCCGGCGCCGGCGCTATCCCGATCGCCGCGGTGCGGCTGAGCCGGCAGGGCAAATTCAGCGAGGCCACGGCCACCGGCGACGGCCAGGTGGACGCCTTGTGCACGGCGATCCGCAAGGCGACGCACTTCGACGGCATCATGATTTCGTACAAGGTCGGCGCGATCAGCGGCGGCGTCGACGCCCAGGGCGAGGTCTCGATCGTCCTGGAGCAAGACGGCAAACGCAAAACCGGCCGCGCCGCTCGGCCGGACATCGTCGAAGCCAGCGCGCGGGCCTATCTCAACGCCATCAACCGCCTGGAAAAAGATCGGAAATAACCATGGGCATGACCCTGACGGAAAAAATCATCGCGGCCCACTGCGGCGCGGAGCACGTTGCTCCCGGGCAGTTCGTCACGGCCAAGGTGGACTTCGCCCTGGCCAACGACATCACCGCGCCGCTGGCCATCGAGTCGTTTCGCAAGATGGGCGCGACAACGGTGTTCGATCCGAGCCGCGTCGCCCTGACCCCCGACCACTTCACGCCCAACAAAGACATCAAGGCCGCGACGCAGGCCAAAATCATGCGGGAGTTCGCCCGCGAACAGCGCGTGGTCCATTACTTCGAGGTCGGGCGCGCGGGCATCGAGCACGTCACGCTCGTCGAGCAAGGCTTGACCCTGCCCGGCGAGATCGTCATCGGCGCGGACTCGCACACCACGACCTACGGCGCCGTGGGCGCGTTCGCCGCCGGCGTCGGCAGCGCGGACCTGGCGGCCGTGCTCGCCGCGGGCGAGATCTGGCTGATGGTCCCCGCGACCATCCGGGTCGAAATGACCGGCAAACTGCGGCGCTGGACCTCGGGCAAAGACGTCATCCTGACCTTGATCGGCCGCCTCGGCGTCGACGGCGCGACGTACAAAGCGCTGGAATTTTGCGGTCCGGCGATCGCCGCACTCGCGCTGGACGACCGGCTGACGATGGCGAACATGGCCATCGAGGCGGGCGCGAAAAACGGCGTGTTTCCGGCCGACGACGTGGTGCTGGATTACTTCCGGACCCGCGCCGCCCGGCCGTTTCGCCCGCAATACGCCGATCCGGACGCCGCGTACGAAGCGACGATTCCGTTGGATGTTTCCGCGATCGTTCCCGTCGTGGCGATGCCGCACCTGCCGAGCAACGTCAAACCCGCGGCCGAGGCGCGCGACATCCGCATCGACCAGGTCTTCATCGGCTCGTGCACCAACGGCCGCTTCACCGACATGGAAACCGCCGCGAAAATTCTGCGCGGCAACAAGATTGCGCCGGACGTGCGGGTGATCGTCATTCCCGGGTCGATGGAAATCTACCGCCGCTGCCTGGACGCCGGGTTCATCGCGGACTTCGTTGACGCCGGCGCGTTCGTTTCGGGTCCGACCTGCGGGCCGTGCCTGGGCGGCCACATGGGCGTCCTGGCCGAGGGCGAGCGCGCGCTGGCCACGACCAACCGGAACTTCCTCGGCCGCATGGGGCACAAAACCAGCGAGGTGTACCTTTGCGGACCCGCGGTGGCCGCGGCGTCGGCGTTGACGGGCAAGATCACGTCGCCCGAGGAAATCGGAGGCGCGGCATGAAAACGCTCGTCGATTCCAGCAACGTGCTCGTGCTTGGCGACAACATCGACACCGACCTGATTATTCCGGCGCGGCATTTGTTGACGACCGATCCGGCGGAACTCGGCGCGCACTGCTTCGAAGACCTGCTGGACGACCTGCCTTCCCTGATGCGCGGGAACGGCGTCATCGTCGCCAGCAATAATTTCGGCTCCGGCAGCTCGCGCGAGCATGCGCCGCTGGCGCTGATCGGCGCCGGCGTGCAGTGCGTGATCGCGCAGTCGTTCGCCCGGATCTTTTTCCGCAATTCCTTCAACGTCGGTTTCCCGCTGCTGACCTGCGCCGGCATCGCGAGCGCGGTGGGCAAAGGCGATCGGCTGCTCGTCGATCTGGAAGCGGGCGCCGTCGAAAATGTCAGCCGCAAGAGCAAACTCGCGGCCCAACCCATTGCGCCGTTCATGATCGAACTGTTGCGCGCCGGCGGCTTGATTCCGCACGTGGCGGCGAAGTTGCGCGCCCGGGGCGGCGCGCGATGATCGACATCGCGGTCGTCGCGGGCGACGGCATCGGCCCGGAGGTCGTCGCCGAAGCGGTGAAGGTCCTGAAGATCGCGGCCGCGCGCTACGGCTTCGGCCTCGGGCTGCACGACATCGAACTCGGCGCGGATCGCTACTTGCGCACCGGCGAGTTGTTGCCCGATTCGACCCTGCGCGAACTGCGCGGCTACGACGCGATCTTGTTCGGCGCGGTCGGCGATCCGCGGGTCAAGCCGGGCATCCTCGAAAAAGACATCCTGCTCAAGCTGCGGTTCGAACTGGACCTTTACATCAATCTCCGGCCGGCGAAACTGTACCCGGGCGCGCCCTGCCCGCTCGTCGGCAAAGGGCCGGCCGACGTGGACATGGCGATCGTTCGCGAAAACACCGAGGGGCTTTACGTCGGCCAGGGCAGCTTCGAGCGCCGGGGCGAAAAGGACGAGATCGCCCTTCAACTCAGCCGCAACACGCGCTTCGGCGTCGAACGCTGCGTGCGCTACGCCTTCGAGTACGCCCGCAAGAACCACCGCCAACGCGTCACGTTTTGCGGCAAAACGAACGTGCTGAACTTCGCCCACGATTTGTGGATGCGCGTCTTCGAGGCGGTCCGCGCCGAATACGCCGGCATCGAGGCCAATTACGCCCATGTCGATGCGCTGTGCATGTTCCTCGTGAAAAATCCCGAGAATTACGACGTGATCGTCACCGACAACATGTTCGGCGACATCGTCTCGGATCTCGCGGCCATCATTCAGGGCGGCCTCGGCGTGGCGGCCGGGGCGAACCTGAATCCCGCCGGCGTCTCGATGTTCGAGCCGATCCACGGTTCGGCCCCGCCGTTCAAAGGCCAGGGCGTGGTCAATCCCATCGCCGCGATCAACGCCGGCCGCATGCTGCTCGATCACCTCGGGCAGACCGAAGCCGCCGCGGCGATCGACCGCGCCGTCGCCCGGACCATCGCCCGCGACCTCAAGGGCCTCGACGTTCATAAGATGGGCTGCAGCACCGGCGCCGCCGGCGACCTCATCGCCGGATACGTCCGGGGCGAATAACCGCAAGCCCCGCAAAGAAAACATTCGGCCAGCGCTGATGGTCCGTACCCCGCCCGCGTCCGATATTTTCATGCGACGGCATTGAGGTTCTCGGAAAGCTCACACGGAGACACAGAGTCGCTGCGGAGAATGGTTCCGGCCGACCTCTGTCCGGCGCTGCCATGTCTCCGTGTGAAGTCCGGGAATTTCCGGCGGCGCCAGCCGTCAACCGAGCCGCGCGTGTTGTCGCCGGACGCGCCAGAGCGTGCGCAGGGCGACGAAGAAATCCGGCCAGCGGATTTTCTTGCCGTCGCGCTTTTTGCGCGGATCGTAGGAGATGGGAACCTCAATGATCGGCTCGCCACGCGCGAGCAGCAGCGCGGTGACTTCGGGGCAAAATTCGAAACGCGCGGCCTGCAGCGGCAGGCTCTTCAGCAGGGCCGCGTCGAAAACCTTATAGCAAGTCGCGATGTCGGAAATATTGCAGCGGAAGAGCAGGTGCAGGAACTGGTTTTCGAGAAGACCGCCCAGCGAATACAGCCAGCCGGACATGCGCAGGCGATCGGCGCCGATCCAACGTGAGCCGTAGACGACTCGCGTGACGCCGGCGAGGAGCGGCCGAATCAGGCGCGGGTAATCGTCGGGCGAATATTCGAGGTCGGCGTCCTGAATCGCGACCAAGCCCTCGCCGACGCGCTCCAGCGCCTGGCGGATCGCGCGGCCCTTGCCGCGATTTTGCGGCGACGCGAGCAGTTCCACCGGCGCGTCGGGTCGGCGGGCCAGGAAATCTTCGATCGCCGCACGGCTGCCGTCGGTCGAGCCGTCGTCGACGACGATGATGCGGCCGCGGACGCCCAGCGCGGCGAAATCGACGGCGGCGATGCGGCGGAGCATTTCGGCGACGGTCCGCTCTTCGTTAAAACACGGCACGATAATGTGAAATGTCGGCAATGCGGCGGAAACCATGGGCGGAGCATAACACGTTAGACGGGCTTGTTCACCACAAAGGCTTAGCGCGACCCCTCGGGCCGCAACCAAAGGGTTTTTTGCCGCAGATGAACGCAGATGGCCGCCGATACGGCACGGGCCATGACGTGTTCCGCCCTGTCGAACGCCATTCGCGGCCCGTGCATCAGCGTAAGTCTGCGCAATCTGTGGCTGCCCCGAAAAGCTCTACGCCAAAACAAGAAACCGAGCCATAGTAGTATAGAGAACTTGGAGAATTTCATGACAATGAACTCTGTACTACTGTCGCTGAATTTCTTTGCGATGCGCGCAAAGATTCATGCAAGTTACGATAGGGGTTCACGCGGAGGCGCGGAGGTCGCGGAGAGAAATGAGGCGGCCACGTGTTTTCTCCGCGGTCTCCGCGTCTCGGCGTGGCACATTGGCCGAAAAAAACAGATTCGTGCGTTTGGTTGCGGCCAACGGCCGCGCCAAGCCTCTGTGGTGCAAATTAAATAATCTCTCCTCTCCTCGCCTCGACAAAGCCACGCAGCAACGTCCGTGCGGCGGCGAGCGCGCGGCGCACCTCGGCAAAACTGCGAATTTCGCGGAGGCGCCGCAGCATGTAGCCGGGCCGGAACGAGAAGCGGCGATAGAAGCGCAGCAGAAGCGCGGAGAGTTCGGGCGCCGAGAGGTGCTCGTTGCCGCAGGGCGGCCGAAAATTCGCGTCCGGCCGGCGCACAAACTCGCGCCAGTAATCCGGCGTCGCGCCGCCGCGCACGGCCTCCTCGTAAATCGCGGCGCCCGGATAGGGCACGAACAGTGACGCATGAATCATCGTCGGCCGCAGTTCGACGGCGAGCCGGAGGCTGGTTTCGATGCCGGCTCGCGTTTCGCCGGGATTGCCGAGCATGAAATAGGCGATGGTGCGCAGGCCGGCGCGGCGCGCGTCGCGAAACGCCTGGCGCGTCTGTTCCACCGACGGCGCACGGCCGAGCCGTTCGAGCACGTCGGGGCTGCCCGCCTCGACGCCGAAAGTAATCAGGTCGCAGCCGGCGCTTTTCATCGCGGCGAACGTTTCACGATCGGCCGTGCCGGGCGTCGCGCGCGCCATCCAGCGCACGCCGGGGCCGTCGTGCCGCAAGGCGTCGGCGATCGCCAGCACGCGGGCGCGCTGCGCCGTGAACAGCTCGTCGTAAAACAGCACGTAGCGCACGCCCAGGCCGCGGCAGACGCGGATTTCTTCGGCCACGCGCTCGGGGCTGTGGGCGCGCCACTTTTTGCCCGTCGGCGACAGCGCGCAGTAGCGGCAGCGGAACGGGCAGCCGCGGCTGGTGAGCGCGATCGTCGCCGGCCGCAGCGGCGTGATCAGCGAGTGATAATGCGCGACCGGCGAGAGGTCCCACGCCGGCAGCGGCGCCTCGTCAAGGTCTTGCAGAATCGGCGCCGGCGCAAGGTCGGCCGGGTCGTCGTCTTTGTGCAAGATCCCCGGCAGCTTCGCCGCGCGGGCCGCCGCGGGTCCGCCGTCGCGCCACGCGGCCAGCAGCGCCGGCAAGGCCCCTTCGGCTTCGCCGTGCAGAATCAAATCGACGTCGGGCTGGGCCAGCGTCTCGGCCGGAAACGTGAACGGCTGCGCGCCGCCGAACATCACGGGACCAGCGGGCGCCGCGGCTTTGGCCGCACGCGCCGCGGACAGCGCATCGAGATAGGTGAAGGTCGTGGCGCCGACGCCGACGAGATCGGGGCGGCGGACCGCGGCCTCGCGCGCGATTTCCGCCGGCCCGAGGCCGCTGGCGTGCGCGTCCAGCAACTCGACCTGCCAGCCGGGGGACTGCCGCGCGATCGCCGCGACATATAAGAGGCCGATCGGCGGATTCGCGCCGCGCAACGCCTCGATGGCCGGCGGCAAGTTCGCCGGCAGGACCTGCCGTTCGGGCGGATTGATCAGCAACAGCTTCATCGGCGCCATTTCAACACGTTTGCGGGGCGGCGGGAAGGAGCGGGCGGGATTCGGGATTCGGGATTCGGGATTCGGGATTCGGCGGTCTCGGGCGTGTCACACTGAGACGCCGCAGAGGAACCGCAGAGAGTTTCTGGGGCGCGGCAAGCGGCGCCTCTGCAACTGTCGCTGACAGTTAAACAAGTCCGCAGTAGTAGCAGCTAAAGATGTCCGCTTT
>CAZHPN010000025.1:0-45161 GCA_964534375.1 uncultured bacterium | reverse complement strand
CGCCGTGTGTCGCGGGATGGCGCGGGTGAGACGCAGAAAAATCCTGGCGTTCGCCATCTTGAAACACGCCGGGCTATCTTTTTGACGAAGTTGTCACCCTATTATGCGATGGTCAATAAATCATAACTTACTTAAAATGGCCAAACTCCAGAGCCCGGGGTTTTAACCCCGGGCTCAATTTGGTTGCGGCCAACGGCTGCGCTGTACGACTAACGGTTCGTTTCTTGTTCTTGCGCCAAGATTCTCGTTGCACCGTTGTTGCGCCTGGGAATAATGGGACTCATGGGACCAATGGGACTCATGGGATTGTCGGCGCCGTGCCCGTTCGCCAACCGGGCGCAATGAAACCACGCCGGCCCCGCGCCGGTTCATTCCGCAATCCGCAATCCGCAATCCGAAATTCGGTTGCGGCTTTGCCGCGCTGTGCTCTCTGTGTTTAAAGTTCCATTCCCCTCATCCCGCCATTTCGCGGATCGCCGCCAGCGCTGTCGCGACGGCTTCGTCGATTTTCGGGACGTCCGGGCCGCCGGCCTGCGCCATATCGGGTTTGCCGCCGCCGCCGCCGCCCAGGACTTTCGCGGCGGACTGGATGATTTTGCCGGCGTGGAAGCGGCCGACGAGGTCCGGCGTGACCATCGCGATGCACAACGCCTTTTCGCCGGCGTTCGCCGCAAGGAACAAGACGCCCGAGCCCAATTTGTCGCGCAGGGTCGCGGCGAAGGTCCGGAGTTCTTTGGGGTCGGCGATCGCGACGCTCGCCGCCAGCGCCTTGACGCCGTTGAACTCGACGACCTGGCCGAGCACGCCGTCGCCGACCTGGCCGGCGGCGCGGGCCTTCAGCTTTTCGATTTCCTTCTCGGCCGTCTTGAGCTGGGCGAGCAGCCGCTCGGCGCGGTCGACCAGGTCCGCCGGCGTCGTTTTCAGCAGGTCGGCCGCGGTGCGCAAGCGCTCGTCGGCGGTTTGCAGGTGCGCCACGGCGTTGTCGCCGGTCAGCGCCTCGATGCGGCGCACGCCGGCGGCGACGGAGCCCTCGGAGACGATGACGAACGGCCCGATCTGGCCGGTGCGGGACAGGTGCGTGCCGCCGCACAACTCGCGGCTGACGCCGTCGCCGATGGCCACAACGCGCACGATGTCGGCGTATTTCTCGCCGAACAGCGCCATCGCGCCCTCTTTGACGGCCTCGTCGTGGCTTTTGAACGTCGTCGCCACCGCGTCGTCGGCCATCGCCAGCTCGTTGACGCGCCGTTCGACCGCCGCCAGTTCCTCTTGCTTCATCGCCGAGTAATGCGTGAAATCGAAACGCAGGCGTTCGGGCGCGACGAGCGAGCCGGCTTGTTTGGCGTCGCGGCCGAGCACTTCCTGCAGCGCCTTGTGCAGCAGGTGCGTGGCGGTGTGGTTGCGCTGAATGCGCATGCGCCGCACGGGGTCGACGGCCATCGTCACGCGGCGGCCGACGGCGACCTCGCCTTTTTGCACCCGCACATGGTGCGAAACGAGCGTCTCGCCGACGTGCCGCGCATCGGTCACTTCGAGCAGCCCGTCGCCGTGCAGGACGCGCCCCGCGTCGCCGACCTGGCCGCCCATTTCGGCGTAAAACGGCGTCGCATCGACGAACAACTCGCCCAACTCGCCGGCTGCCAGCTTGTCGACCGCGAGGCCGTCGCGCAGCAGGCCGACGACTTCGGCGTCGGCTTTGAGCGTGTCGTACCCGACGAACTCGGTCGTTACGCCGCGCGCGAGCAATTCGCGATGGCCCGGCGCCAACTCGGTCGCGCCGGAGCCTTCCCACGCGGCGCGGCTCTGCACGCGCTGGCGCTCCATGGCGCGCGCGAAGGTCTCCTTGTTGACCGTGAGGTTGCGGTCGCGGCAGATGTCTTCGGTCAAATCGAGCGGGAAGCCGTAGGTGTCGTACAGCTTGAAGGCGATTTCGCCGTCGAGTTCGCCCTTGGCGCGTTCGAGCTCGGCGTTGAGCATCTTCAGGCCGTTTTCCAACGTGCGGAGGAACCGCTCTTCCTCGTTCTTGACGACTTTGGCGATGTACGACGCGCGGTCGGCGAGTTCCGCGTAGGCGCCCTTCATCGTCTCGACCACCGCACCGCTGACCTGATAAAGGAACGGCTCGCGCAAACCGAGCAGCACGCCGTGGCGCGCGGCGCGGCGCATGATGCGGCGCAGCACATAGCCGCGGCCTTCGTTCGACGGCAGCACGCCGTCGGCGATCAGAAAGGTCATGGCGCGGACGTGGTCGGCGACGACGCGCATGCTGACGGTGGTCTCCGGGTCCGCCCCGTATACGCGGCCGGAAAGCCGGGCGGTTTCCTGGTGGATCGCGGTGAAGAGGTCGGAATCGTAGTTGGTCGGCTGGCCTTGCAGCACCGCCGCGATGCGCTCGAGGCCGGCGCCGGTGTCGATCGACGGCCGCGGCAGGGGCGTCATCACGCCGCTGGAGTCGCGGTTGTATTGCATGAAGACGAGGTTCCACAATTCGAGGTAGCGGTCGCCGCCGTCAGTGAGCGTGCCCGCGAAGGCCGGGCCCTGGTCGTAGATGATTTCGCTGCACGGGCCGCACGGGCCGGTTTCGCCCATCGACCAGAAATTGTCTTTTTCGCCGAAGCGCAGGATGCGGTCGGGGGCCACGCCGACGCCGGTACGCCACAAATCCGCCGCTTCGTCGTCGGTTTCGAAAACGCTGCAATAGAGCTTGTCGGGGTCGAGTTTGTACACGTCGGTCAGCAGCTCCCAGGCGAAGCGGATCGCATCTTTTTTGAAGTAGTCGCCGAAGCTGAAGTTGCCGAGCATTTCGAAAAACGTGTGGTGGCGCGCGGTGCGGCCGACGTTTTCGAAATCGTTGTGCTTGCCGGAGACGCGCAGGCATTTCTGGCTGGTGGTCGCGCGGCGCACGCCGAGGTCCTGTTCGCCGAGGAACACGCTCTTGAATTGCACCATGCCGGCGTTGGTGAACAGCAACGACGGGTCTTTTTGCGGAACCAGCGGCGAACTGGGCATCGCCGCGTGCCCCTGCTTAACAAAATAATCGAGAAACGCCTTGCGCACTTCGTTGCCGGTCATTGCTTTTCTCCGCGTCGAATCGGTCCGTTTCAAAGGCCCCAAAACGTATCCCCCGCCGAAATCGCTGTCAACCGAATGGCGTCCGCGCACTCCGCGAAAACGACGCTTTCGAAATGCAGGCAACGGCTTGTTGACAGCCCCGTTGACCACCTTAAGTTGTTCTTGCGTATTTCGGACGACGCCCGGGTGGGCGTCAGCCAACAATGGAGAGGAAACATCATGAGAACAACAGTGAAAATCTTCGTTTTGGCGTTCGCGGTGGTAAATTTGTTGGCGATTGCGGCTTATGCGGAAGACAACGGCGCAAAGACGTCCATGCCTGGCGCCGGCTACGGCGTTCCAGGTACCGACCGGTATAGCGATCCGACCGTTTACCTGGGCGCGTTGGAACCCACCGAGAGCAAGCCGGCGACCAACGAAAAAGCCGTGACGGCCGCCAGGGCGACCGAGTCGTATGAGGTTCAGGGTTCGGATGTATACGCGGACGACACGGTGTATGCCGAGGCCCCGGCCGGTTCGACGGCGGCGGAAAGCAAGATTCTGACGGCGCCGAACGGCGCCGCGTTCAATCCGACCAACGCGTACGGCGTCCCCGGAGATGACGCCTACGGCGACTCGGGAGCCGAGTACGGCGCCTACGAGAAGTCGCCGAAGTAAGTCGGGGGCCGTCGCCGGCGAACAGCGGGAAATAATAGAAAACCCCGCGGGGCCGAGACCCCGCGGGGCGTACGAACGATCGGCGGGCGCTGCTTAGAAGCTGACCTGCGCTTCGAGTTTCAGTTCGTCGTCTTGGATGCCGACTTGGTTGCCGTTGCCCCGCACATTTTCCATATTCATTTGGTAAACGGTGGTGGGCGAGGTGTTGACGCTGTAGGTCTTCCACTGTTGCATGTGGTGGATATAGTCCAGGCGGATCATCGCGCTGTAGGACTTGATGTAGTAGTTGAAGCCGCCCGTGAGGTCGGTCAGTTGGTCGTTGACGCTGGTCGGACGCTGTTTGGCGTTGTTCAACGTGTCCGGATCGAACCAGTCGTAGCGGACGAGCAATTCGATCGGCACCCGGAACAGCGGGCCGAAGTTGAAGGCGGCCATGAGGTTGTACGATAGGGAGGTCAACGTGTTGGCGGTCGAGTCCGCTTTGCCGGTCCACATGCCGAGACGGTCGGTCGTGAAATTCGGCGGGAGCTTTTTGTCCCACACGTACTGAGCATACAAGACTTCGCCGATGACCGTCAGTCCGAACGGGCCGAGGTAATCGAGATCGGCGTTGATCATCGTCACCGCCGCGTTGTGCGCGACGACGTTGTTGCTCGAGTCTTTCTTGAAGCCGTCCAGCGGCATGCCGTACCACAGGCTCGCGCGAATCCGCATGTCGTCGACGTGCTCTTTGCCCATACCGGCGAGCGGTTTGCCGATGACGCCGAAATGAATGTCCTTCGCGGTGTTTTGGTCGCCCCAATTGGTCGCGGGGTTGCCCACGGGGTTGGCGGCGCCTTGCGGCAGGAAGCCCCACACGCCCAGGACTTGCGGATTGAACTGGCGGCCATTGTACACGCCGAGGTTGGCGTCAACGTAGTCGGTCACGAGGCCGAGGTTCAAGCCGGTCTGCCAGTCGCTGGGAACCATGTACTGGTTGATGAACGGCTGTTCGATCGTCTTGTACGCGGCGGCCGGAATCGAGTTGTAGTAGCAGAACGCCGGGATGATGCGGCCGATGTAGATGCCGACGTACGGGATATAGTGGAAGCCGAGCTTCATATCGAGGACCTGAATCGTCGAAACCGGATTGCCGCCCGAGTAGCTCGTGGCGTTGTCCACGCCGAGCACGCTGATGGCGTAAGTCACGCCCTTGTCGAGCACCCAGCCCTTGACCCCGAGTTCAAACCAGTCGACCGAGAAACTCATGTCGGAGTTTCGGATCGCGGCCTGCAGCGGTTGCGTGACGGTCGTGATTCCCGTTTTCTTGTCGGTTGACGTCGTCGGCGTGCCGACCTGGAGTTCCTGGTTGCCGACGTTGTAGTTGAAACCCGCTTTGAACGTGCCATACACGCTCAGTTGCCCCAGGCTGGTGTTCACCGCGCCTTGGTCGTCTTTCTTGTCGTCGGCGAACGCGACCGCCGCCGACGCGAACAAGAACGCCAGGATAATTACCACGCACACATGTCTTTTCATTACGAGTCTCCTCATTGTTGTAACCGTTTTTAACGTTGTTCCGCGCTGTATTGATACGTATCTGCAAACGATCGCCGTGCCGGCCGGAGACCGTTCGCTCTCTTCATTTCAACAAATAAAAAGCAAAATCCTGCAATACTGCTCTACCATAATCGTCGCGGCTATTTCAAGCGAAATTTTCCGGTCTCGCGAAACGGTTCACTCGCCGAGCGAATACTTGCCCAGAACGTAATCCAGCACGGCGCGCTGCTCGAGGTAGTCGTAGCCCGCGTCCGCTTCGGCCGCCGCCGCCTCGGTTTCGGCCAGTTCCACCTGGTACAGGTCGACGATCGAACTAAGGCCGATGTCGTACCGCGTCCGCGTAAGTTGCAGCGACAGGATCGCATTCTGGTGCATCCGTTGCGTGACCGACATGTTTTTGTAAGCCGTGTTCGCGCGGTCGAAGGCGACCTGAATATCGCGGATCAATTCGTTCTTTCTGACATTGAATCGCATCTCCGCCGCGTGGGCCTGAAACGCCGCCTTGTCGGCGTCCGCCGACAATCTTCCGCCGGCGAACAGCGGGATGCTGAGATTGAATCCGCTGACGGCGTAGTCGCGGGCAATCGGTTGTTTCGTCTCGCTGTACGGCGTCAGGCCGGCGAAGCCCATCGCGTTCAACGTCGGATACGATTCCGCCTTGGCCGCTTCGGCTTGCTGGCGCGCGGCCTCCGCGTCGGCGCGCAACGCCGCCAGTTCGGGGTTGTCCGTCAAGGCGGTCTGCACCAGCGCGTCCACCGCGCCCAGCGGCGGCAGCGGCTCGGCGGGCTTGGACAACGTGAAGTCGTGCGTCTCGGCGTAACCCATCGCCTGCGACAATTGCGCCATCGCGTCGGCGCGGGCATTCTGTTCCCTGAGCAGCAGCAGGTCGGCGGCATCGACGCCCTGCCGCGAAATGCTGAGATCGAGGTCCGACTTCATCTGCACATCGCGCAAGGACGACACCTGTTGCAGCAGCACGTCGCGGGCCTGCAACGTGCTCCGGGCGATCTCCGTGAGCGCCTCGGCCCGCAAGGCTTCGAAATAGGCGATCGTGACGGCGAGCACGACGCGGGCGCGCGACAGCGCGATGTGCTGCCGGCCGCTTTCCTGCGCCGCGCGCGACGCGTCGATCTGGGCGATGGTGCGGCCGAAATCGGTGACCAACTGGCTGATGGCGACGCCGCCGGAGCCGCGTTCGAGGACAGTCGGGTCGGTCAGGCCGGAGGACATGACGGCGATGCGCGAGCCGGCGCCGGCGAAGGCCCCCACCATGTTGGCGTTCACCTGGGGGAGATAAAACGAGCGCGCCGCGACCACATCTTCTTCCGCGGCATGGTAGGCGTACGTGTCGGCTTTGATCTGCGGGTTGTTGTCCATCGCGATGCGGCGGGCTTGCGGCAGCGTCAGCGGCTCGACGGCCTTCGCGGCGCGGCCGTCGGCCGCGAAGGCAAGGACGGGGATCGCGACAAACAGGAGCAGCAGGCGGTCAGGAAAATTTCTCATGTTGGTTGCTCCGCGCCAGTCGGCGGCGTCTCGGGTTTCGCGGACGGGCCGCGCCGGTAGACCAGCAAATAGGCCGCCGGCACGATGAACACGGTCACCGCCACCGACACGGTCAGCCCGCCGATGACGACGCGCGCCAACGACGCATAGGTTTCGCTGCCGGCGCCGAGGGCGAGCGCCATCGGAATCAGGCCGATGACCGTGGCCAGCGAGGTCATCAGGATCGGCCGCAGGCGAACGCGGCAGGACTGCGCCACCGCTTCGCTCGCCGACCGGCCCTCTGCGCGCAGGCGGTGCGCGAACTCGACGATCAGGATGCTGTTGGAAACAGCGATGCCGACCAGCATGACCGTGCCCATCAGCGACATGACGTTGAGCGTGGTGCCCGTCGCGACCAGCATGTCCACCGCGCCCGCGATGCCCGGCGGCACGGCCAGCAAAATGATGAACGGATCGACGAACGAGCGGAACTGCGCCACCAGGATCAGGTAAATCAGCACCAGCGACATCAGCAGCCCCGCGGCGAAGCTGACGAACGACGTGTGCATCGCCTCCACCGCGCCGCGCAGGGTGACGGTCATGTTTTCCGGCGTTTCCGCGCCGGCGATGAGCGCGTTGATGCGCGCGGCCACGCCGCCCAGCGCTTCTTTTTCCGGCGCCACGTAGATGTCGATGATCCGCTTCAGTTGGTAATGGTTGACGACCGTCGGCGCCAGCGTCCGCCGGATGTTCGCCACCGCGTCGAGCCGCACCGTGGCGGATTGCGACGCCGCGCGGATCGGAATCGCCTTCAGGTCCTCGACCGACTGGACGATGTCTTCCGGGTATTGCACGGTGAGCATGTAATCGTTGCCGTTGCGCGGGTCGACCCAGTAGCTGGGCGCGATCATCTGGTTCGACGTCAGCGCGGTGATGATGTTGTCGACCACCTCCTGCTGCGACAACCCCAACTCACTGGCGTACGTCCGGTTGACGTCGATGGTCAGCGACGGCGCGTCGACATCCTGCGGAATGAACACGTCGCCGACGCCGGGCATCGCGCGGATCCGGCGGGCCAGCGACAACGCCAAGCCAGCGGTCTGGTTCAAGTCGTCGCCGCTGACCTGGATGTCGATCGGCGCGGGCAAACCCATGTTGAGCACGGCGTCGACCAGACCGCCGGTCTGGAAATAGGTCGTCAGTTGCGGCTGTTCGGCGGCGAGCGCCCGGCGCACGCGATTCATGTAGTCGTAACTGCCGAAGCGGTGGCCTTCCTTCAGATTCACCTGCACAAAGGCCATGTGCGTGCCCGAGTTGCTGGTGTAGATCGCCGAAAAATCCGGCGTGACGCCGATGTTCGAGGCGATCACGTCCAGATCGCCGGGCGCGACGATCCGGCGGACCGTCGCCTCCACCTTGGCGATTTCCGCCGTCGTCTCCTCGACGCGCGTGCCCGTCGCCGCCTTCACGTTGATCACGAACTGCCCGGGGTCCGTGCGCGGAAAATACGCCACGCCGACCAACGGCGCGGCCGCCAGCAGCGCGCCGCACAGCGCCAGCAGCAGCGCGAGCGCCAGCGCGGGCCGCGCCAGCAGCCGGCGCACCCAGCGGTCGTACCGGCTGAGAAAGCCCTCGAACCGGCGGTTGAACCAGAGATTGAAGCGGCCGAAAAGCGACACCGCCTGGAAGGTCTCGGCGGCGTCCTCGGCGCCGCCGACGCGCGTGGGGAGTTGGTGGTGGAGAAATCGCGCGCAGAACAGCGGCATGACGGTCATCGCCACGAAATAGGACGCGAACAGCGCCAGCACCACGGCCAGGGCCAGCGCCGTGAACAGATATTTGCTGACGCCGTAGAGAAACGTGACCGGAAAAAAGGCAATGGCGGTCGTCAGCGTCGCCGCGAGCACCGGCAACGTCACCTCGCCGCCGCCCGTCTCGGCCGCCAGCGCCGGCGCCTCGCCGTTCTCCAAATGGCGGTAAATGTTTTCCAGCACGACGACGGAATTATCGATCAAGCGCGAAAAAACGAGAGCGAGCCCGCCGAGGATCATGACGTTGACCGTGCTCCCCATGATCGCCAGCACAATGAAGGTCGCCATCGCCGAGAGCGGAATCGACAAGAACGTGCCGGTCGTGGCGCGCAGGCTGCCCAAAAACAGCAGGATCATCAGCCCCGTCAGCCCCAGGCCGATCAGGCCTTCGTCGGTGAGGTTGTGGATGGCGTTTTTCACGAACACCGACTGGTCGAAAATCACTTTCGCCACCAGGCTCTTCGGCACATCGGTCAAGTGCGCCACCGCGTCCTTCACGCCGTTGACGATGGCGATCGTGTTCGAGTCGCCGCCTTGCTTCATGATCGGCAGATAGACCGACGGCTGGCCGTCCACCAGCACTACGTTGGTCTGGATCGCCGACGCGTCTTTCACCCGCCCGACGTCGGAAATCAGCACATTGTTCTGGCCGACGCTCTTGAGCGGCACGTCGTTCATGTCGGCGACGATGTCGATCTGGCTGTTCGTGAACAAGTTGTAATCGAAGCTGCCGATTTTGATGTCGCCCGACGGCAAAATCAGATTGGCGTCGTTGACCGTGCGCACCACGTCCATCACGCTGAGCTGGTAGGCTTCGAGCTTCAACGGATCGACGTACACCATGATCTGCCGGTACCGCCCGCCGAACGGCTGCGGCACCGACGCGCCGGGGATGTTCGCGACCTGGTTGCGCACGTTGTACTGGCCGAGGTCGCGCAACACGGCCTCGGTCAGGCCCGGCGCCTTCAACGTGATCAGGCAAACCGGCAGACTCGAAGCGTCGAACTTCAGCACGACCGGCGGCAGCGTCCCGGGCGGCAGGCGGCGCAGGTCGGCCATGGCGAGGTTGGCGATTTCGGTGACGGCGGCGTCCGCGTCGAAACCGGGCTGGAAGTAGATCTTGATCAGGCTGACCCCGGGCAGCGACTTCGATTCGAGGTGGTCGATGCCGCTGCCCAGCGTAAAGAAGCGCTCGAACGGGCCGGTGATGTCGTTCTCCATCTCCTCGGCCGGCATGCCCGAGTAGAACGTGGCGACGACGACGACCGGAATGCGGATCGCCGGAAACAGGTCGACCGGCATGCGCAGCAGGCTGGTCACGCCGATGATGCAGACGACCAGGCAGCAGACAATAATCAGATACGGATACTTGAGAGCAAACCGGGACATTAGGGCTCGCACCTCCGGTTCGGGTTCCCGTCGACGCGTTTCGACGCCGCGTTGGCGATCTGTCGGGACAGCAGCCGGCGTCGCACGTTTTTCATGTCTGCGGCTCCGCGGTCAGCGGCAGCGGCGCGGGTTTCCCCGACGGGGCGCGCCGGTAGATCAACAAGTAGGCCACGGGCACGATGAACACGGTCATCGCCACCGACACGGTCAGCCCGCCGATGACCACGCGCGCCAGCGAGGCGTAAGTTTCACTGCCGGCGCCGAGCGCGAGCGCCATCGGAATCAGGCCGATGACCGTGGCCAACGACGTCATCAAAATCGGCCGCAGGCGGACGCGGCAGGCCAGCGCCACGGCCTCGCTCGCCGAGTGGCCCGCTTCGCGCAGCCGGTGCGCAAACTCGACGATCAGGATGCTGTTGGAGACGGCGATGCCGACCAGCAGGTTGGCGCCCATCAGCGACATCACGTTGAGCGTGGTGCCCGTCGCCGCGAGGATGTCGACCGCGCCGGCGATGCCCGGCGGCACGGCCAGCAGAATGATGAACGGATCGACGAACGAGCGGAACTGCGCGACCAGAATCAGGTAAATCAGCGCCACCGACATCAGCAGCCCCGCGCCGAACCTGAGAAACGAGGTGTGCATGGCCTGCACCGCGCCGCGCAACGTGATGTTCATGTTTTCCGGCGTCGGCGTCCCGGCGAGCAGGGCGTTGACGCGCGACAAGACGCCGCCGAGCGCTTCGCCCTTTGGCGCCACGTAAATGTCGATGATCCGCTTCAACTGATAATGATTGACGACCGTCGGCGCCAGCGTCCGCCGGATGTCGGCCACGGCGTCGAGCCGCACCGTGTCGCGCCGCCCCGGCGCCCGGACCGGAATGGCCTTCAGGTCTTCCAGCGATTTCACGACGCCTTCCGGGTACTGCACGGTGAGCATGTAATCGTTGCCGTTGCGCGGGTCGACCCAGTAGCTGGGCGCGATCATCTGGTTGGAGGTCAACGCCGTAATGATCGCGTCCACCACCTGCTTTTGCGACAAGCCCAGTTCGCTGGCGTGCGTCCGGTTGATGTTGATGGTGAGCGACGGCGCGTCGACGTCCTGCGGAATGAAGACGTCGCCGACGCCCGGCATGGTCCGGATGCGGCGCGCCAGCGACAAGGCCAGCTTGTCGGTTTGCTCCAGATCGTCGCCGGCGACCTGAATGTCGATCGGCGCGGGCAACCCCATGTTGACCACGGCGTCGACCAGGCCGCCGGTCTGGAAGTAGATCGTGAGTTGCGGCTGGTCCTCCGCCAACGCCTGGCGCACGCGATTCATGTATTCGTAACTGCCGATGCGGTGGCCTTCCTTCAAGTTCACCTGCACGAAGGCCATGTGCGTGCCCGTGTTGCTGGTGTAGATCGCCGAGAAATCCGGCGTGACGCCGATGTTCGACGCGATCACGTCGAGGTCGCCCGGGGCGACGATCCGGCGGATCGTCGCCTCGACCCGGGCGACCTGCGCCGCCGTTTCTTCGACGCGCGTGCCGGTCGCCGCCTTCACGTTGACGACGAACTGCCCGGGGTCCGTGCGCGGAAAATAGGCGACGCCGACCCACGGCGCCGCCGCCAGGAACACCAGGCACAGCGCCGACAACAGCACGAGCGACAGCCACGGCCGCGCGAGCAGCCGGCGCACCCAGCGGTCGTAGCGGCCCAGAAAGCCCTCGAAGCGGCGGTTGAAGCCGCGATTGAAGCGGGCGAAAAGCGACTCGCGGCCGGCCGGCCCGGCCGCCGCCGCCCCGGCCCCTTCGGCGTGGTGAACGGGGCGGCGGAGAAACTTCTCGCAGAACAGCGGCATGACGGTCATCGCCACGAAATACGACCCGAAAAGCGCCAGCAGCATGGCCAGCGCCAGCGCTGTAAACAAATATTTACTGACGCCGTAGAGGAACGTGACGGAGAAATAGGCGAGCGAGATGTCGCTGAGGGTCGCGGCGAGGACCGGCAGATTCATCTCGCCCCCGCCCGTCGCGGCGGCCATCGCCGGGGACTCGCCGTTCTCCAAATGGCGGTAAATGTTTTCCAGCACGACGACGGAATTGTCGATCAACCGCGAAAAAATCAGGGCCAGCCCGCCCAGGATCATGACGTTGACCGTGTCGCCCTTCAGCGACAGCACGATGAAGGTCGCCATCGCCGAGAGCGGAATCGACAGGAACGTGCCGGCCGTCGCCCGCAGGCTGCCGAGAAAAAGCAAGATCATCAGCCCCGTCAGCGCCAGGCCGATCAGGCCCTCGTCGGTCAGATTGTGGATGGCGTTTTTCACGAACACGGACTGATCGAAAATCACCTTCGCGATCAGGTTTTTCGGCACGTCGGTCAAATGCGCCACGGCGCGCTTCACGCCGTTGACGATGGAAATCGTGTTCGAATCGCCGCCCTGCTTCATGATCGGCAGATAGACCGACGGCTGGCCGTCGACGAGCACGATGTTGGTTTGGATCGCCGCTGCATCCATGGCCCGGCCGACGTCGGCGATCGTCACGTTGTTCTGGCCGACGCTCTTGAGCGGCACGTGGTTCATGTCGGCGATCACGTCGATCTGGCTGTTGGTGAAGAGGTTGTAGTCGAAGCGGCCGATCTTCGTGTCGCCGGACGGCAGAATCAGATTCGATTTGTTGACGGTGTGCACGATGTCCATCACGCCCAGGCCGTAGGCTTCGAGTTTCAGCGGATCGACGTACACCATGATCTGCCGGTATTTGCCGCCGAACGGCTGCGGCACCGACGCGCCCGGGATGTTCGCCACCTGGTTGCGTACGTTGTACTGCCCGAGGTCGCGCAACGTCGCCTCGGTCAGGCCGGGCGCCTTCAGCGTGATCAGGCAGACGGGCAGGCTCGACGCATCAAATTTCAACACGACCGGCGGCAGCGTCCCGGGCGGCAGGCGGCGCAGGTCGGCCATGGCGAGGTTCGCGATTTCGGTGACGGCGGCGTCGGCGTCAAAACCCGGCTGGAAGTAGATCTTGATCAGGCTGACGCCCGGCAACGAGGTCGATTCGAGGTGGTCGATGCCGCTGCCCAGCGTGAAAAAGCGCTCGAACGGGCCGGTGATGTCGTTTTCCATCTGCTCGGCCGGCATCCCCGAGTAGAACGTCGCGACGACGACGACGGGAATGCGGATCGCCGGAAAGAGGTCGACCGGCATGCGCACGAGGCTGTTCACGCCCAGCACACAGACGACCAGGCAGCAGACAATAATCAGATACGGATACTTGAGCGCAAACCGGGACATGGGCGCGGCCTATCCCGGGGTTGGCGTCGCGTCGATCAGTTTCGGCGTCACCTTCATGCCGGCCGCGATTTCGCCGCGGCTGCCGCCGACCAACAGGTCGCCTTCGACGCAGCCGCTGGTGATTTCCACGAAGTCGGGCGTTTGGATGCCGAGCGTGACGGCGCGCTGCTCCACGGCGCCGTCGGGATGCACGAGCCAAACGGTCGGTTTGTCCCCGAAGAGCACGGCTTGCAGGGGCGCCGCGAGCGCGCGCGCCTTCTTTTCCAACGCGATGGTCGCCGTCGCGTACATCCCGGGCTTCAGGCGCAGGTCGCGGTTGTCGAGATCGATTTCGACCGTCATCGTGCGCGTTTCCTGATCGACCTTGTCGGTCAACCGCGCGACCGTCGCGTGGATCGTCTCATGCGTGGCGCTGACGACCACTTCGACCGGCATCCCGACGCGCATCAACGGCACGATCGATTCCGGCGCGGGGAAATCGAGCCGCAGCACCAAAATGTCGGCAAGATGGACGATCGGGATGGCGCGCGAGCCGGGCGCCGTGCCGGATTGGATCAACGCCCCCGGATCGACGAAGCGCCAGGTGACGACGCCGTCGAACGGCGCGCTGATCGTCGCGTAATCCGAGAGAATCTTCATCCGCTCGAGCGTCGCCTTGGCGACGCCGTAGACCGCTTCGGCCTTGTCGACATCCACCTGCGCCAGGAGCCCGGGCTGGCGTTTTTGCACCGCCTGCACGCGGTCGTAATCGAGTTTGGCGACGCGGTAATCCGCGGCGGCTTTGTTTTGATCCTGGTCCAGTTCCGGCACATCGAGCCGCGCAAACACCTGCCCTTGCCGGACGCGGTCGCCGATGTCGACGTCGATGGATTTCAGATAGCCCGTCACTTTCGCGTGGACGTCGATTTCTTCCCAAGGCCGCATTTCCGCGGTGATCGACACCGTGCGCACCAGGTCGGCGCGCCCTGCTTTGACGACCGCGACGGTCTTTGGCGGCGGCGGCGCCTCGGCAACGACTTCCGGTCGCCTCGTCAGCAAAAATAGCGCGACCGCGATCCCGCCGGCCGCCAGAACCGCCGCCACGATGATTTTCGTCCGCGACAACATCAAGAATTCCTTATCCTGCCAACTGCTGGCGCCTTTCCCCTCGTTGTCGTCCGGAGGCTTTGCCCCGGCGGCTGGCCAATCCCGAATGCAATAACTTCATGTTGAAAAACAGCGGACCCAATCGTCCACCCGCAACAGGGTCTGCGCCCCTATTATTTGAATAAACAGTAGTTGCGCTCAGACCAAAAGCAAGAGTCGTGTGTCATTTTGCGGGGCGCCCACGAGGCAAAGTGCCTAGCCGTTGCCGGGAAAGCGTAAAATTTCTGTTGAAATAAGCGCTGCAATTTTGGCTAAATATTTCAGGCTCGTGGACACAGTGGGCAAAAATATGCAACCAGCGCCCAGGTTGCGCGTTCGCGATCCGAGGTGAATTCCGACAACCGTATCGAATTTTGCAGTGCAATTGCGCTTGACATGCGACACAGAAAACGTGTAAAAACCCTTTTGACTCAGTTAGTTAACAGGTCTCTGGCAAGCTTCTTTCGATACTTTTTTTCATAAGTATTTGAAAAAATGGAAGTTTTTAGTGATTTATTAGTTGCTGAGAAAATGGCGAACCGTTTCCGCCCGTTGCGGAAGCGATTCAAAGGAGCGAGGAAATCAACCGGAAGCGACAAACCAAAGCGCTAACCAAAGGAGGAATTTCCTAATGAAGAAACTGTTGTTTCTAGCCGCCATACTGGCGGTCTTGTTCGCGGCGACGCTCGCGTTTGCCGAGGACAAGAAAGACGAAACCGGCACGGCGACCGTCAGCGTCGGCCAGATCAGCGTCGACGGCTCGTTCAAAGCCGGTTTGAACTACTACGTCGGCAACCAGGAACTGAACGTCGGCACGCCGACCACCGGAACGACCACGGTGAATGGAAAGAAAGTTCCCACGTACACGCAAATTCTGCAGCCGGAACAACGGGACCAGAATCTGGAATTCGCGGTCAATTACTTCCGTCTCGGCTTCAAAGGCTGGATCATCGACAAACGCGTAACCTATGACCTCAACATGATCGCGGGCGAAGTCAACCCGATCTACGCGTCGGGCGCGAAGCCGGTCGACAAAAACGGCAATGCGCTGACGGGCACGATCTCGACCATCACGCCCAACGACATGCGGCTCGGCTTCCACTATATTCCCTACGTCAGCATTTATTTCGGCCGCATGCTGCCGGCGTTCACATACTTCGACTCGGTCCCGACCGAGTACTACAAGACGATCGAACAACCGTTGATCGACCAGAACATCGTGCACCGCGACCGTGAAACCGGCGTCAACTTCGCCCTCAACACCATCTACCTCGCCGCCAACCTCGGCATCTACAACGGCCGCCAGTATTTCCCCGTGTACGAGGACATGTGGGGCTACATGCCGAAAGGCGCCAACAACCCGATGGGCAACGTCGCCACGATCTGGGGCGATGAAAACACCGGGAAAGACATTCACTTCGGCGTGATCGGCAAGCCGCTGGTCGCCCTGGGCAAAGAGCACATGGACGACCTGCGGATTCGCGCGAGCTTGTGGTACGGCCTGCCGCTCGACGGCTTCAAGAAAAACGCGAACAACAGCCTGACCGAACACGACACGAAGGTGACGTTCATCGACGCCGACATCGACTATCTCGGCCCGAACGGCTGGACGGTCATCGGCGAAATCTTCTACGGTCAATACGTGTGGGACAAACGAGACGCCAGCGCGAACTTCGGGCCGCTGCGTATGGGCCCCTGGACCGGCGTCGCCGACTCGACCGCCAACACGCTCACAACGATGTCGTACAACTTGATGGCCGGCTACAACTTCGGGCCGGTGTTCCAGGTCCCGATCGAATTGCTCGCCCGTTATGACTGGTGGGATCCGGACACCTTGAACAACGCGGCCAAACGTCCGACCAGCGTCAACGACCAGTTGACCGACATCACGGGCTGCTTCAACTACTACATCAAGTATTACAACGCGATGATTCGCCTCGACTACATCCACCATATGCAGCAATGGAAGAGCTACAGCGGCGCCGCGGCCGACGGCACGCAATACAACATTGAAATGTTGAATCTGGCGGGCACCGCCAAATCGACCGGCATCCGCAACGACGCGCTGAAATTCGAAGCGCAAGTCAGCTTCTAAGCGCCGGTTCTTCAAGCCGCAGCACGCCCCGCGGGGTTTCGGCCCCGCGGGGTTTTTTTGTTGGCCCCGGCCGACAACGGGTCCCATCGTTCCCGTAGGCGATGATCTCTTCGCGTTTGGGGCCCAGCCGGTCCCGCGACATCCCGCAGATCTTGATCCGGACGCCGAACCGGCCGGCGCCGCCAAAGAGTTGGTCGAGTGAAGGCGCGTTCTCCTTTTTCATCAGGTCCATCGCCAACGCCATGAAGCAAACCTTGAACGCGGGGCGAGCCGCAAGTGTCCAGAAGTCATTGAAGACTTACGCTTTCGCACGGTGGGGACAGGAAAGGAAGTCGCGCGGTGAAAGACAGTCATCGGCCGTCATTTTTCAGCGCCTTGATCCTCACCGCCGCGATGGTGGCGGTAATGGCCTGGCTCCGGTTCGATGTTTTCTCCTACACCATGGTTCCGGAGATGTACGCGCTGCCGCTGGTCTTGACGCTGTGGCACCGCGATCGGCGCCTCCTGATCGGTTCCGCCGCGGCGTTCGCCGTGATCACCTTTGTCCGGGTGCATCGCGTGTCGCCCATCTTGCCGCCGTCCGGAGACGTTCGCCTCGCGTTTTGGGGCATGCATCTGCTGAACATCGTCGTCGTGGCGCTGATCGTGGATGCGGCCGTTCGGCTGCAGGAAGGCCGGGAGGCCAAGTCCGCGGCGCTCCGCAACGCCAACCGGGAACTGACGACCCTCAACGATCAACTGACGCGCCGAACGATTCAATTGCGCGCCCTCGCCACGGAACTCACCCAGGCGGAGGAACGGGAGCGACGCCGCCTGGCGCAGGTGCTGCACGACTATTTGCAGCAACTCCTCGTCGCGGCCAAGCTCGGCGTGAGCGCGCTCGGCGGGCGGACGCCGGACGAGGCGCACCAGGCCGAACTGAAACGGCTGCGAGATATTCTGGATCAAGCGATTGCAGCGTCGAGATCGCTGACGGCGGAACTCGCCCCGCCGGTGCTCTACGAGTCGAGTCTGCCGGAAGCGCTGCGGTGGTTGGCGCGCTGGACGGAGGAAACGCACCATCTTGCCGTCGAAGTGTCGGCCGACGAGCGACCCGCGGAAATCGTCAAGGATCTGCGGATCTTCTTGTTCCAGGCGGTGCGAGAGTTTCTGCTGAATGCCGTCAAGCACGCGAAGGTGGACCGCGCGAAGGTCACGCTCTGCTATGGGGATGCGGAAACGGTTTCAATCCGGGTGGAAGACGAGGGCGTCGGTTTCGACCCGGACGCGCACCAACCCGTTCGCACCACGGGCGGCTTCGGTCTGTTCTCCGTCCGCGAGCGGCTGGCCGCCCTGGGCGGAGATTGGGAGATCCGCAGCGCGCCCGGCGCGGGAACCCGCGTCACGATCCGGCTGCCCGTGAGGTTCGAGGCAACGATGCCGACCATGGCCAGCGCCGCGGCGCCGTTCGTTGGCGGACCGAAGGGACGATGATGCGGACTTTCGCGCGTGCGCTCGGACAGGCCGTTCCCGAAAATCCCCGATCCGCCGAGCGAACCGCCGGCGCGCGCCGTCGGCGATCAGCACGGATCGAAGTAATACTTCTCCAACCGATTTTCGATCAGCGCCAAATTCGCTTCCTCAACCTCGACGAAATGCTCGAAGTACTTGGCGTCGTCAGGCGGCAGGCATTGGCAAATGCCGCGATAAAACGCGGCGGTTTTCGCTTTCGCATTGTTCAAGCTGCCGAGGATTTGCACGAGGCGTTCTTCGACCGACACGTTTTCGAGTTCCGCATCAAGATGCTGCAATGAATGCGCGACTTCATCGAGTTGCCGTTCGACCTGAGCGGCGAAATGGTCGAACGTTCCCTCCGCCAATACTTTGATGCAAGCGTTGCGGAAGTGCTCCAAATGCTTACGCTCGTGATCCGCCAGCAATATCAAGAGCCGCGTCCTTTTATCATCGAGCGGTTTTTCGAGTGCGCTGCAAAAGGCGTCGCGAATCTTGATCGCGTATTTGCTGGCGGTTTGCAATGCTTGTTCGACGGTCATTCAGCTTTCTCCGCTTCGTCAGGCGAAGTTTTCTGCGAGAATCGTCCCTCGATTTTGCGTTGGCGTCAACGGCGCTGTTTCGGACGAGCGCTTCGGCAGGCATAATTTCGAAAGCCCCTGCCGTCGTGCGCGTCGATGAAGCAAGGGACGAATAGAACGCCAACCCCTATCGGGACCCGCCGTCTCGCGATTCAGGCGAAGGCGTCTCTGTACGTGGGCGGGCGCTATTGCTGATTCCTGATCGAAGCCAACTCGTATGTTCCGTCGGCCTTGCGCCACGCCGTGACGTCGACGTTCAGCGAAGATTCCTCCTTCGCCAGGAACATGAGGATCTTCTCGATGCTGCCGGAGTCGAACTTCAGCATGGCGCCAGCGGGTTGAACGAAGTACATCCCGTTTTTCCGATTGTCCACCGCGAGCAACCGATTTTTTATCTCCGTTGCCGCCCTTCTTTTTGGCGTCCCGGCCAAAAGCTAGGGCGGGGCCGAACGTTGTCAATCGCGCTGGTGAATCTTGACTGAAGCGCTCTGTCAATGGTTGCTGCGGCGTCTTACCTACCGATGCCCGCCGCCGTGCCCGCCGCCGTGGCCTCCGCCCCAGCCGCCGCGTCCCCCGCGGCCGCCCCAGCCTCCGCGGCCCCCCCAGCCGCCGCGGCCCCAGCCGCCGCGCCATGCGCCGTACGCGCCGCTGCCGCCGCGTCCCCAGTACCCGCCGTAGCTCCAGGCCCAGGAATCCCAGAAGTAGTGGCACACCCAATGGGGCGGCCAACCGTCCCAATCCCAGTAGTACAACCAACCCGGGTACGCGACTACGACGTATGTGGTGGTCCCGTCAGGCGGCGGCGTCTGGTCGATCGTATAGTTATTGTTGACGCCCGCGGTTGGCGGCGATCCGCCGGGCGTCGTCGCCGGCGCGGCATGCGGCGCCTGTCCATTCGGCGGCGCAGCGGCAGGGGGCTGCGTTCCGTTCCTGCCGGCGCTTTGCGCGTTCTGGTTCTGCATCTGCTGAACCTGGCCCTGCAATTCCTGAATCGTTTTCTGCTGCTGCAACAATTGCTGTTGCATTGCCGCCGGGTCGGGCGTCTGCATCGACTGCCCAACGTCCATCGCCAGCGCGGACGATTCGGGCGCGCCATTGCACCCGGCGGCCAACAACAGCCCGATGACGAAAGAGATGAGCGCCATCCGTTTCATGTTTCCTCTTGCCTCCGCGTTCAATCGTCAGCCGGACTTCCATTCTTCCCCTTAGAGGCCGCATCCCCGCAAAAAGTTCAGAGCGACGGCGCCAGCCGCTTCGACGGCGAGACCCCCCGAGCCAGCGTCGCGACTGAACCGCCGGATCGCGCGGCGACGCCCGTTGTTGCGGCTGCGATTCGGGCCGGGTTTTGGCGCCCGTTCTTCTTCCTTTCTCCTGCCATCTTCCGTGTTCTGACGACCGACTTCTGTCCTCTGACTTCTCCTTCTATTGCCTTGACAGTCTTTCGCGGCGGTCGGTAAGCTAGCCGCACGGAAAGGCCGCGGTTTTTTTGCCGTGGAGCCGCGTGGGAAATGGAACTTTGCGGCGCCCGCGGAGGAACAAAATGCGCTGGGCGGGGTGGATCGTCATCGGTCTTGCGGCGGCCGGGCTGCTCGGCGGCGCCGCGTGCGCGACGCACCACAATCGGCAGGGCAGCGCCGATCAGTGGGACGCGCGCGGCAAGCTCTTTCTGGAAAAGGGCGACGGCGCCAGCGCGTACCTGGCGTTTGTGCAGGCGCTCGATTTCCGCCCGGGCGATCTCGACGCGAATTACGGCATCGTGCTCGCGGACGTGCAGCAGTTCGCCGCCACGATGCAGTTGCTGTTTTCGTCGCTGGGGGGCTCCGCCGCAACGACCGTCACGCCGGAGGAAGCCAGCGCCATCTGCCAAAAACTCGATTCGTGCGGCGTGCTGACCCGCGACGGCTCCACCTACGCCGCGTGTCTGACCGCCGGCGGCTGCACCTACGGCGCCGCGACGTGCCAGTGCATCGCCGCCAGTCCCGATTGCCCGACGCTGTTCAACCTCTGCCTGGGTCAGAATCTGCCGCCGGACCAACCCACGTGCGACAGCGCTTGCGTGCGGTTCGGCGCGTGCGGCTTCCTCGCCGGCACGCCGTGGACGCCGACCGATTGCGCCGCCAATTGCGCCACGCTGTTCACCGAGAGCGAGCTGACCTGCTTCAACGGCCAGACCGATTGCAACGCGGGGGTCGCGAACTGCTTCACGTATTACGGCGCGACGATCGACGAAATCATCCAGCAATTCTGGTCGCCGATCTCCCAGGAAATGCAGCAGAGCGTCGCCAATGTGCAGGGCAACAACGCGCTGCTGTTCGACCTCGATTATTATACGGTCGCACTGATTCCGGCCCTGTTCCAGCCCGTTTTCTCGGGCGTTCACGATCAGGTCACGCTGCAATTTTTCGCCGGCATCGTGTCGGGAATCGACGCCTTGTTTCAGTTGGCGCAGGGTCTCGATCTGGACCTGAACCCGCAGACGTTCGCGAAACTGGGCATGACCCAAATCGGAGGAAATTCCATCTTTCCCACGTCGTTGAACAATTGGGAGACGTTGCTGCAAACTCTGGAGCAGATCGACGACATCATCGTGCTGATTCTGTACGATCCGGTGTACCGCAACGGCCTGAAGCTGGCGGCGAACGGCTCGCCGTTCTTGAACCAAGCGGGGATCGACATCGGCGGCCTCTTCGGCGCCTGGGCGACCACGATCCAGAAAGTGCGGGACGACAACGAGAACGAACCCGACCGCGTCATCCGCTACGTCGATCTGAACGGCGACGGGCAATGGGACGGAGACGAACCGCTGCTCGTGCCCGGCATCGTCGAATTGGATTTCAACCTGGCCTGGATTGTCCATGATTTGCTGGTGGCGCTGGAAGTCTCGATCGCCGACGACTACCCGTTCCATTTCCGCGATCTGGCGCCGTTGTTTGAGTACATGAATCTGCCGCTGTGGAGCGCGTTCGTTAAGTTGCTCGACCTCACGGACCAAGGCACGATCGATCTCGGCGCGCCGTTCCGCGAGCCCAGCCCCGACGGCCTGCGCCCGATGCTGGCCGATGTCCACGAGTTCATTCAATCCCTCGAACGGGTCGCCAACCAACCGACCCAATAGGCCGTTTCCATGCACAAACGAATTTTCATTTTCCTGGTGTTGAGTGCGGCGGCGCTGGCGCTGTCCGCGTGCGGATTGGAAAAACCGGGCACGGCGATGGAACATTACCGGCCGACGGCCGTGCCGAAGGCCTTTGACGCGGCGATGGCCGCGCGGTGGACCGATGGTTCGCTGCGGGCGGGCGTCAAGGTTGTCGACATCACGCCCTACGACCGCAATGCGTGGATCGCCGGCTTTCAGCAGATGCGCAAGAGCCGCGACGTGCTCGACCCGGTGACGGCGCGCATCGTCTATCTCGACGACGGGCGCGAAGCGGTCGTGCTCATCTCCCTGGACCTGGTCGGCTTCGTCAACTACGACGTGAATCGGCTGCGCTCGCTGATCACGGCCGAGTATCCGCGGCGCATTCAAATCTCCAGCACGCACAATCACGAGGCCCCGGACCCGATCGGCTACTGGGGGCCCGGGCTGCTGCTGCCGGTCCAACGCGGCGTCGATCCCGATTGGTTCGCAAAGACGCTGCAGTCGATCGCCCTGGGCGTCAACGACGCGGTGACAAAGGCCCAGCCGGCGCAGATCGCCCTCGGCGAAACCGTCGTCGAGCCGGGCTGGTCGGACAACATCTGGTTCCCGGAAGGCACGGGCCCGAACGATCGGCGGATGGGCGTCATGCGGCTGGAAAAGCTCGACGGCACGCCGATCGCCACGATCGCCAACTGGGCGTGCCACGCCGAGACGCTGCTCGACAACCATTCGATCAGCGCCGATTTCCCGGGACGCTATGACAAGTACATCGAAAAGCGCGGCGGCGGCACGGGCGTGTTTTTCTCCGGCGCGCTGGGCGGCATGATTTCGGCGGACATTTGCCGCTTCGACAAGCGCGAGGAATACAGCGATCTGAACAAGCGGATCGCCTGGATGGACCGCATGGGCGACCGCCTTGCCGAGTTGGCCATCGGCTCCGTGGCGCATGCGCCGCGCGACGCCCACCCGCGCATTGCGGTGCGCAGCGCGGACTTCAACGTGCCGATCGAAAACCCGACGTTCATCATGATGGCCCGTCGCGGCATCCTGCCGCTCGACAAAACGAAGATGCACGGCAACATCTTTCCGTCCGAGGTCGGGCTGGTCAAAATCGGCGGCGCCTGGATGGCGATGACGCCGGGCGAAGCATTCCCGAAACTCGGCATGAAATTGAAAGACGCGATGCCCTTCGCGCAAGTGCCGTGGGTCGTCGGGCTGGCCAACGACGAACTCGCCTACATGATGATGCCCGACCAGTGGCAAGACCCGCATTACGACTACGAACGATCGATGAGCACTGGCTCGCAAACCGGGCGCTTGGTGTATGAGGCGTTTTTGGAACTGCTGGCTCGGGAAATCTGACGCATGAAACGCGGGTTCGGCCGCCTGCTGCCGCTGGCGCTGTTGCTCGCCGCGTTCGTGGCGGCGACCGTCGCGGCGCAGGAAGCGCCCGCCGAACTGACCCCGACGCCCATCGACCCGACCCCGGCCCCAGCCGAACCGACGCCAGCGCCCGCCGAATCGAGCCCGACCCCGCCGGAACCGACCCCGGCCGCGGCCGACGCGAGTCCGACCCCGCCGGAAGCGACGCCGGAGTCGGAGCCGCCGCCGAAACCGCCGAACTATTATCGGCGCACGTTGCAACTGGCCGAGCAGGTCGCGGTGGAAAACGATCGCCTGCTGTGGGGGCGAGTGGTCGAACGGGTGCCCGCCAGCGGGCTCGGCATCGAACTGGACTATTTCAACCGGCGCTTCGACGGCAGCTATGACGGCCAGGGCCACTCGGCGGAACTGCTGCAGCCGATCAAGCTGCACGATCCGTTCGGCGGGCACGGCCAGTTCTTGGAGTTCGACCCCGAAGCGCGCTGCCGCATCCGCACCTTCAACATGCGCCTGAGCTACGGCGTCACCGACGATGTGCAGCTGTACGCCGACCTGCCGGTGGTGCACCAGGAAGGCTGGCTGATTTATCAGTTCTACCCGGGAACCTCGGTGAACCTCGGCGTGCGCACCCTCGCCGACGCGTTCCGCCTGTTCCGGCAATTCGGGCGGCCGGACCCGATAGGCCGGTTTCACGATCCGGGCTGGAACTTCGGCGACACGTCGGCCGGCGTCGTCTGGACCTACCTCGACACGCCGCACGTCATGCTCGCCACGCAATTCAACGTGACCGCGCCGACCGGGCTGACCGCGAACCCCAATCAGGCGCAGCGCTTCGGCCTCGGCGTGCAGATTGACGAAGGCCAGGGGGCCGTCGCGCCCGGCGTGACCGAAGACCTGCGGCTGCGCGTGCCCGAGGCCGACTGGATCGCCTTCCGCGTGCAGGCCGGCGTCGATTATTACCTGCCGCAGCGCCGCCGCGCGCCGACGTGGGAAAAGCCGAATTCGCAGGCCGAATCGCTGAAGAGATTGATCGGCTTGCAGGGCGACGACCGCTTCATCGACGCCTGGGGCGCGCCATCGCATTACCTGCTGACCCTTGGCGCCGAACTGAACACGATGGCGGCGGTCACGTTCCAGTTCCCGTATTTCTCGGCCGGCGTCGGGTATCTCTACAATTATCGCCAGACGCCGATGGTCGACGTCGACTGGCGGTGGGAGCGTTTTTTCAAAGCCAGCGACAGTTACCTGATGGGCGACGCGCACGCGCTGGCGCTGCAGGTCGGCGCGCCGCTGCTGCCGCTGCGCCTGCCCGGCCTGATCAATCTCGGTTACGAAATTCCGCTGACCGGCCGCAATTCGATCGTGTTCGACGATCGTTTTCAGGCGCAACTGATGTTCGTGCTGCCCGTGAGATAAGGCGCCCCGTCATCGTTCCTTCCGGACGGCGAATCGCCCCGCGGGCCGGTCCCCGATCCGTTACAAGTCGACGACGTGCACGTCCCGAATGGTCGGATAGCCCTGATCGGGCGCGTTGGCCGTCGCCGGCTCGCGATTCAGCCGCAGGTTCAATTCGTACACCAACAAGCCCTCGCGGAACGCGCCCACGTCGCCCACGAGATGATCGAAGGGCAGCGCCGGTTTGCCGCCGGAAAGGAAATCGGCCGGAAGTTGACGCGCCATCGTCTGCACGTTGTTCGGAAATTCGCCCGCGTCGGTGTGCGCGTCGGCAAACACGGCAGTATGGCCGAAACAAACACCGTCGTCGTGCGGCTTGCCGTTTTCCATGCAGTGGGTCCCTTCCGGCGCGGCCGTCACGTTCGTGATTGACGCGAAAACCGGATGGCGTCGCACGAAGCTGTTGGCTTCGATCAGAAACTCCCACGCCGCGGGGTTGTAGTTGACGTTCACGATGACGTCCAATTCGCCGCGCGTCGCCAGCTCGCGCAACGCGTATTGGACTTCATCGCTGATCAGGTCGACGCACACCACGACGGCGAATCGGCCGTAACGCGTGCGAACGAGCAACACGTGCTTGCCTTCGCGCATACCCATGCCCGCACGTGGCGAGGCCTCGAAGCGCGACGGCCGCACCTTGTAGCCTTCCTCGATCCAGCCCCGGCCGATGACGACCGACCGCGAATAGCGGTCGTTGTCGTAGTAACTGCCGGCGATAATGACCATATCGCGGTCGGCCGCCGCTTTTTGCAGCCGCGCCACGATGCGCTCGCGCATCGCCGCCGGCACGGCGAGCCCGAGTTCCGGCAACACCAGCACATTGACGCGTTCGGCGACGGCCTTATCCAAGCACCTTTGCACGTTGGCTTCGTGAGCGTTTGCATCCACTGCTGTGGAAAGCCCGGTGACGTCGTCCTGCTTGATCGGCAGGCCGAACTGACATTGCCCGAACCGCGCCCACGCGACCGGCTCACCGCCGGCGTGATCGACGATGCGCACCGGCGCCGCGCTGGCGCCCGCCCTCGCGACCGGCGCCGGCGCCTGGCCCAGCGCGCTGGCGCAGCCGGCGGCCGCGGCAACGATCGCCGCCAGCATCAGAATCCCGGTTCGATGGCTTCTCGTCATAATGGATTCCTCATTCATTGGCATCTCGTCGCTCCCGCAAAAATTGGCAATCACATATTATGGAACGGATTTTCCCTGGGCAACCGTGCCAGGTCCGGCTTGGGCGTGCGTCGGAAATGGGAATCATGGGAATTATGGGGTTCCTGGGAATCCTGGAAATTCTGGGAATCCTGGGAATTCTGGGAATCCTGGGACCGATGGGGCAGCGCGGAGTATGGGGGCTACCTCATCCCGCTTCCGGAATCCCGAATCCCGAACCCCGAATCCCGAGCCCCGCTCCTCCGTGCTCTCTGTGCCGTCCTCTGTGCCCTCTGTGTTTAGAATGCCGAACCCCGAATCCCGCCAATCACAAACGCGCCGACTCCTCGGCGCGCAGCAGCGCCGCCGCGTTTCTGTCGTATTCCGCGACGAGCATGCTGTACGTCTCGTGCGTGATCCAGCGGCCGGCGATCAGCGTGTCTTCGCGGGAGACGCCTTCGTGGACGAAGCCCAGTTTGCGGATGACCGTCTGCGACGGCAGGTTGTCGAGCGCGTGGCGGATGAAAATGCGGTGCAGGCCCAGTTCGCGAAAGGCGAACCGCAGCACGCGCGCGGCCATGGCCTGGCAGGCGCCGCGCCGCGTGAACGACGTCCGCACCCAAAAGCCCATCTCGGCGGCGCGGTTGCGGCGGTCGATGTTGTGCAGGCCGACCGCGCCGACGAACTCCCCTTCCGGGGTGAGCGCGGCGAAGAGGTACTCCACGCCGTCGGCGCGGCTCGCCTTGGCGCGGGCGACGAACCGCTCCAGGTCCGGCGCCGAGTGCACCGTTTCCACCCACGCCAGAAAGGGCCGCAGTTCCTCGCGGCTTTCCCAATAGGCCTGCCACATCGGCGCGGTGTGTTTTTCGGCGAGCGGGTCCAGCGTCAGCGCGCCGGCGCGAAGGGCGAGGGGGTTGTTCATGGGCTGCCGCCTGCGGCCGTTCGCCGCGCCGCTCAGGCCTCTTCGGCGAAGAGTTGCGCGAGGTTGACGATCGTGCACACGGCCAGGGCCATGACGCGGGTCGAGACCCATTCGCGCGGGCCGTGGAAATTGACGCCGCCGGTGAAAATGTTGGGCGTGGGCAGGCCCATCGCCGTCAGGCCCGAGCCGTCCGTGCCGCCGCGGATGGCGACGGTGTGCGGTTCGAGGCCGGCGGACCGCACGGCCTTGAGCAGCAGGTCGCGGGTTCGCGGATGTTTTTGCAGCTCGTCGGCCATATTGCGATATTGCGCGGTGATTTCGACGTTCGCCTTCAGGCGCGGTTCGAGCGTGACGAACTCCTCGGCGAGCGCCCGCAGCCGGCCGCCGCGGACCTTTAGCGCCGCGGTGTCGAAGTCGCGCAGAATCATCTCGACTTTGGCCTCGGCCGCGTTGCCGGAGATGCCGGTCGGGTGGAAAAACCCTTCGCGGTCTTCGGTCTGCTCGGGGCTTTCGGCCTTCGGCAACTGGTCGACGAAGCGGCCGAGCCAGCGGATGGCGTTGACCAATTTGCCCTTGGCCGTGCCCGGGTGCACCGCGACGCCGGTGAAGGTCACGACGGCCTTGTCGGCGCTGAACGTCTCGAAATTGACCTCGCCCGCGAAACCGCCGTCGACCGTATAGGCCCACGCGGCTTGAAAGCCCGGCACGTCGAAGAATTCGGCGCCGCGGCCGATTTCTTCGTCGGGAGTGAAGGCGATGCGCAACGTCGGCCGCTTCAATTCGGGATGTTTCTGGAAAAACTCCAGCGTCGCGATCACTTCGGCGACGCCGGCTTTGTCGTCGGCGCCCAGCAGCGTGTCGCCGGAAGCGGTGATGATCGTGTCGCCGCGGCACTCTTTGAGTTCCGGCGTGTCGTCGGGCGAGATGACCACGCCGCCGGGCAGGACGATCGGCTTGCCGTCGTAGCCCTCGCACAGGCGCGGCCGGACGTTCGTGCCGGAGAAATCGCCGGCGGTGTCGACGTGCGCCATCAAGCCGAACGCCGGCGCTTTCGGCGCGTTGCCGGGGAAGCTCGCATACAAATATCCCTTGTCGTCCAGCCGCACGTTTTCGCCGCCCAGCGCCGCCAGCTTTTTTTGCAGGACTTTTTGCAGGTTCAACTGCTTGGCGGTCGACGGGTTGGCGTCGCTCGTCGCGTCGGATTGGGTGTCGATCTGCACGAATTCGAGAAACGACGGCACGAGGGACGTTTGCGCAAGAATGACCTGCGGGTCGCGGCAAGGCTGCATGGCGAAACTCCGTTATGTGTGGCCAAAAGAACTTGTTTCCGCGGATGGCGGTTGTCAAGCGCGCGGGGAATTGGGTCTGACGAGTCTGACGCGTCTGACAAGTCTGACAGGTCTGACCGGCCGGCCTCCCAGCCTCTCAGCCCTTCAGTCTCCCAGCCTCCCTAATACCAACACCCCTGCGCCGCGGCCATGAACGCCTGGTCGTCGGCGTCGAGCAGACCGCTGTGATCGAGGTCGGCGCCGCCGCACCAGTTGTTGCCCGCGTTGCACGGAATATTGTTCGGCGGACCGTAGGTCGCCCACGCCGTGTTGAACAGCGTCTGGTCGGCGGCGTTGACGACGCCGTCGCCGTTCAGGTCGGCCCGCGCGCAGCCGATCTGCGCCCAGGTGCAATCGAGCACGGTCGGCTGGAGTTCGCAGTTCGGCAGCGCCATCCAGAGTTGCAGGCCGCCGATCCATTGATTGGTGACGTTGGGAATGGCGTGGAAGTTGCCGTCGAGGCCGATCGCGTCGTAGCCGGCGCCGTCGGTCCGGAAGGGCATGTCGGCTTCGGTCGGATACTTCGCCCAGTATCGCTGCTGGTCAATGGAATCGGAGCCGCTCACGGAGTTCTGGATTTCCTGCCAGATCGTCGCGTCGTCGACGAGCGGCCAGGGCGTCGAATCGGGCCGCGTCAGCACGGCCTCGAAGCCTTCCTGATCGGCCTCCTGATCCAGGTAGCCGAAGGTGTTGTAGTTGCTGTTGCCGACGCCGCCGAGGTTGGCCCAGAGCGTGGTCGTCTCCAGATTTTGTTGCGCCTGATTCATCACGCTGGTGTTCGGGGGATTCTGCGCACTGGCCCAATCGTAAACCATTTGCGAGATGCGGCGCACGATCTCCGAGATATTGTACAGCGTGTGCTGCGCGGCGAGCATCAGTTCGGCCTTGCTCGGATCGAGGCGCGCGTAGTAGACGATCGCCAGCGCCGACGATTGCGGCTGCTGGACCGCGCCGGACAACTGGAACAACACCGGATACACGGCGCTGGGATCCAGATCCAGCGCGTCCTGCACCAATTCCCAAATCGGCACGCCCAGGACTTGCATGTTCAGCAGCCGGCCCCACGTGATGCCGACCAAGAAGTCGTCGAGGCTGTAGCAATGTTTCGTGATCTTCGGCAGCGGCAAATTGAGCAATTGGAACAAGTAGTCGATGGCTTGAATCTCATACGCGCCCGGCGTGTCGACGATTTCGTTCGGCGAACTGAGGCCGGCGGTCGACAGCGCCTTGGCCATATACGACATCTGGCACATGTCCATCGAGCCGAGCCATTCCAGACTGGGATTGGAGCCGTCGGGCCGAATCGAGCCGGCGACGATCAGGTACCGCGGGTCGTACGGCTCGAATTCGCCGACCGTCATCAAATTGTAACCGTATTGGACAACCGAATCGCCGATGCGTTTGCCGGAGGCGCAGGCCTTGGCGGCCGAGGCGCGCACGTCGGAGTCGAGCGTGGCGTCGCTCGCCGCTTCGCAGGCGGCGATGTAGCCCATGGCAAAGTCGGGGAAGTTGTCGCGCGAATTGTGGTTGCCCCAGAGGTAGCCGGTGTACGTGCCGAGCTTCGAAACCATGAACGACGAACAGCAGTCGGAATCGCGCAGGTAGTTCGGCCACTCGGTGAAGACTTCGGTCACGGCGTACGTGCCGGTGTTCAGGATCGGCTCGGTGCGGAAGTAGTAATCGGTCGGGTCGGCGTCGATCGTGTAGGTGCCGTTGTTGAAGAACGTGCTGACGATCTCGGATTCCAAACTCGACGGATACGACACGGCGGGCGTGGCCGGCGCGCCGTTATGCGTGCGCGTGATCGCGCCGGTCGCGCCGTTGATCTGCGTGATGAAACCCGGCTCCCATTCGCGGCAGGTCAGGCCCGGAATGCCCTCGACTTGCTCGACGACGGCCAGGCCCTCGAACTGGCGGATCAGCGTCAGCTCCAGGTCGCGCGTGCCGAAGACCTTGTACGCCTGGTACACGTTGAACGTCGTCCAACCAATATCGTTGTTGTCGACGGGGTGCAACACGACTTCATAATTGTTGCCGCTCTTGGCGATGGCGGTGGCGCCCAGCGTGTGCGCGGGCACGACGTCGCCGACGAGCATGAAGCGGTTGTACGCCGGCAGCACGCGCGCCAACCGTTCCTTATAATACAGCTTGAACGCGTCGGCCTTCGCGTCCGGATTGACCCACGGCGCGAACGGCGAGGAATCGTCGTTGTCGTCGTCGTCCGGCGAAACGTCATCGTCGGGCGAGGCGTCGTCGTCCGGCGAGGCGTCGTCGTCGTCATCCGGCGAGGCGTCGTCATTGTCGTTGTCATTGTCATCATTGTCGTCGTCGTCATCGACCGCGGCGTTGCCGCTCTGATGATGCGCGCCCGATGAACAGGCGAACGCGAACACGGCCAACAGCAGCAGCGGAAGATGAAACCACTTTTGCATTGCTTTTCTCCCCCGGAACGATAACGATCCCGCGCTTTCAACTTTACTTCCGGCAGCTTAGCAGGTTGCCGGTCCGCGCGGCAAGGCCGCGCTGCTCCCTCTCTCTCTGGGAAAGGGTTGGGGTGAGGGCCATGTCAACTCCCTCACCCGCCGCACTTCGTGCGGCGACCTCTCCCAAACGGAGAGGCGCACCGATGCGCGCTTCGCGGGGCGACCTCTCCCACGGGGAGAGGCGCTCCGTCCCTTGCCGCTCCGCCGGCAGCCCGTATAATCGGGTCGCACTTTCGACGAGGATGTTTTGACGCAACCGTTGCCGATCGACGGCGACAGCCTGACGCTCGCGGACGTGGCGGCCGTGGCGCGCGGCGGGCGGCCGGTCGCGCTCGCCGCCGCGGCGCGCACGCGCATGGAGGCGAGCCGCGCCGTAGTCGAGCGCATCGCCAACGATCCGGCGGCGCAGGTCTACGGCGTCAACACCGGCTTCGGCAGCCTGAAACACCACGCGATCGGCCGCCGCGATCTCGAGCGCCTGCAACGCCATCTGTTGCTCAGCCACAGCGCCGGCGTCGGCGATCCGCTGCCGATCGAAGTGGTGCGCGCGACGATGCTGCTGCGCGCCAACGCGCTCGCCAAAGGCGCCAGCGGCGTGCGGCCAGCGGTCGTCGAGACGCTGCTGGCGATGCTCAACCGCGGCGTCCACCCGTACGTACCGGCGCAGGGCAGCGTCGGCGCCTCGGGCGATCTCGCGCCGCTCAGCCACCTGGCCCTGACGCTGTCGCGCCCGCCGAACGGCGAGCCCGATCCGCCCGAGCTGTCCGGCGAGACGATCGACGCGCAGGGCCGCCGCCGGCCGGCCAAAGAAACGATGGCCGAGGCCGGCATCGAGCGGCTGTTGCTGGGCGCGAAAGAAGGGCTGGCGCTCAACAACGGCGTGCAGGTCAGCGCCGCGCTCGCCGCACTCGCGGTGCTCGACGGCGAGCGACTGGCGAACGTCGCCGACCTCGCCTGCGCGATGACCCTCGAGGCGGTGCGCGGCGCGCCGGACGCTTTTCTGCCGGCGGTGCATCGTCTGCGGCCGTTCGCCGGCCAGGGCCGGAGCGCGGCCAATATCCTGCGCCATCTCGCCGGGTCGTCGCTGGCCGGCAGCGACGCCGAGCGCGTGCAGGACGGCTACAGCCTGCGCTGCGCCCCGCAGGTGCACGGCGCGGCGCGCGATGCGCTGGCGAATGCGCGCTGCACGCTGACCATCGAAATCAACAGCGCGACGGACAACCCGCTGATCTTCGCCGATGGCAAGCGGGCGGCCGTCAGCGCGGGCCAATTCCACGGCGAACCGGTGGCGCTGGCCTGCGACGCGCTCAAGGTCGCCCTCGCCGAACTCTCGGCGATCAGCGAACGCCGCATTTTCCGGCTGCTGACCAAGGCGCTCAGCTTCGGCCTGCCGCCGCTGCTGGCCCCGGCGGCGCGGCCGGGCCTGGGTCTGATGATGGTGCAATTCACGGCGGCGGGCCTGGCGGTCGAAAACAAGCACGTGGCGCACCCGTCGTCGGTGGACAACATTCCGACCTGCGAAGACCAGGAAGACCACGTCAGCATGAGCCCGCTGGCGGCCCGCGGGGCGCGGCGCATCGCGCAAAATACGACCTACGTGCTCGCCGCCGAACTGTTTTGCGCCGCGTACGCCCTCGCCTTGCGCCAGGAACAGTCGCCGGCGACGCTCGGCGCCGGAACCGGCCGGGCCTTCGCGATCTGCCAGCCGGCGCTCGACCGTTACTGCGCCGATGAAACCCCGGCGGATTGCCTCGAGGAACTCGCCGCGAAAATTCACGGCGGCGCGTTCGATTCGGCGGCCGGCGAGGCGGACGCATGAAGCGCGCGGTTTTCATCCGGGGCGGCGCGCTGACGCCCGACGAAGTGTACGCGGTCGCCTGCGACGCGGCGCGCGTCGAACTGACCGACGAGGCGCGGGGCAAGCTCGCCGCCGGCGAGGCGCGGCTGGCGGCCGTCGAGCGGCGCATGGGTCCGGTGCCGCTCTGGAAGATCGCCGATCTGGCCGACGATCGCCGCCGCCCGCCGGAAGACGATCTGCGCGGGCTCGCCCGGCGCCTGCTGCTCGACCACGCCGCGGCGGTCGGCGAGCCGCTGCCGACGACGCTGGCGCGCGCGGCGCTGCTGGCGCGAATCGACGTCTTCGCCCAGGGCGGCAGCGGCGTGCGGCCGGTGGTTGCGGAAACGATGGCGGCGATGCTCAACGCCGAGGTTCACCCGCTCATTCCGTCTCGCGGGCATTTTTCGGTCGCGGGCGACGTCGCGCCGCTGGCGCACCTGGCGTTGACAGTCTGCGCCAACCCCGCCGGCGCGAGCGGCCGTGCGACGGTCGGCTGGCGCGAAACGGGCGCGCCGGTGGTCACGGGCGCCTCGGCGATGGCGGCGGCCGGCCTGACGCCGATCGAGCCGACGTTGAAGGAATCCTTTTCGCTGGTGGTCGGGACCAGTTTTTCGGTCGGTTGGGCGGCGCTGCTGCTGGTCGAGGCCCGGCGGCTGCACGGTTTGGCGCTGGCCGCGACGGCGCTGACCTGCGAAGCCGTGCTGGCGAATCCGGTGGCCTTCGAGCCGGCGCTGCTGGGCCTCGGGCCGGGCCGCGAACGGATCGTCGAGGTCGGCCGCCGGCTGCTGGATTGGACGGCCGGCTCGGAACTTCTCGCGCGGCGCGACGGCGGCGATGCGTTTTCCATTCGCTGCGCGCCGCAGGTGCTGGGGACGGTCGGCGGGGCGTTGACGCGGGTCGGGCAGACGATCGCCGACGAATTGCGCCTGCTGAGCGACAACCCGATCCTGCTCGACGGCGCCGACGGCCCGCGCTGTCTGGAAGGCGGCAACTTCCACGGCGCGCGGCTGGCGCTGGCGCTCGACAACCTCCGCGTGGCGATGGCCGAAGTCGGCGCGCTGTCCGAGCGGCACGCCTTCTTGTTGACCAATGGCGCGCGCAACGGCGGCCTGCCCAGCTTCCTCATCGAAAACCGCGGCCTGAACAGCGGCTTCATGCTGGCGCAATACACCGCGGCCGCGCTGGTGAGCGAGAACAAGGCCCTGGCCCTGCCGTACTCGACGGATTCCATCCCGAGTTGCCAGGATTTCGAAGACTACGCCGGCTTGTCGTCGCAGAGCGCGGCGGCGGCGGCCAAGCTGTTGACCGGGGTCCGCCGCATTGTGGCGATCGAACTGCTGCTCGCGGCGCAAGGCGTTGATCTGCGGTTGGCCGCCGGCAAGAAGCCCGGCGCGCGCGCCGCCCGGCTGCGCGAGGCGGTGCGAACCGTCGCGCCGCACTGGACCGAAGACACGGCGCTGTATCGGCAAATCGAGGCGGTGGACGCGTTGTGCCGGCCCGGCGGCGAACTCGATCGGCTGGCGAATGAAGGGGAGGAAACGGAATTTTAAACACAGAGGGCGCACAGGGGACTGCACAGAGGGCACAGAGAGACCAGCGGCTCGAACGCGCGCGCAAAAACCGACGCACGCGAGGGCTGTCGGTTCGCGCGCGCGTTCGAGCCGACCTTGTGGCGACTGTGGCATTGTCTGTGGTCTGTGTGTTCAGCCCGAACATCAGCCCGATTAAGGCAAGGAGCGTGAGGCGATGAGCCAAGGCAAGAAGGTCAAACCCAATCAGCCCGGCGGCTTCAACGATTACGACCCGGCGCGGACCGCGGCGCGCCAGCGGATGATCGACTCGATCCGCTGCACGTACGAGTTGTTCGGCTTCCAACCGCTCGACACGCCGTGCGTGGAATTCACCGAGGTGCTGGTCGGCGACGGCGGCGAAACGGAGAAGGAAATCTTCCGGCTCGTCAGTCCCGAGGAAGACAAGGAACTCGCGCTGCGCTTCGATTTGACCGTGCCGTTGTCGCGCTACGTCGCGGCGAACACGGACCTCTTGATGCCCTTCAAACGCTACCAAATCGGCCATGTTTTCCGCGGCGAAAAACCGCAGGCCGGCCGCTTCCGCCAGTTTCTGCAGGTGGACGCGGACATCGTCGGGGCCAAGATCGGCCTCGCCGACGCCGAGATCGTCGCCGTCACCGCCGCGGCGATGGAAGCGCTCGGCGTGGCGAACTTCGTCGTGAAGCTCAACGACCGCAAGATACACGACGGACTCGCCGAGGCGGTCGGGATCGCGGCGCGCGGGCCGCACGACCGCGCGGCGATGGTTAACGAACTGCTGCGCGTGCTCGACAAACTCGACAAGATCGGCCGCGCCGGCGTGCGCGCGGAGTTGCTGCGCAAGCCGGAGGGCGAGTTCGATCGCGCGTTGAATTTGCCGACGGAGAAAGCGGCGCTGATCGATCGTTTTCTCGATTTGGCCGGCGACAACGAAGGCAAACTGGCGCAGGCCGCGGAATTGATCGCCGGCCAGACGGGCCTCGAGGGCGTCGCCGAAATGCGGGAGATCCTCGGCTTCCTGCGCGAGCTCGGTTTCGCCGATCGCGTGCGCGTCGATCTTGCAGTGGCGCGCGGGCTGGAATACTACACGGGCCCCGTGCTGGAGACGACGCTGCTCGATCTGCCGGAGATCGGCTCAGTGGCGAGCGGCGGCCGGTACGACGAGATGATCGGCCGGTTCCACGCCAACGCGATCCCGGCCGTCGGGACGAGCATCGGCCTTGATCGCCTGTTCGAGGCGCTGCAGAAGCTCGGCGCCGGCGGGCTCGGCGAGGACGCGGGCGAGGCGTTGATCATGGTGCTCGATCCGAAGCTGATCCCCGTCTGCCTGCGCCTGCTGCGGCGGCTGCGCGAAGCCGGCCTCGCCGCGGAAATTTATATGGGCGGCGACTCGGGCTTCAAGGCGCAAATGCGCTACGGCCTGCGCAAGGGCGTCGCGCAACTGGTCATCTGCGGCGAAGATGAGATCGCCAAGGGCGGCGTGCAGGTGAAAGACCTCGCCGCCCGGACACAGGAGTTCGTGCGGGACGACGACTTGGTTGGTTATCTTCGGGATCAACGCCGGCCGCCTAGGTAAACGCCGCGCCGGCCGGTTCGCCGCGCGGGTTCCGCCCCAAAAATTTGCTTGACCATCGTCGGTTTTTTCTTTTGCATCGCCGCCGTTATGCGATAAGATGAAGGGCTATGAACCACATCACGCGCCAAGCCGAACCATTCCTGCCGTCGACGGTCGACGGGAATCGGCGGCGCGGGCGCAGCGCCAGGATCAACCATGACTTTGCATCCAGTGAAAAAGACAACGAAGCCGTTGCCGCCGGAACTCGAGAACATCCACCTCCATCAAATCGCGCACGCGATCTGGCCCAGCGTGCACCGGCGCCTCGAGGCGCTGGGCGTGCAGACCGCGGCTGACATTCCGCAAATCACGACCGAGAAGTACCTGGCGGCGCCGATCCGCACGGCCGTCTCGCTCCGGGAATTCGAACGCGTGAAGTTCCTGGCGGAAGAACAACCATGGGAACTGGCGAAGATCGCCGCCCGCAGCGATATGGTTTGGTTTCCAGCGAAAGCCAGTTTTCGGCCGTCGTTCGACTGGCTCGAAAAGGCCGTTTTCTTCTTGCTCGATCGCGACGTCGCCTTTCGCCGAAACGACCTGAACCGCGAAGTGATTCTGCGGCGCTACGGCTTTCTCGACGGCCGCCGCCTCGTGCTGGACGCGATCGGGGCGCCGCGCCACCTGACGCGCGAACGCATCCGCCAGGCGCAACGAACGACGTTGGAGGAACTCGGGCGGTTTCTCGCGGGCGAGTACCGGCGCGACACGCGCGCCATGTTGCGGGAGCCGCTGGCCGAATTCTTCCACGAAACGGCGGCCTGCATCCTCGCCGACGATCTCGTGCCGAAAACCGCGCTGACCGACCGGCTGGCGGAGCGCTTTGGGTTCGACGCAACCCGGCACGCGGCCATCGGCGCGCTGTTGCTGGACGGGTTGGGCCTGAAAGAACTCCTGATCGGCGAGCAAGCCCTCGTGTTCAACCCCGAGCGCATCGACAAGCACGCCTTGCAGGGCTCCGTCGCGCTGATTGTCCGGGCCTTGCGGCAAGCCCGCGAACCGCTCGGCGAGAAAGCGCTGCGCGCCGCCTGGCGGGCCAGCGTCGCGCCCGTGCTCGCCTGGGAAACGACCCGGAAACTCTGCTTGATGCTCGATTGCGTCGGGCGCACGCGCAGCGGCGCGGAAATGCGCTACGAGTTGCTGTTCGACGTCAGCACCGGCCACTTCTTGATGTAGGCGCGCCGCCCTTATTTCACCCGATCGAAATGCGCCAAAAAGTGCTTCAGGCGCGGCGGCTCGTAGATGAAGCGCATGCCGGCGATGCGGTCGGCGCGGGCGGTCACGGCGGCGCACGTGCGCGCGACGTGCTCCATGTGGTTGTCGCTATAAACGCGGCGCGGAATCGCCAGGCGCACAAGTTCCAAAGCCGGATAGGTCATTTCCCCGGTCACCGAATCGGGGTGCGCGAACATCACCGAGCCGATTTCGCAGCCGCGCACGCCGCCTTCGAGATACAACTCGACGGCGACGGCGTGCCCGGGGAATTGCGACTGCGGCACGCCGGGGACCATCCGCCGGGCGTCGAGGAAGACGGCGTGGCCGCCGGCCGGGTTCAGGCAGGGCACGCCCAGTTCCGTCAGGCGGCGGTGCAGCAGGGCCACCTGCCGGATGCGGCCGGTCATGTAATCCTCGTCGAGGCCCTCGCGCAGGCCTTGAGCGATCGCCTCCAGGTCGCGGCCCGCCAGACCGCCATAGGTGACGTAGCCCTCGACGACGACCATCTGCACCGCGACCCGCGTGCGCAGTTCGGCGTCGCGCATCGCCAGGAAGCCGCCGATGTTGACGAACGCGTCTTTCTTCGCGCTCATCAAGGCGCCGTCGGCGTAACCGAACATCTCGTGGGCGATCGCCGTCAGACTTTTTTTCAGATAGCCCGGCTCGCGGCGCTGGATGAACCAGCAGTTCTCGGCGTAGCGCGCGCAATCGAGAAAGAACGGGACTTTGTGTTCCTTGCAGACCGCGCTCGCGTCGCGGATATTGGCCATGCTGACCGGCTGGCCGCCGACGCTGTTGTTGGTGACCGTCATCATCACCAGCGCCACTCGGCCCGGGTTGTCGGCCAGCGTGCAGTCGAGCCGCGCGACATCCATGTTGCCCTTGAACGGCGCGTCGGACAGGGGATCGAGCGCCTCGCCGCACGGCAGATTGACCGGCCGGCCGCCCTTCGTCACGACGTTGGCTTCGGTGGTGTCAAAGTGCGTGTTGTTGAGCACGATGTCGCCGGGTTTGAGCATCGCCGAAAAGAGCAGGTTTTCCGCCGCGCGCCCCTGGTGGCACGGCAGCACGTGCTCCATCCCCGTGATCTCGCGCACCACCTTGTCGAAGCGGTGAAAGCTCTCGGCGCCCGCGTAGGATTCGTCGCCGACCATGATGCGGCTCCATTGCTGATCGCTCATCGCCGCCGTGCCGCTGTCGGTCAGCAGATCGATGGTCACCTCGTTCGCGCGCAGGAGAAACAGGTTGTATTTCGCCCGCTCGGCGGCGGCGCGGCGCTGGCTCGGCGTCGTCAGCGGGATCTTCTCGACCATTTTTGTTTTGTAAGGCTCGAAGGCGGGCCATTGGCAATCGGACATCAAACATCTCCTTGCGGCGGAATCGACCGGCGCAAGTTTATTCGCGGCGGCCGGCGCTGGCAATCTCGGCCGATCCTGTCCGTCCGGCAAATCCAGTCTATCCTGTCAAAGTGCTGCCGTTAACATTCACCCGCTTACGGCGCGCCGGCGTTCGCCGCGGCGCGCGCGGTCAGGCGGCGTTGTTGCAGTTCGGCGTCTTGCGGCAGAACGGCGGCGAGTTGCTCGTAGATCGACGCCGCTTCGGCGAACCGGCCGCGGTCGAATAAGAAATCCGCGAGCGCCCGCGCGGCGGCGACGCTCTCCCGCCGGCGCACCAGGATTTCGCGCAGCGTTCTTTCCGCCTCGGGGAATTTCCCCTCGCTCGCGTAAACGCCGGCCAACGTGACCGCGAACTCGGTGCTGTCCGGCCAACGCGTCCGCATCCGCGCGAACACCTGTTCGGCGTCGGCGAGCCGCCCCTGCTTCCGATAGATCTCGCCGAGCGCGCGCTGATAACCGGGAATGCGCGGCTCCTTGCCGACGATGTCTTTCAAGAAAACTTCCTCGTCGAGCCAGACGCCGATGCGCGCCCACGTCAACACGAACAAGAGCGCCAGCACGACGCCGCCCGCCGCCGCGCGCGCCCGCCGCGCTGGCAGCCGCGCCGCCGTGTCGGCGATGACGGCCGCGACGCCCGCCAGCGGCAGATAGAAAAACCGTTCGTTCATCAACTGCACGGTCGGCAGGAGATTGCTGACGGGCAGCAGAAAGACGAAATAAGCGAAAATCCCGAAAGCGGTCAACGGCCGGCGACGGACCAGCGACAACGCCGCCGCGATCATGCCGGCCAGCGCCAGAATTCCGGCGACGACCGGCGGGCTCAGGCCGTGCTCGAACGTCGGGTAATACTGAATGCGCAAACAGATCGGCAGCAACGTCACCCGCAGGTACGTGAGGAACACCTTGGCCATCGTCAACGCGGTGACGCCGAGCGAGCCGCCCCAATACTCGTGCTTTTGCGTGACGCCCATCAGCGACGCGCGCAGGACGACGTACAAGCCGGCCAACGCCAGAAACGGCGCCGCCGTCGCCGCCGCCTGTCGCCCGCGCTGCCGCCAATCGCCGGTCGCGGCCAGGCCGGCCCCGACAAAAATCGCGCCCGCGGCCATGACCGAAATCTCTTTCGACAGCAACGCGAGCAGGAAGGCGAGGGCCGCGGGAAGCGCACGCCGCTGCGCCAGCAGCAACGCTGTCAGCAGCAGGTAGGTTGCGGTCGAAACGTCGCGCAGACCCGAAGCGAACTGCACGGCCTCGACCTGCGCCGGATGAAATGCCCACCAGGCCGCCGCCCAGGCCGCCGGCCGCCAACTCGTCGCGCGGCGCAGCAGCGAAAACAAGAGCCACGCGTTGAGCGCGTGCAGGAGCGCCAACACCAAATGGAAGCCGAAGGGGCGCAGGCCGAACACGGCGTGAATCAGCGCGAACTCGAGCGGCAGCATCGGCCGATACACGGCCATGATGGAATCGTTGGCGGCCAGCGCCGTCGGGCTGCCGAACGTCCGCAGCGCCCAGCCGAGGTCGCGCACCGCGGGGTTTTTGATGATCGTGAACGTGTCGTCGTAAAGGAAAGGGCCGTTCAGCCCGCGCGCATACAGCGCAAACGCCGCCGCGGCGATGAATAGACCGAGGAGCGACGCGGCGCGCGATCCCGGCGCCGTCGCGGTCGGGAGCGGCGCAGGAACCGTCAACGCGGCCGCCTAGTAATCATTATCCCGCAGAAACTTGGCGATGCCGCGATAGAAGTCGATCTGGTCGAAATTCGCGAGGCCGACCGGCTGGCCGATAATCGACCAATGATCCGCCGACTCCAACCCGAGGTGCACGCCCCAATTGGCGCTGGTGTCGTCGACGACGCCGTCGTTGGCGCCGTCAAACGTCTCGATGATCAGGTGCGTGGGCTGCAGCAGGAAAAAGCAATTCGTCGCCGCGTTGACCTGGAACGAGTAATAGCCGACGCGCGGGTCGTCCGGGTTGGCCGGGTTGAACACGTTTTCGACGTACGCGTGCGAGAGCTCGGTGATGCCCTCCATGCTCATGCCGAGCAGGTTCAAAATCCAGTTGATGACGTCCTGCGCGATCCCCGGAATCAAACCGGTCGCGATGTCGGCCAGCACGGTGCCGCGGTTCGGCGTCGAAACCATCACCAGCGCCCCAACGCGATCGCCCCAGTGCATCGTCGAAATCATGTACCGCGCATCGAGGCCGCCCTGGCTGTGCGCGATCATGTTGACCTTCGTCCCGGCGCCGAAATGCGCGTCGATGTCTTTCGCCCATGCGGCCGCACGGTCCTCCATGGAGTTTATCGGCGACACCGCCGGCTCGTACACGTCGTAGCCCTGCGCCGTCAGATCGGCCTGCACGCCCGCGAAATACGACAGCGATCCGACGTCGCCCCAGCCGAAAAAGCCATGCATCAGCACGATCGGATTACGGGTGCCCTTGGCGGGGAGCGAGGGAGACGAATCGTCGTTGTCGTCGTTGTCGTCGTTGTCGTCGTCGTCCGCAGCGTCGTTGTCGTCGTCCGCGGCCGCGTCGTCATCGGACAAAATCGTGTCGTCATCGAGCGACGGCGTCGAGCCGCCCGGGTGCGCTTTGCCGCAGCCGCCCAGAATTACGGGGAGAAATAACAACGCCAAAATGAAGATGGTCGCGTGCAGACGCATGACAAACGCTCCCTTCCCGAAAACCGCCGTCGTTAAAGGTTACCAGACAACGCCCGACTTGAAAAGCGCGGCTGTATACGGCTGGATACGACACGTAATGCGTCAGTTACGGGTGGACGGTCGTGATCGACGCTGGGATTTTCGTTGAGCTGCTGCGAGTGCGGCCATAGCGGTTCGGTCGTGATTGGCGCGATTTTCTCAAAAACATGGCACAAATGATCGGGTGGTGGAGATCCCGGCGCCCGATTGTTGTCCGGACTGCGGCGCACGGTTGGCGGAACTGGACGTCCGCGAGCGCACCGTGACGGCTACGCGTGGCTGTTCGCCACCGAGCAACTCAGTCTGTTTTTGCTCCGCCCGACGCGCGCCGCCTCCGTACCGCGGGAGGTCTTCGGCGACCAGCCGCTGCCGGGCGTGCTGGTCGTGGACCGCGACGCCGGCTGCAACCGCGCCGTGTTTCTGTACAAAAGCGTTTATGGGATACTCCCGGGATCAAGAGGGTTTGTGTGACTCCCTTTTCTATCCCACGCGAGGGTCCCTGCCTGTCGCCTACCCGCCGGGAACCTTGGGAAGCCGACCGGCGTCCGCGCGTGGCCTGCCAAAGTCATTTTTCCCGGTTCCGTCCCCCGCAAAAATACTTCGCCGCAAGAAGCATGACGGCCGCCGCCGTTGCGGCGTGGCGGCCGGCGGGCTTGTTGCGGCGCTTGTTTCCGGGGGACGGAATGGGGAAAATGACCAATCCGTCGACCGCGGCCGAAGGCCGCCATTTGGTTGCGGCCCGAAGGGTCACGCTAAGAAATCCGTGGACTGCCCGAATCCTGCCGTGCCGGCCCGGGGTGCGCGGGTGTCCCCACCCGCCCTGATATTTTGTGGCGCAGCCGCCCGCCGAAATTGCTCAGGTTTGCTTTCCTTTGGCCGCTCCGTTATTATTCTCCCCGTGGCCGGACGGGGCTTGCCGGGGCACGGGGGCGCCGTTCAGAAAACAGCGAAACTGGACGTTCGGCCGCAAGGAGCAGCCTTGAGCGAGGCGACGAAAATCCTGATTATCGACGACGACCCGGATCTGCTGTTCGCGGTGCGCGCGCACTTGGAGTCCGAGGGCTTCCAGGTGTTCGCGGCGAAGACGGGCATGGAAGGCCTGGAGCGCGTGCAACTCGACAAGCCGGACCTGATCCTGCTCGACCTGATGCTGGAGAAGCACGACACGGGCTTCACGGTCGCGAGCAAAATCCGCTCCGATCCCGCGCTGCGCGACATCCCGATCATTATGGTGACCTCGGTGCACGAGAAAACCGGCTTCGAGTTCAATCAGAGCCGCGACGGCCACTGGATGAAGACGACCGCGTTTTTGGAAAAACCGTACCAGCCCGAGGTCGTACTGGCGCTGATCCGCCGGCTGCTCGCGGAACGAAACTGACCGCGGTCCGGCCGAGGAGATTTCCCGATGCAGAACGCCGTTGATCGTCTGAGCCCGCCGCGGCATCTGTGCCAGAGCGACGGCTTTCGCAACGCCCGCATCCTGAACCGCCGCAACCTCGCGCCGGCGGTCGTCGAGTTCCGCCTCGAAGCGCCGGTGCTGGCGCGCAAGGCCCGCGCGGGGCAGTTCGTGGTTTTGCGGATCGACGAAAAGGCCGAACGCGTGCCGATGACGATCGTCGACGCCAACCCCGAAGAGGGCTGGATCACGATCATCTTCCAGGAGGTCGGCGCCTCGACCCGCCGCCTCGGCCAGTTGATGGCCGGCGACATGGTGCTCGATCTGGTCGGGCCGCTCGGCGAGCCGTCGCACATCGAACGCTTCGGCACGGTCGTTTGCGTCGGCGGCGGCGTGGGCGTAGCGCCGGTGTTTCCGGTGGCGCGGGCGCTGAAACAGGCCGGCAACCGCGTCATTACGATCATGGGCGCGCGCAACCGCGAGTTGCTGATCCTCGAAGACGAGATGCGAGCCGTGAGCGACGAGGTGATCGTCTGCACCGACGACGGCAGTTACGGCCGCCACGGTTTCGTCACGCAGGCGCTGGCGGATTTGCTGGCGCGCGAAAAAATCGACCATGTGTGGGCGATCGGCCCCGTCGTGATGATGGCCGCCGTTTGCGACGTGACGCGGCCGAGCGCGACGCCGACCGACGTCAGCCTCAATTCGATCATGCTCGACGGCTCGGGCATGTGCGGCGCGTGCCGCGTGCAGGTTGGCGGCGTGACGCGGTTCGTGTGCGTCGATGGGCCCGACTTCGACGGCCACGCGGTCGAATTCAAAGAGCTGATGACGCGGCAGAGCATGTACCGGTCGGAAGAAAACCGCGCGCTGTGGGATTTCCAGCAAACCGGCGGGGGCCGCGGCGCGCCGGAGAAGGTCAAACGGCGGGTCGACATGCCGGTGCAAGACCCGCGGCTGCGCATCGCCAATTTCAACGAGGTGGCGCTGGGCTACACCTCGCGGCTGGCGCGGGCCGAGGCGTCGCGCTGCCTGCAGTGCAAAACGCGGCCGTGCATGAAGGGCTGCCCGGTCGAGGTGCCGATTCCCGAGTTCGTGAAGCTGACCGCGGAGGGGCGTTTTCTCGAAGCGGTCGAAGCGATCAAACGCGTCAACAGCCTGCCCGCGGTGTGCGGCCGCGTCTGCCCGCAAGAGGTGCAATGCGAGCAGTTTTGCGTGCTCGCGAAAAAGAGCAACGCGATCGCCATCGGCCGGCTGGAGCGGTTCGTCGCCGATTTCGAGGCCGAGTACGGCGTCGAGTGCCAGTGCGAGATCGCCGCGCCGACGGGCAAGCGCGTGGCGGTGATCGGCGCCGGGCCGGCCGGGCTGACGGCCGCCGCGGACCTGGCGAAGCTCGGCCATGAGGTCGAGATTTTCGAGGCGTTCCACAAGGCCGGCGGCGTGCTGGTGTACGGCATTCCGGAGTTTCGGCTGCCGAAGGGCATCGTCGAGCGCGAGATCGAATACGTGCGCAAGCTAGGGGCCGTTATCCACACGAGCTACATCATCGGCCGCGCGACCACGCTCGGCGAGTTGATGGCCGAGCAGGGCTTCGACGCCGTGTTCATCGGCACCGGCGCGGGCCTGCCGCATTTTCTGGGCGTGCCGGGCGAGAACCTGAACGGCATTTATTCGGCGAACGAATTTCTGACGCGCGTCAACCTGATGAAGGCGTATCGCTTCCCCGAGTACGACACGCCGGTGCGCATCGCCGACACGATGGCCGTGTTCGGCGGCGGCAACGTGGCGATGGATGCGGCGCGCGTGGCGCTGCGGCTCGGCGCGAAGAAGGTGTACTGCATCTACCGCCGCTCGCACGCCGAACTGCCGGCGCGTGCGGAGGAGGTCGCTCACGCCGAGGAAGAGGGCGTCGATTTCCGCCTGCTCACCAATCCGACGCGCTTCATGGACAACGGCAAGGGCTGGGTCGCCGGCGTCGAGTGCGTCAAGATGGAGCTCGGCGAGCCGGACGCGTCCGGCCGCCGCCGCCCCGTGCCGGTGGCGAATTCGGAGCACGTCATCCCCATCGAAATCGGCATCGTCGCCATCGGGCAAGGTCCGAATCCGCTGCTGACACGTTCCGCGAAAAACCTCGCGACGAGCAAATGGGGTAATATCCTCGCCGACCCGGAAACCGGCCAGACCAACCTGCCGGGCGTCTTTGCCGGCGGCGACATCGTCACCGGCGCCGCCACGGTCATCCTGGCAATGGGCGCCGGCCAAAAAGCCGCGCGGGCGATTCACGCGTATCTAACGACCGCGAATAAAAGTGAATGATTGGAATTTAACCGCGAATTCACGCGAATTCACGCGAATAAGAACGGATCAACGCGCACTTGCGTGCATTCGTGGTTTTCAAATTTCCTATTCGTGTGCATTCGCGTGCATTCGCGGCTTCCAAACCCCTCACCCTCATTCATCCGCGGTTTTCAAATTTCATACTCGCGTGCATTCGCGTGCATTCGCGGTTAAAAAACCTCTCATTCAAGGCCGTATGGAACGCATTCGCGGTTGACAAAATCCTCGTATCCAAGCGGATTGGCGGCGCCCCGCGCGGCGGGTTTGTTTTCGCGGCGGACCATGTAAAATGGGCGTCATCATGATGACCGTCGACTGTCACAGCCATACGATTGCGTCGTGGGACGGCATCCTCGACCCGCGGCGCTACATCGACGACGCCGTCGCCGCCGGCCTGGATGCGGTCATCGTCACCGACCATCACACTTTCGAAGGCGTCGAGATGTTGCGCGCGCTGGACCCGCCGCTGCGGATCATCTCGGGCGTCGAGGTGAACACCGTCATCGGCGAAATCCTGGTCTATTTTGTCGAGGAAATGCCGCCGCTGTTCCGGCCGCTCGAAGAGACCGTCGATTGGGTTCACAACCACGGCGGCCTGGCGGTCGTGCCGCACCCGTACGCGTTGACCGCCATTGCGCGCATCCGGCCGCCGGCCTGCTGGCGCGCGTTCGAGTTGGTCGACGCGATCGAAGGCGTCAACGCCCGCAACGAATCGGCGCAGGGCGACGCCCGCGCGCAACGGATCG
>CAZHPN010000024.1:0-46271 GCA_964534375.1 uncultured bacterium | reverse complement strand
GGCTGACGATCGACCGCGCGCCGCGCATCGTGTACGTCGGGTCGAGCGACGGCGGGCCGTCCAGCCGCTCCGGCCCGGCCACGCCAACGACGGGCACGCCCTGCTGGCGCGCGAAATCCTTAATCTTTTGTTCGACAGCGCCCACGCGATCCTCCGGAGCGGCGCGTGCGAGCGCCGGTTTTTCGCGGCCCAATCAGCGGCTGACGGTGAACGTCACGTATATCGCATGCTTCCCGAGGTTCACCGAGACGAAATCGCCGGGCGCGCCTTTCGCGAGGACATTCCCCTGGTCGTCGGTCACCGTGCAATCCGCGGCGCCGCTGGGCGTCGGCAATTCGAGCGCCGTGGTCAAACCGCGCGCATCCCAACCGGCGAATGCGAGGTCGCCGGTCTTCACATTTTTGTACGCGAAGCCGAACACGTCGTCGGGCAGGCCGAGCGGTTTCGCGAAATCGGCGGCATATTGGAACGGCCCGAGTGTCGCGATCAGAGTGCGGAGGGCGCCGAACGACGGTTTTGCCTGAGCGCCGCCCGCGGCGCCCGGGTCGGTGTACAGTCCGAAATAGCCTTGCTCCGCCGGCTGCGAGCCGTCGTTATCGTAGAACGTGTACCAATCCATCGCCTCGACGCCCTCGGAAATCGACAACAACGCGCCGCGCACCAACCATGCCGCCTGCAAGTCGTTGCCGGTCGTCATCGACGTCCAGCCGAATTCGGTGAGCCAAATCGGTTTGTCGCCGGCGCCCATCGCCGCCATCCGCGCGCGCGCCACGCGAATCTGGCCGGCCATGTCGCGCCAGACATCCTGGCCGCGGAACTCCCACATCCACTCCGGCGACGACACCTGGGCGAAGGTGTAGGGGTGAATCGCCATGATGTCGAAGTAGTTGCCGATATCCGGATGCGCCTGCTGCACGAGGTCGAGAAAGTAATAAAATCCGTCGACCAAAGTGTATTGGTCGAAGCACGAGAGCCCGCCGAACACGACCTGCGCCTGCGGGCAGGCTTCGTGGATCGCCGTGTACGCGGCCTTCATGAGCGAACCGAACTTGTCGGGGTCGGGCTGCGGCGTCCAAAAGCGCACGTTGTTCTCTTCGTTCCAGATTTCATAGGAGTTGACCGTGCCGCAGAAATGGCCGGCGACGGCCCCGGCGTAACCGGCGAAGTCGGCGGGATCCATCGACGAGTCGGTGCCGTCCGGCTCGGCCCAACCGATGCCATAGCAGAGCCGGCCGTCGAATTGCAGGCCGGCGTCCGTGAAATGCTTCATGAACGCGTCGGAAGTGGTGAAGGTGAAATCGCCGCGCGTCGGTTCGACCTGCGACCAGTCGATCGAGGCGCGCACGCGAGGCACGCCGATCTCGACCAACTGGGCGATCTCAAAGGTGCGGTCGGGTTGGGGGTCGGGGCCGTTGGACATCTCGGTCGAGTCGCCGAGAATCTTGCCGATGGGCAGGCCGCTGGGTTGCAGGTTTTCCCAGATGGCGCCGGACGCCGGGCTGGCGTCGTCGTCCGGCGAGGCGTCGTCGTTGTCGTCATTGTCATCGTTGTCGTCATCATCCGGCGACGCATCGTCGTCCGTCACGCTCGAAGCATTGCTGCTGCTGCCGGAACCGCCGCAGCCGATCGCGCCCGCAAGCGACAACACCATCAAGAGAAACAACAACGAAAAATGACCGCGTTTCATCGCCGCACCTCTTCGCGGCACAATACGCCGCCCGCTCGTTTCCCGTCCGTCCTCCCCCGCCCAGGTGATTTCTGGCGCCAAAATCGGCGCGGAGCAAGACCCGCTCCTGTCGGCTTCCGACCTCTGTCTTGAAAAACCGGACCGAGCCAGCGCCGTCCCTATGCGCTTCCGATTCTGTTTGCCGCCTTCTGACTTCTGACTTCTGGCTTCTTGCTTCTCAACTCAATCCCGCACGCACCGAAATCCATAGTACGAATGCCGCAGCCCGGGCAAATACGCGTACCGCGCCGACACGCGCACCAGTTGCGGTTTGAACGCCCAGGCGCCGCCGCGCAAAACGCGATACGCGCCCCAATCCGGCCCGGCCGGGTTGTCCGGCGGCGAGTCCCAATAGTACCGCTGGTCATAGATGTCGGCACACCATTGCCACACGTTTCCCAGCATGTCGTAGAGGCCGTAGGCGTTCGGCTGTTTCTGGCCGACGGGGTGCGTCCGGCCGCCGGAATTGGCCTTGTACCAGGCGATCGCGTCCAGATCGCCGTAGCGGGCCGCGCTCGTCCCGCCGCGCGCGGCGTACTCCCATTCGGCCTCGGTCGGCAGGCGTTTTCCCAACGCGGCGCAATAACTCTGCGCATCGTTCCACGAGATCATTTCGACCGGGCAGTCGGCGCAACCCGCGAACCGGCTCGGATTGGACCCCGTGACGCGTTCGAACTGCGCCTGGGTCACCGCCGTAGCGTCCATCCAGAAGCCGTGCACGGCGACCCGGTGCGGCGGGCTTTCGTCTTGGTCGCAATCCGCGTCGCCCGGCGAGCAGCCCATCAACATCGACCCGCCGGGGATGCGAACCATGCCGCTGCCAGGCGCCGCCACTGTCGGCTTAGGCGCGCCGGTCGCGCAACCCGCGGGCAGCCCCGCCAGCAGCAACAGCCCTAGCGCGGCTGGCAGCGAGATGATGAGGAGGCGTGAAACGAATCGCAATTTGAACATCAACTTCTCCGGTCGTCTGCGTCTCTCGTTTTCTTCAGAGCGTCAAGGCCCAACAGCCGTCGGCGAGCGGCGGCTTGCGCTGAACCATGGCTCTCTCTCCGCTATGAAGATAACCACGATTTCGGAAGTTTTCATCGGACGATCTCGTTTGGTCAGTCGTTGAGCGGCGTCGCCCGCCGCGGAACCCCGCGAAATCGGGTGTTCACGGCAAAAGGCTCGTTATTGGGCGCGCCGTAGCGACGGTTACGGCAACGATCTGGCAAGGCGAAAGCCTACATCTGCACGGCTGTCTTCGGCGGAGTAGTAACTGCGTGCCGCAGATCGGCAGTTCGACGCGGTGCTGCTCCAGCCACCGCCACGAACGACGCGAAAGAAATCGCCGTATGGATTTATCGCGCGACGAGCCGACGCAGACGAGCGTTCCTGACACCAGTCGAAGTCCGGCTTGCCGGTTTTGCCGCCTATCCCGACGCCCCCATAATTAATGGGCTCGACCCCGCGCAGATTCGGCCCGATCGGATCGGCAACGGCCCCGGGGAGATAGCCTGCCCACCTGTCCCAAACCCACTCCGCCACGTTGCCGTGCATGTCGTACAAACCCCAGCCGTTCGGGGGGAAGCTCCCGACTGCGACGGGCCGTAGCCGCGCTTGGCCCTCGTCCGGAGAGCCCGCTGGCGAGAATCGACCGTCGTAATTGGCTTGGTCAACCGACAGGCGGTCGCCGGTGTTAAACGCCGTCGTCGTCCCGGCGCGAGCGGCAAACTCCCACTCCGCTTCCGTAGGCAGACGGTAGCCGGTGCAACTCAGATCCCACACGCCAAACCGATCATAACAAACGGAGCGTTTCTCCCGGGCGGAAACCGCATTGCAGAAGTCGACGGCTTCGCCCCAAGAAACCGAATCGACCGGGCAGTCGTCGCCGCAGTCGGGAAACATGCTCGGATTGTTGCCCATCACCTTCTTCCATTGCCCCTGTGTCACCTCTGTCGCGCCCATCAGAAACGGCCTGCTTATCGTTACCTGATGCGGCCTTTCGTCAAGAAACGCTGAAAACCACACGTTGGATTCATCACGCGGCGAACCCATCTCAAAACTTCCGGCGGGAATCACGACGAGTTGAGCATCAAGGGTCGGACTGCGCCTTGCGCTCGCGGGGAGTTTCTCGGCTGCGGCGTTTCTTCGCGCTTGCACAGAGGTGGGGCTTTCCACCGATTGCCGCCCGTTCGACGTCAGCCGGAATAACGTCGCGGCCGCCGTTGCGCAGATTAACGCCGCCGCCAGCCATCCCGGCCATCGGCGCTTCCGCGTGGTCGCACGAACGCCAGGAACCGAGGACGTCGTCAATTCAGTTTCCTTCCCTGCGTCTGGTTCACTCCGCCGGTGGAATGCACAAATCGGTCGCTATGTTCTATGGCAGCACCGGCATCGTTCTGCGCTCCCTGTGCGGCCCTCTGTGCCCTCTGTGTTGAAAGTCCGCATTCTGTATTTCGCTTTTCCTCCAGCCACGCCAGCGAAAACGTGGCCGGGGTGATGCGGGCGTACGGCAGAAACGGAATCGGGCCCTGCTCGTACAGGCAGCCGAATCGGCCGTCGGGCAGGTCGGACAGTGCGGAATACGCCGATGGCCCGGCTTGAATGGTTTTCGAATATGCCCAGGTGCGGCCGCCGTCCGCGCTCAAGCGCGCGGTCAGGTCGTGCCGCAGAATCTCGACGTCGCCGACGGGGTTGGAAAACATCAGGCCATTTGAAGTTTCCAGCAAACTGCCCTGGCAGCCGGGGTCCGGCAGCGCGTCGTCGTGCACCGTCGGCGTCCAGGTTCGGCCCTCGTCGTAGCTGCGGGCGATCCAGCGCAGATGAGCGGTCGAGAGGTCCTTCATGTTGATGATCAGGCTCTCGTCCGGGAGTTGGGCGACCTGCGACTCGTCGGTGTTCGGGCCGAGCACGCCGCCGATTTGCCAATTCACGCCGTCGTCGCTGTAGATGACGTGCGAGTTGGAAACCGTTCCGCTTTGGTTGCGATGGTTGCACGGCACGACGAAGCGCCCGCTGCGCAGTTGGATGCTGCGGCCGGGGCCGGTGGCGTTCCAACCCCAGCCCGGCTCGGACGCTTGCGCCGTGATCTCGAGCGGCGGCGACCACGTTTCACCGTCGTCCATGCTGCTGGTCACCCACACGCGGCGGCTGTTTTCGTCGTACGGCGGATTGGTGCAGTAGGGCAGCAGGATCGCGCCGGTGTTGCGGTCGACGACCGGCGCCGGGTTGCCCGCCGTGCCGTCGCCGTCGGTCGCGACGACCGTCAGCGGCGTCCACTTTTTCCCGCTGTCGAAACTGCGCTTCAGCACGATGTCGATGCGGCCGTCATCTTCGATGCTGTCGCGGCCTTCGCAGAACGCGAGCATCACGCCGTCGGCGGACTGAATCAGCGACGGAATCCGAAAGACGTGATAGCCCTCGGTGTGGCTGACGAACACGTCCTGTTCGGCGAACGTCGGCGAGTCGTCGTCAATCGGACTGGCGTCGTCGTCATCCGCCGCCGGCGAGGCGTCATCGTCATTCACGCTCGGAGCGCGACCGCTGTTGCCCGAACCGCCGCAGGCGAGCACGCAGGCGAACAGCGCGGTCATCAATAGAAGTCGAATAAACCGAGCAATTTTCGCCATTGTCCGTGCCCGCCCGCGTCGTATTCGACTAAACGTTCGAGAATGATTGATTCTTGAGACGCGCTTGCACCTTGTCGGACGCCAGTTCGCGCAACGCGTCGGCCGCGACCCAGCGGGCGGCGCGGACGCCGGCGTCGCCCCCACGCGGTCCGCCGGCGCGTTCAATGGCGGCGTCGCGAATCCGCTCGGCGCACGCAGTGGCGGCGGCGTGCAAGACCCGGTTGCGCTTGCCGATGTTGCGCAGCGCCCAATTGACGGCCTTCTTGACGAAGTTGCGCGGGTCGGGCGCCTCGCGCTCGATCGCGGGCAACAGCGTCAAAAACGCCCGATCGGCGGCCGATTTGTCATGCACCGCGAGGCCCGCCATGAGGGCAAAACCGCCGCGTTTGACCCACTCCTCGTCACGCCCTGACCATGCGAGGGCTTTCGACCATGCGAACGGGGTCTGGTCGAAAAGACTGGTCGTAGCCTGGTCGCAAATGTCCCAGGAGTCGAAATCGCGCGCCCACGCTTCGAGTTGGTTCTCGGTGACGGCGGCAGGGTCGTCGACAAAACAGGCCAGAAGACGCGCCTCGTGGTTCCCGGTGGCCCATAACGCCAGCGCCAGATCGTGATCGGCGCCAAGACGCCTGGCCATTTTGCGGATTTCGGGGACGGCGACGCCGAACGCGTTGTCGACATTGATCGCATAGCGGGCCATGCCCGCACGGTTTTTCTCACTGCCCAGGGAACGCAATTCGGCGAGAAGATCGGTCACGCGACTTGGCTTGGTCATCGGGCGTCTTCTCGCTCGGGCGGTCGTTCGCGGAGGATTCGCCGCCGCATGTCAGGGCGTGGGGACCAAACCGCCAACGGGGCACTCGGCGCCGGCCAGCAGCGTCGCATAGCGCTTGGCCCAGGTCGTCGGCGGCGCCAGACACACGCCATCGGCGCGGCCGAACGCGCAGACGGATTCCATGGAATGCTTGTTGCAGATTTCCGGATTGGTCAGGCGGCAACCGACCGTCTGCCGCGGCGTGTCGCCGGGCCGCAACGGCGCGGAGTAGCTGTTCTTCGGTTTGTCTTTGGCCATCGCTCGTCCTTTGATTTCACGTTAGCATCAACCGCCGGCAAGTGAAAGCCCGCCGCGTGGCGGACGGCAGCTCGTCCATGCAGCCAATGTTCATCATGGATTCTGACGACAATATCCGTAGAAGATATTTGACAGTCGTCGCGGCCATCGTTATTAACGCAGGGGAAAGGCGGCAATTTTCGTTTCGGCAAAAGCGAAAGGCGCAATGATGAAGAAGAAGTCGCTGATTTTGTGGCTGGTTTCCGGATTGGCGACGCTCACCGCGATTCTTCTGGCAGCCTTCAGTTGCGGCAGTTCCACGAGCAATGGGAGTTCGGGCGGCTCCGGCGACGACGCGGCGGACGACGACGACAACGACGACGCGAGCCCGACCGGGACCGTGCACGACGTGACGGTCGTCGACTACGCGTTCGAACCAATGACGATCACTATCGCGGTTGGCGATTCCGTAAGGTGGACGAACACCAGCACGATGCAGCACCACGCCGAAAACGGCAATCCCGGCGACCCGAACGCGGGCGATCTGTTCGACTCTCACACGCTCAATCCGGGCGCCAGCTACACGTTTCAGTTCACAACCGCCGGGGATTACGTCTACTTCTGCGCGTTCCACCCGACGCTCATGTTCGGGGCCCACGTCATCGTACAATAATGCAACACGCAGCGGCCTTGGAACCGCCGCGTTATTAATGATCGGATAGGCGCGGCCGGGGAACTCCGGCCGCTTTTTTTTTGCGGCGACCCGCCGTTCTTCATCGCCCGCCTTTCGAGATGCGCAGCCGTTTCCGGCCGTTGCCGCCGGGCGGTCCGAAAAGGGCCTTTGACTTTTTGCGGCGCGAACGTTAAAAGTCTCTGGCTTTCCTATGAACGCGAACACCTGGAGTCTGCGTCTTGAAAAAATTTCGATCGTATCGCGACGCGGGCGTCGATATCGACGCCGGCAACGAATTCGTCAGGCGCATCAAACCCCTGGTGCACGGCACGTTCCGGCCTGGCGTCCACACCGAGATCGGCGGTTTCGGCGCGGCGTTTTCGCTGGCCGACCGGCACCTCGAGGGCAAGAACCCGCTGCTGGTCAGTTCGACCGACGGCGTCGGCACCAAGCTGAAGGTCGCGTTCCTGACCGGCGTGCACAACACCGTGGGCATCGATCTGGTGGCGATGGTCGTCAACGACATCGTCGTGATGGGCGCGCAGCCGTTGTTTTTCCTCGATTATTTCGCGACGGGCAAACTGGCGCTCGACGTGGCGGTGCAGGTCATCGAGGGCGTCGTCGCCGGCTGCAAAGAGGCGGAATGCAGCCTCGTCGGCGGCGAAACCGCCGAGATGCCCGACATGTACCCCGAGGGCGAATACGACCTCGCCGGCTTCACGGTCGGCGTCGTCGAGAACGACAAAGTGATCGACGGCTCGACGGTCACCGTCGGCGACGCGATCGTCGGCGTCGCCAGTTCCGGCGTGCATTCCAACGGCTTCTCGCTCGTGCGCAAGATCATCTTCGAACAACTGGGGCTCAAAGTCGGCGACACCGTGCCCGAACTCGGCGGCAAGACGGTCGGCGAGGTGTTGCTGACGCCCACCAAAATTTACGTGAAGCCGATTCTGAGCGTCATCCGCGACGTGGGAATCAAGGGCATGGCCCATATCACCGGCGGCGGGCTCGTGGACAACATCCCCCGCGTGCTGCCGGACCGCTGCTGCGCGCGGATTCGCCTCGACGCGTGGCCGCGACCGCCGATTTTCACGTTCCTGCAACAACAGAGCGGCATCGAAGATTGGGAGATGCTGCGGACGTTCAATTGCGGCGTGGGCCTGGTGATGATTTGCGCGCGGCACGACGCGGAGACGGTGATCCACCGCCTCAACGGCATGGGCGAACGCGCCTGGCTGATCGGCGAGATCGCGCCGAGCGCGAAGGAAGATCAAGTCATCGAATTTGTTTAGCGGGATTCCGGATTCGGGGTTCGGCAATCCGCATTCCGCAATCCGCATTCCGCAATCTTGATTGAGGTACGATGCTCGGCAAGCTCTTCGACGTCGCCATCATCGGGAACGAACTCGCGGGCCTGACCGCAGGGGCGTTGCTGGTCAAACGCGGCTTCCAAGTCGTGGTGATCGACGTCGAGAACGCGCGGCTGCAGGTCAAGCGCGACGGCTACACGCTGCGGCCCTTCCCCGGCCTGTTTTACGGCTTCGGCCAGGGGCAGGTGTTCAGCGACATTTTCCTGGAGCTCGGCATCCCGTTCCTGGAGAAGAAGCGGTTCCAGATGGCGCAGCCGGCCTACCAGGTCGCCATGCCCGAGGCGCGGGTCGACATCGTGCAGGGGCGCGAGGAATGGACGAAACTGCTCCACTCCGAGTTCGGCGCCGACGCCGGCGGCCTGCTCAACATGCTCAACGAAATGGACCGCTACAACAGCCTGCTGCGCCGCCTGCTGACGCACGAACAGATGATCTATCCGCCGGCGACGCTGCGCGAAAAATGGCGGATCAACCGGGCGTGCAGCGACCTGGGCGCCGACTTCAAGGAAGGCATCCGCCTCGATTACAACGAATTTCTGGACAGCTTCCATTTGTCGGCGACGACGCGCGCGTTTCTCGACGCGCAGTACTATTTTCTCGCGCCGGTGTTTCCGGACAATCCGAGCCTGTTTTTCGCGTCGTTTATTTTTTCGTACATCAACAAGGGCATTTTCAACGTCGAAGGCGGGCTGCGCGTACTCGAAGACATTTGCAAAGAGCGCATCAGCAGCTACCGCGGGCAATTGCAACGGGCCGGGGAGATCGAGTCGGTCGACTTCGGCCGCGTCAACGAAATTCAACTCGGCGGCGTCAAGGAGCCCGTGCGGGCCAAGAAACTGCTGGTCTGCACCGACGTCGGCGCGTTTCTCGAAAAATTCGCGGCCAAGAGCCTCAAGGGCGCGTTCCGCGAACGGCTGCAGGCGCCGCCGCCGCGCCGGCACACGTTCACGTTGTTCGTGGCGATCGACGGCCGCGTCGCGCCGGTCGGCATGCGCGAGAACGTCATCCTGCTGACCGACCCGAGCAAATCGGTGTCTTCCGACAACCTGGCCTTCGTCAGCATCAGCCCGACCGACAACCCCGATTACGCCCCGGCCGGCAAACGGCTGCTCGCGGCGACCACGGTCGTCGAGCCCGAATCCGGCGAATTGACCGCGCCGGAAGCGCGCCGGTTGGCCGGCCAGTTGCTGAATAACCTGCGCGACCTGGCGCCGTTCCTCGACGATTTCACCGAATTCGTCGCCTACGACGAAAGCTTTGCGTTGTACCAGGCGATCCGCCGCTCGACTGTGTCGCCGGCCATCGACCCGGAAGACCGCTTCGGCATCGCCTGCCTGCCCAACCGCACGCCGCACAAAGAGGTCTTTTACGCCGGCAAGGGCGCCCTGCCCGGCCTGGGCATGGAAGGCGAAGGCTTCACGGGCCTGATGGCGGCGCAATTGCTGGTCAAAGAGCTTTCGTAGCCGCCAAAATCCCGCGAAAAAATGCCGCTTGCAATCCGCCGGTTTCTTTGGCATATTTTGCGCCCGATTTTTCAGTAGGGTCTACAGGAGACAAGTTTATGTCGCGAGTTTGCGAAATTTGCGGAAAAGGCCGGCAACTGGGCCACCAAGTGAGCCACGCCAACAATAAGTCGCGGAAGATTTGGCTGCCGAACCTGCAACAAATCCGCACCACCGACGACAAGGGCAACACCACGCGGAAACGCGTTTGCACCCGGTGCATTCGCTCCAACCGCGTCCACAAACCGGCTTGATGACCCCGCGCCGCCCGGTTCGCCCGTCGCTTTCCCGCCCGAACGTCTGACCGCCGTTCGCTTCGCTCGAGTTGCGAGTGCAGCCGCCCTCGGCAGTCCACCACGTTTGCGACCTGGGACCGGCGGGCGCCCCCTTCCTAAACGGTGATCGCCCCTTTTTCCTCCGTCCGCTGCGCTATTTTTTCCTTTTTCCTTTTTCCTTCTTCCTTTCCGATTATTCCTCTCGCGGTTCCTTCGCCGGCAAATGAATCGTGAACGTGGTCCCCGCGCCGACGGTCGAGGCCACGGAAATGCTGCCGTGGTGCTCGGTGGCGATCTTTTTCGAAACCGCCAGGCCCAGCCCGGTCCCCTTCGCGCCCTTGCTGCTGCTGAACGCCTGAAACAGGCAGCCGATCTTCTCCGGCGGTATCCCCGGCCCGTTGTCCTGCACGTCGATTGCGAGATAGCCCGCGGCGTCGCCGGGGCGGGTGCGAATGGTCACTTTGCCGGCGCTCGGCTCCCCGCACTCGCAAATCGCGTCGAGCGCGTTGCTCGCCAGATTCAGCACGCAGCGATGGACGCTCAGCCCCTCGGCCTCGACCGTCCGGGCGGCGGGGTGAATTTCGAGCGCCGCGGCGACGCCGTCGTCCCGCCCGCGCAGTTCGATCAGGTCGCGCACGTTGCCGAGGGTTTCTTCGAGATCGACGGTTTCGTACCGGGGCGTACGTTCTTTGCTGTAGTCGAGCATGTTGAAGACGAGTTGAAAGATGCGATCCTGGCAGATTTTGACCACCTGCCAGCCGGGTTTGAGCATCTCCAGATTGTTGGCGCCTAGGGCCTCGTCGATCAGGAACGCGCCGCCCTTGATGCCCGTAAGGATGTTCTTGATGTCGTGGGCAACTCCGGCCAGCGCCTGGTAAGCCTCGTTGCGCTGCAGCAGCGTGATGTAGTTCTGCGAGTGATATTTGATGCGGGCGATCATCTCGAGCGGATCGGGCAATTTGATCAGATAATCGTTCGCCCCGGCCGCGAAGGCCTCGGCCTTGGTGACCGGCTCCTCGCGCGTCGAGAGCACGACCATCGGAATGTCCCGCGTGGCGGGGTTGGCGCGAAAAAATTTGACCAGCGTGATGCCGTCAATCTGCGGCATGACGAGATCCTGCAAAATGATTGTCGGCGCGAATTCGCCGGCGATCTGCATCGCCTGCAGCGGGTCGCCCAGATATCGGAATGCGAGATTTGGCTCCGCCGCCAGCATGCGGCGCACCGTTTCGCCGACGAGCGGCTGGTCGTCGACCAGCAGCACGCGCACGGCGTGCTCGTTCATGAAACCTCGGGCGTCCGTGGTCATTTCGGCTTCGGCGATCATTGGAATCCTCCCCGCGTCAGGTTAGAAGCGAACGAACCGCGAATAGAGCGACCGGCCGATCTCGTCCAGCGGCAGCACTTCGCAAGCGGCCCCGCATTGGGCCGCGGCTTTCGGCATGCCGTAGACGACGCACGACGCTTCGTTCTGGGCGATCGTGTGCCAGCCGCTGCCGCGCAGGGCCAGCAGACCGGCGGCGCCGTCGCGCCCCATGCCGGTCAGTAGGACGCCGGCGCCCTTCGCCGGCCAGTGCCGGGCGACGCTCTTGAACAACTCGTCGGCCGACGGACGATAGTAGTAATCGAGCGGCTCCGCGACGTAGCCGAGCCGTCGATTGGCCTTGACCACCAAGTGGTCCCGCGTGCCGGCGAGATACACCGCGCCCGCCTGCGGCGCGCAATCCTCCCGCGCCAATTCGACCGGCAGCGGAATGCGGTCGTTCAGCCATGCGGCGAGTCCGCCGGCGAATTCCATGTCCACGTGCTGCGCGATCAACACCGCGGCCGCGAGATCGGGCGGCGCCTGCGCCAGCAACTCCGCCAGCGCCTGCGGGCCGCCGGTCGAGGCGCCGATGGCGATCACGCGCGGCACGCCGTCCGGCAACGCCGCGTCCGCCGCGGGCCGTTTCTCGGGGAGCGCCGGCAGGACGGTCTTTTGATTGGCGAGCCCGAGCAACCGGGCGATCATGCGGATTTTGGCGAGCAGGGGTTTGGCGCCCTCGAGCTGCCCCTCCCAGCCGAGGGTCGGGGTCGTCACGACGTCGAGCGCGCCATGGCTCATCGCGTCGTAAACCGTGGACAAGCGGTCGTTAGCGGAGGCGGTGACAAGCAAAATCGCGCACGGCGCGTGCGTCATGATCAGCCGCGTGGCCTCGACGCCGCCCATCTCGGGCATGATCAGGTCCATCAGCACCAGGTCCGGCCGATTTTCCCGCGCCTTTTGCACGGCCTCAGCGCCGTTTCGCGCGATCCAGATCAGTTCGTGTTCCGGCATCAGCTTCACGACCCGCCGCAAACCGTCGCGCGCCAACGCGGAATCGTCCACAATTGCAATTCGAATTTTATGCCTCGCCAATCAAATCGACGACCGCCTGGATCAGCGTGTCGTCGTGGAAGCTGCCTTTGGTTAGATAGTAGTCGGCGCCGGCTTCCAGCCCGCGCCGGCGATCCTCTTCGCGGTCCTTGTAGGAAACGATGACGACGGGCAGCTTCTTGCGCGCCGGATCGTCTTTGATGAGTTTGACCAGTTCGAGCCCGTTCATGCCCGGCATATCGACGTCGGAGACGACCAGATCGAACGCGCCGGCCCGCAGCGCGTGCCACGCATCCGCCCCGTCTACCGCGGTCTTGACGTCGTAGCCGCGGTGTTCGAGGACTTGCCGTTGCGTCTCGCGCACCGTGATCGAGTCGTCGACGACCAGGATGCGCTTGCGGGGCCGCGGCGCCTCGTGCAACGCGGGCTGGATTTTTTTCAATCGGCCGGCGCTGAGCAGATTGTCGATCGAACGCACCAGATCGTCGGCGTCGACGATCAGCACGGGCTCGCCGTTCTCCATGATCGCCGCCGCGGCGATGTCGTGCACTTTGCCGAGGCGCGGGTCGAGCGGGCGGATGGCCAGGTCGCGCGTCTCGACGAACCGATCGACCACGAGGCCAAAGCCGTCGGATTGATCGCTGACGACGACCACGTTCACAGTGCCCCGGCGCGTCGGGTTTTCGGCCGTGCCGAGAATCTGCTGCGCCGAGACGAGGCTGATGTTCCGGCCGTCCAGCTTGATGTATTGCCGGTTCTCCAGCACGTGAATCGTTTCCGCCGGCAGCGCCAGAATGCGATCCAGCCGGCTCAGCGGCAGCGCGAACAACCGCCCGCCGATCTCGACGAACAGCACGCGGATCACCGAGAGGCTGAGCGGCAGTTTGATGTGGAACGTGGCGCCCTCGCCCACCTTCGTCGTGACGCGCACCGACCCGCGCAGTTCCTGGATCATCGTGCGCACCACGTCCAGCCCGACGCCGCGGCCCGAAACGTGCGTCACCTTTTCCGCCGTCGTGAACCCGGGCAAGAACAGAAACGACAACAACTCGGTCTTGGTCAGGCGGTTCGCCACATCCGACGCCAGCAGCCTTTTTTCGACGACCTTTTCCCGCACGCGCCGGGCGTCGATGCCGCGGCCGTCGTCCGCGACCGTGATCGCCAGCATGCCCGCGTGATGGCGCGCCTCGAGGCTGATCCGCCCCTCGAGCGGCTTGCGCGCGGCGCCCCGCTCTTCCGGCGATTCCAGACCGTGGTCCACCGCGTTGCGCAGCATGTGGTTCAACGGCGTCTCGAGCTGCGCCAGCACGTCGCGATCCACCTCGACGTTCGCCCCGACAATTTCGAGCTTCACCTTTTTGCCCAAATCGCGGGCCAAATCGCGGACCAGCCGCGGGAAACCCTTCACGCCGTCGCGGAACGGCCGCATGCGGCTGGCGAGCACTTGCACGTGCAGGCGCTCGGACAGATCGTCCAGCCGCGAAACGGCCGGCCCGAAATTTTCCACCTGAGCGGCGATGAGTTGCGCGCAGGCCGCCGCCTTTTGCCGCGCCTCTTGGAACAGACCGCGCCGCCGGCCCGCCAGCCCGGCGTTTTCCGCGTGTTCCACCGCCTCCAGCAGCGCGCCGAGCTGCCGCTGCCGCGCCTGCACCTGCCGCAACGCGTCGCCGAGCACCCCCAGACGCCGGGTCTCAACCAATATTTCGCCCGACAGGCCCATGAGGCCGCTCAGGTTCGCCGCCGCAACCTGTACGTCGGGCGCCGCCGAATCCGGCGCCGGCCCGGGAGCCGGCTTCGGCGGGGGTGGCTCCGCCGCGACCGGCGCGGGCACCGCGACCGGCACGGCCGTCGCAGCCGGCGCGGGCGCCGCAGCGGTCGCGGCGTTCCGGCCATCTCGGATCTGCTGCGCCAGGCGCGAGAACTCGGCCGATTGCGCCGTCAGCCAGTGCGGCACGTCGCGTTCGCCCGTCTGCGCCAGCGCCTGAAAAAAATCGACGGCCTGCAGCGAGGCGTCGATAAAATCGCCACCGATCGGGAACGCGCCGGATTGAGCGGCGATGAAGCTGTCTTCCATCGCGTGCGCCAGTTCGACCAGCGGGCCGATGCCCAGGATGCGCGCGGCGCCTTTGATCGAATGGGCCGCGCGCATCAGCGGCTCGATCAGCGGCAGCGACTGCGGCTCGCGCTCGACCGCCAGCAGGCCGTCGCCGAGCGCCGCCGCGTGCATCCGAACCTCTTGCAGAAACAGACCCAGCAGCGACGTATCGGCGGGTTCGCAGGCCGGCGCCGGCGCGGCCTCGGGTTTCCGGGCCGGCGCGGGCTCGATCGCCGGTGTCTGGCGCAGCGCCGCCAGCAGCCGGTCGAAATCGGTTGCGTTGGCGGCGCGCCAGCCGGCAATTTCCTCGTCCTTCGCCGCCGCGATGCGCCGCACCATTGCCACCGCCTCTTGCAACAACGACCGCTGCGGCGGCCCGAGCGCCGCCGACCGCGTCTCCGCCTGGCCGCAGGCTTCTTCGATGGCCTGCGCCAGATCGGCCGCGGCGTTCGCGCCGGCCAGCCGCGCGGCGCCGCGGATCGAACGGGCCGCCCGGGTCGCCGCGGCGGTCGCCGGGTCGGACCCGGCAAGTTGTTGCTCCAGCGCCGCAGCGTGGACGGCCACCTCCTGGCGGAAAAGATCGAACATCGAGGTTGCCCGCCGCTCCGCGCCGCTCACGCCAGGATCCTCCGCAAGGCGGCGAAAAACTTCGCGGCGTCGAGAATTCCGAGCATGCCTTTTTGCCAGGGAATAGCGCCGGCGCTCAGCCGGTCCGCCGTCTTCGTCGCCGTGACGGGCGTGTTCTGCACCGCTTCCGGCCGATAGTCGTGCAGGCCGGCCACTTCGTCCACGCCGAACACCCAGTTTTCGCCGCCGTTTTCGACCATCAGCATGCAGGGGCCGGCCGCAGCTTCAGCCGCGGCTCCCGGCGGCGCCGCGGCGCCATCGAAAAAGTCATGGATCGATACGCACAACCGCAGCACGCCCTGCACGTTCACCAAGCCTTGCAGTTGACCGCCCGCACGATGCGGCACGGGGCAGACCGGCAGTCGCCGCGTCACTGCCGTGACGCAGTCCGCCGGCAGCGCCAGCCATTGCCGGTTGATGCGGAAGACCAACGCCGTCGCCGGCCGCCGGGCGGGCAATTCCGCGCTTTTCTCGGCGGCGAGAATCTCCGTCCAGCGGCTCGCATAGTCGGCTGGCGCCGGCCGTTCCAGCAGCGCCAGCCCCCGCTCGACGTACGTCGGGCAGTTGCGGCAATGCACGAACTCGCCCAGCTTGGCGCAGGATTGATTGCCGGCGATGCCGATGCCCTGCCAGCAGGGGACGCTGCGCCGCTCGTCCGGGATCTCAGTCATGGAGTGGCCTTCCCGTCGTGCCGCGCCCGGCGGCCGCGATCGCGCAAGCGTTCCGCCGCGTCAAACTGGCCCTGGCGCTCCAGCAGAAAAGCGAGGTGAAGCAGCGCGTCCGGGTGCGCGGCGTCGAGATAGAGCACTTTCCGCAGGCAGGCTTCGGCGGCCGGCAGATCGCCCTTGGCGCGCGCGATGATCCCCAGCAGGAACAGCGCGTGCGGCTCCATCGGGTCCTCTTGCGCCAGCTTCCCGCAGAGGTTCTCCGCCTCTGCCAGCCGGCCCTGGTCGGCCAGCGACTCGGCCAGCGCGAGCAGGGCCTCACGCTCGTCGGTCCTCACCGCCGCGCGCGGCAGTTCCGGCGTGGCCGCCGGCGCGTGCGGCGGCGGCGGGCTCGCGCTCGTCGCCGTCGGCTGTCCGCCCGCCAGCGGCCCGGCGCGGACCGAGACCTTGCTCGCCGCCCGCCGCTCCGCCAGCGGCGTCGGCCGCACCGGCGGCGCATTGCGGTAGGCGAAGGCGTGCGGCGTCCGTACGGCTTCGAAATTCTTCTCGACGAGCGCGGTGGTTTCCGCATGGCCGACGAAGATCAGCCCGTGTTTGCACACGACGCGCCGGAGCGCGGCGAGCGCCGCCTCCTGCGCCGGCCGCTCCAGGTAAATCAGCAAATTACGGCAAAAGGCGACGTCGTAGGGCGGTTCGCCGCGCAGGAAATCCGGCGCAATCAGGTTGCCGTGGAGGAACCGGACCGGCGCCGCGAACTCGGGGCGCAGCCGGAACCGGCCGTTCGGCAGGCCCATGAAAAACCGCTCGCGAAAGAGCGGGGCGCGCTCCCGAAACGAGCCGCCGCCGTAGACCGCCTCGCGCGCTTTGCGCAGTGAACGCTGGTTGATGTCGACGGCGTCCACGTGGAACGACGACGCGTTCAGGCCCGCGTCCATCAGCGCGATCGCGATCGAATACGGCTCTTCGCCGGTCGAACACGGGACGCTCAGCAGCCGCAACGGGCGGTTGAGGCCCGCCGGCAGGAATTCGCCAATGGCGTAGCTTGTCAAGTGGTTGAACTGTTCGACGTTGCGCAGAAACCACGTCTCCGGCACTGTGATTTCGTCGATGAAGCGGTCCAGTTCCTCCCGCGACGCCGCGAGGATCTCCGGATAGCGGTCGGCGTCGGCGACGCCCAGCGCCGCCAGACGGGCGCGGACGGCTGTCTCGCAGCAGATTACGCCGATCGAGTCGATGTCCAACCCGATCTCGCGCCGGAGCAAACTTTCGATCGCCGCCGTGTTCATGGCCGATCCTGAAAGAGGATGCTTTTCAATTCCGCGGTCAACAACTGCTCGACGCGCACGAACTGGACGATGGCCTGCTCCTGCGCGTGCACCTGGCCCAGGAACGGCGCGTTGGGAATTGCCAGCCCCGCGTCCTTCAACTTCGTCGGGTTGATCTTGCCTGTCGAAACCACGCCTTCCGCCAGCAAACCGAGCGGCCGCCCGCAGCCGTTTGCCTCGGGGTAGCGAACCACGACGATGCGCGTGCTGAACGCGTCGCGGCACGGCCGCTCGAGAAACAGCCGGCACAGGTCGATCACCGGCACGATCGCGCCGCGGAAGTTGAAGAACCCGGCGACGTGCGCGGGCGCCAGCGCCGCCGCGGCGAGTTGCACCCGCGGCGTCACCTCGATCACCACCCGGCTTTCGATCGCGCAGCGTTGCGGCCCGATGGCGAAATACAGGACGAGCATTCGCCGCCTCAGGCGCCGACGCAGAATCGCGAGAGTTCCTCGCGCAGCCCTTTGACCGCGTCGCGCATGTGGTCCGTCGACATATTGAATTCCTTGAGCGACGCCGCCGTTTGGCGAACGCCGTCGCTGAACTGGATCATCGCCTGGCTGATCTGCTGGGCGCCGAGCGACTGCGACCGCATGCCCTCGTTGACGGTCAGGAACTGCTCGATGACGCCGTGCACGCTGTCGAAAATCTGCGTGAAGTGCGAACTGACCCGGTGCACTTCCTCGACCTCTTGCCGCACTTGCTGCGTGAATTTGTCCATCTCCATAACGCCGGACGAAACGGCAGACTGCATCTGCTTTACCGTCTCCTCGATGTCCAAGGTCGCCACCGCCGTCTGGTCGGCCAGCCGCCGGATCTCGCGCGCGACGACCAGGAAACCCACACCGTATTCGCCAGCCTTTTCCGCTTCGATTGCGGCGTTGATCGACAGCAGGTTCGTTTGGTCGGCGACCTTGGTGATGGTCGTGATTACGAGATTGATGTTGTGGGCCTTCTCACTGATCGTCGAGAGTTGCGCCGAAATCGAACCCGTCGCTTCGGTCAACAGGCGCATCGCGGTTTCCAGCGCGCCCACGTTGGTCCGGCCCGTGTCGGCCAGGTTCGCGGTGTTGCCGGCGACCTCGGTCACCTGATCCATCGTCTTGGTGAGCTGCTGGGCCGTCGCTGAGATTTCCTTCACGGCGGCGGCGATCTCGTTGGCCGAGGCGCCGTAGTCGGCGACGGTCATTTCCTGCTGTTTCGCCGTCGCGGTGATTTCGGTGGCCGTCGACATGAGCTGGATGCTCGACTGGGTGATCTTGCCGATCAGCGAATGCAGACTGGCGGTCATCGTTTGCAGCGACCGATTGAGCACGTCGCGTTCCGACTGCGGCGTCACGTTCACGGTCAGGTCGCCCTGGCTCAAGGCGTCGGCGATGCCCGCGGCTTTCTGGATGTACTGGATCGTGTTCCGGAACGATTCGACCAGGCTGCCCAGTTCGTCCGCCGACCGGTATTCCACGTTGCAATCCAAATCGCCCATCGCGATTTTCTTGGCGGCGGATTCGATTTCCTTCAACGGCTTGGAAATCGCCCGCGACACGGGAAACGCGACGCTGAACAGCGCGAACAGAAAGGCGCCGATGCCCAGGCTGAAGAAGACGATCCGGCGGCGGTCGATGATCGCCCCGGCCTCCTGTTCGTTCTGTTTGCTGACCTCTTCCGCCAACTTCAGCAGTTCGGCAATGCTGCGGCGATGGGCCTCGAATTCGGTTTTCAGCGGTCCGCGCAAGGTGTCGCGGGCGCGATCTTCCTTTTGCGCCTGCACCGCCGGTACGAGTTCCTGATTGAAGATATCGAAGAACTTTCGCGCGTGCTCGGCAATCGGCCCGCCGATCAGGCTGCGCATTTCCGGCGACAGATCCTGTTTCTCCCAATGCTGCCGCCGCGCCTCGAACCGTTCGGCCAGCGCGCGGCCCCGGTCGACCAGCGTTTGAATTTCCGCCGGATCGTTCGTTTCCGACAGTTGCACGGCGTTGAAATACGACTCCAGCACGTACAGGGTGGGAGAGGACAGGTCCGCGATCAGGTTCTCGCCCTGCCCGATCTTGCTGAAGATCTTGCCGCCGACCTTCACCAGATTGATCGTGTCGAAGGCGTACCAACCGAAGATCAAAAAAACCACGGCGAACAACTCGACAACCAGCAACAACTTGAATTTCACGCTCAGATTCTTGAACATGCTTCCCCTCGACGGCTCGATGCGAACGGCCGGCCTGCGAGCCCCGGCGCATCGGCAGATGTAGGGTTGATTTTCGTGCACCGTTGCCGTGCGGCGGGCCTGCTGCGCGGGCGTCTTCGCATCCCAACGCGCCTTGCCGCCGCCAATGACAGCAGGAGATCGGGTTTTCTTACGATCTCCATTTTTCGTGTAACTTCTCTCGACCTTTATAAGTTGCGCGCTCGGTTTTCGCAAGCAGTTTCTGAATTTTTTCGTATTTTTAATTGAAACAGAAGTTCATCGCGAAATATTTCAGACATACTTTTCTTCGCGCCTTCTATTGCTAAAATATTGATTTATAAATACAAGTTTACAGCAAGACACATTGGAAAGCGTTCGCCGAATGTATTATTAATTATTTCATACTACTCATCGTTTCCAGATTTAATACCGCAGCTATCGGGCCGGAGCGCCAAGCACGGCCCGCCTTTTCTCTGGGACCATGGCCACTTGGAGGCTCGGTCAAAACGTCGTCGTCGCCTTGATCATCCCGGTCAGATTGAACGTGATCTGCAGGCTCGTCGCCGGGTGGGGCAGCGTGCGCGTGTCGTAGGCGATGATCACGTCGAAGCACTTCTCGAAGCTGTGCAGTTCGATCGCGTAGCGGGACTCCACGAAGTAGCTGTTGATGAAGCTGTACCGGGTCAGGTAATCGACGCTGATGAAATCGACGATCGTGTAGTGGACGTTGCCCGTGATGTAATTGATGTCGGGCGCGCCGAAGGCGCCGCCGGCGGCCGGCTCGTAGGCGTTGACCGAGTTGTTGGAGAAGTAATTGATGCTCGGCTGGCCGTACGTGTTGCGGTGAAACCGGTACTCGAGCGAGACGAAATCCTGCCGCCTGCTGGTCAACGACCCGAGAATGTCGAAGCCCGACATCGTGTGGGAATATTCGTCGTAGGCGGCGTCGCTGCGGACCGTGAATTTGTCGAGGTAACCGCCGCCGAGCGCGCCTTCCGCATCCAGTTCCGCCTGCACGGGCATCCACGGCCGGTGATGGTCGTTCGGGTTCGTCGGGTCGAGCCGGCGATCGGCTTCGTGGAAGTCGTAGCCGTGATACACGCGAAAATCGATCAATTTGAACGTGCCGTAGCTGTTGTCCGTCGGGTTGAACAGCTTCATCCAGAGGCGGTTGGTCACGCCGTACGTCGCCTTCGCCACGCCAACGGGCTGATCGGTCGGGTCGAAAACCGGCAGCGGATCGCGGCTCGGATCTTTGCCGTATTGATATTGGACCCACGGCTCGATCTGGTGTTTCAGCCCGCGCATTTCCAGAAAGTCGACCGGAAAGACGCGTTCGAAGCGCGTGTAGGCGACGGCGCCGGCCTCGTCGTACAGTTTCGCCGGATTGCGCTCGTTCTCGCGCTCCGCGAGGTTGTAAAACACGCCGGAGCCGGTGACGTAGGGCGTCACGGTTGCGACCTGGTCGAAATTGATCGGCGCGTGCAATTCCGGCGTAAGGCGCACGCGTTGGCCCTGGCTCAGATAATAGAAGGGGCGCGAATTGCCGTCGGCCAGGTCGGCGGCGATATCGGTCGGCGACGGTTTTATGCGGTAGAAATTGTCCGCCGCGGCGTGCAGATTCCAATACACGGGAACCGGCCCGATCCGTTGGGAGATGGAGTCGAACTGGACGTCCGGGTAGCGCTGCCAGGTGGAGCTGTTGTCGTCGACGGACAGGTCGATCCAGTGTTGCGCGTCGACGTTGACGTCGTAGTTCTGCCAGAGGTTGTTGGCGATCATGTCGCTGCGCAGGTAGCGGGCGTAGAGGCCCGGGACGTCGTGCGGATAGTCGTTGACGTAATCCTTGTCGGAAACGAGATTGACTTGGCTGCGTAAATAGAGCTGCCCGACCGGGTTGAACTGCTCGGTGAAATTGGCCGTCCACCGCGTCTTATTTCCGTATTCGGCGTCCTGAATCGCGTCGCCGTCGAATTCGCCGTAAGACCGCTTGTCGATCATGTAACGGTATTGCGCGCCGAGTTTCGTTCCGCGGCTCGACATATAATCCGGGTCGAAGGTCGCGTCGGAGTGCGGCGAAATGTTCCAATAATACGGGGCGTCGACCACAAAGCCGGCGTAACTGACGTGCCCGATCGTCGGCGACAGAAAGCCCGTCGTGCGGTTGACCAGTGCGGGGAACACGCCAATCGGCAGATAGGCGACCGGCAGGCCGCGCAGGAAGACGCGCGCGCGTTCGACGTACGCGTAGCCGTCAAACGTCACGTCGATGTACTCGGCCTGCACCAGCCAGTCCGCCTCGTCCGCGCCGCAATCGCAGGTCGAATAAGAGCCGTTGTCGATCAGGTAGCGATTCGGGCCGACCTTTTCGATCCGGCTGCCGCGCAGGTAATACGTCGCCGTCGGTTGCCGTGCGATGAAAGACGCGCGGGCCATCACCGCGGTCTGCGCGTCCACCTGCAATTCAAAGGCGTCGGCTTTCATCTCGCCCTGCGCCGTCGTGAAGGTGACCCCGCCGTCGGCGACAATCAGATTCCTGCCCGCGTCGTACGTCATGTGGTCGGCGGTGACAATGTTGTCGCCCTGGCGGAGTTTCACCGCGCCGTGAGCGTGATAGGTCTTGTGCGCGTCGTCGAAATCGATCTGGTCGGCTTCCAGGGCCATCGGAATATTGGGCTTGATCAACCCGCCCATCACCGGCGTGACCGTCGCCGGGGCCGGCGCCGGCGTGACGCCGCCCGCGTCGCCGGGGGCCGCGGCGTCTTGCGCCCAAACGCGGAACGGCAGCAACAACGTCAGGATCGCCAGAAGCGCCGCACGCTTCATGGGCCGGTTTCGCCGGTCAGCCGTCCGCGCACGCGACCCACCAGATAAATGCTGCCGGCGACCAGCACCCGGCCAGCCGGCCCGGCCAACGACGCGGCGAGATCCATCGCGCGGTCCGGATCGGACTCGACGTCGACCCGCGGATTGTACGGGCGCACGAAATCCGCGACTTTCGCGGCCGGCAGCGCGCGCGCCATGTCGAGCGTCGTGCAGACGACGCGATCGACCAGCGGCGCCAGCGGCGCGGCGATGCCGTTGAGATCTTTGTCGCCCATCGCCGTCACCAGCCACACGGTCGGCCGATGCGGCGTCAATGCGGCGGCCAACGCGCGCGCCCCGCCGGGGTTGTGGGCGCAATCGAGCAGCCAGGTCGGCTCGCCCGGCCGCAATTCCAGCCGCGCCGGCCAGACGGCGGCGTCCAGGCCGCGCCGAATCGTTTCCGCGTCGTCAATGCCCAGAGCGAGCGCGGCGCGCACCGCCGTCGCCGTGTTGCGAAATTGATGCGGACCCGCAAACGGCACGGGCAGATCGATCCAGCGGCGATCGTCGACGATCAAATCGAGGCGACCGTTTTTCGCCACATAGCGGAAATCGCGGTCGAGCATGGCCAACGGGCAGCCGATTTTGGCGACCTGCGCCACGATCAACTCGGCCGCGTCGTCGACGCCGCCCGAGGCGATCGCCGGCGCGTCGGCGCGGAACAACGCAGTTTTTTCTTCGACGATGCTCGCCAGCGTGCGGCCGAGGTGCTCCTCGTGATCGATCGACAAATCGGTGAGGACGACCGCGTCGCGCGGCAGCGCGTTGACCGCGTCCAGCCGCCCGCCGAGGCCGACCTCCATGACCGCCAGTTCCACGTTGCGGCGATAGAAATGGAACGCGGCCATCGCCGTGAGCATCTCGAAATAGGTGATCGGCTCCGGTTCGCCCGGGCGACGGTGCGGTTCGAGGACGTTCCACAGCAGGCGCCCCAGTTCCACGACCTCGCTGCGACTGATGCGGTCGCCGTCGATCTGGATTCGTTCGGTGAAACTGACCAGGTGCGGGCTGGTGAACAGGCCGGTCCGCCGGCCCGCCGCCCGTCCGATCGCCGCCAGCATGGCGCAGACCGAACCCTTGCCGTTGGTCCCGCCGACGATCACGGTGCGATGGCCCGGCTGCGGGTTGCCGAGCAGCGACAACAACCGGCGGATGTTCGTCAACTCCAGCTTCATGCCGAAGCGTTGCAACGCAAACAGGCGTTCGACGGTTTGTTCGTAGCCGTCGTTCATGCTTCCTCGGCAATGCCTCGCGCGAGCGCCAGGTGCGCGGCGCCCAGGGCGCCGACGATTTGCGGTTCGGCCGGCAAGATCAAGGCGAACCCCAGGCGTTTTTCCAGCGCCCGGACCATCCCCGGGTTTTTCGCGACGCCGCCGGTCATTACCGCCGGCGCCGCGGCGCCGACGCGTTCGGCCAGGCTCGCCGTGCGATCGGCCACCGAGCGGCAGACGCCCCAGGCGATGCGCGCGGCGCCGACGCCCTCGCCGATCAGGCTGACGACTTCGCTTTCGGCGAACACCGTGCACATCGACGAGACTTTGAGGTCGGCGTCGGATTGCAACGCCAGCGGCCCGAGTTCGTCGAGGTCCACCTCCAGCGTGCGGGCCATCACTTCGAGAAAGCGGCCGGTGCCCGCGGCGCACTTGTCGTTCATCACGAAATCCGCGACGCCGCCGGCGTGGCCGATGCGAATGACTTTGGAATCCTGGCCGCCGATGTCGACGACGGTCTTCACGTCGGGAAAGAGCACATACGCGCCCTTGGCGTGGCAGGTGATTTCGGTGATGCGCGTATCGGCGAACGGGGCCTTCCCGCGGCCGTAACCGGTGGCGACGCAGACCGCGATGTCGTGCGCCGCCAGCCCGGCGTCGGCCAGCGCCTTTTCGAAACTGGCGTTCGCCGCTTTGACGCTGCTCGCGCCGGTCAGGATGACGTTCGCCGCCGCGACCGCGCCGCCGCGCCCGATGATGACGGTCTCCGTCGTCAGGCTGCCGATGTCGACGCCCGCGAAAAATTCTCTGCCCGTCGACGCCATTCTGACCCCGATTCGGATGGTAGTTGGATGGTCAATTTACCGCATGCGCTTCGGAGGGACAAGACAGTCCGACAGCGAATCATCGGAGGGAGAGCGCCGCTATTTCCGACAAACGATCAATGGACCGAAATCCCGCCGCGCCGAACACGGCGGATCGACAGGAAGGCCGTCGGCGAACCGGTCGTAAATCTCGAAAACCGGCGAGGTCTCCGGCGGCGGAATGGAACCATCGCTCGAAGAACGCCCCAGCGCGAGTTTCCTTGATTCGAGGTCGATCAGGCAGCCTATTCCTTCGCCGCCAAAACCGCGCAATGCGAACGAGGGCGGCCGGCCCGGCGTGGATTGCGAAACGATAAATCGCGCCGCGGCGGCCTTGTGACGATAGGTGACCCCGTAATCGCCGCGCGCGCCGCCGTTGCCGTCCAGGAACGAAAAGCACCCGAGTACAAAAACGATTTGCCCGATCGCGACCGCGGCGATGGCGAGCCAAACGGTCGCTTGCGCGGCGCGGGCGCACCCGTACGGCGCACGACGCGCGGCGGCAAACAGACCTTCGGCGCCGGCGGCGAACAGCGCAAACAGCAACGGAAACGTCACAATAAAATAACATGGCGCCACATGCAGGTGAAAAGCGCAACAAACCAGCGCCGGCCCAGCGATCCAGATCGCCGCCAGCCAAGGCGTCACGTCGCGCCCATCGACGTTTGGCGAAAACCCCAGAATCCGCGGCCAAACGACGCGCACCGCCAAAAGCAACGCGCCGAAGACGATCAGCGCCCACATCGCGACTTGGGCGAAACCTGCGGCGTGCGCGGCGCAGGGATGGGCCGCCAGGAACGGAGCAAACGAAGCGCCGAAGGACGCCTCGAGGTTGCGGCCGCCGGCGACCACGGCCGCAACGCGAACAATGTCGGCCGCGGACGACGGTTCGTGCCTGCCGGCCGCGGTTTCGTGCAGAAATGCGGCCGTGCGGCCGACGTCGGCGAAGCCGGAGACATACAGGTGATGAAGAAACGGCTCCGCGATCGCCGCGCCGATTGCCGCCCCGCATCCGAGCCAGCGCCAGGAGAGTCGCCGCACGCCGGGCGATACGGGAAGCGTCAGCGCTGTCGCGACGAATACGGCGTACGCCAGGTAGTGCAATTGCCACAGCACGCTCAGCAAAATCGGGACCGCCGCGACGGTCCGCGATCGATCGCGCCGGGCGGCTCGGTCGAGCGCGAGGAGGAGCAAAACGACGAAGATTAGCAGCAAGTCCTGCGCCCAGATCTTCCGAGAAAAAAGCACGGCCCACGGCGACACGGCGAGCGCGACGGCGGCGACAAAGCCGGCCCGGCGACCCATCCACCCCGCGACCAGATAATATGTGAGCACGGTCGCCAGCACATTGGTGAGCGCGACAAAGGCGCTGAGCCAGCGCGGGTCGCGGCCGAAAACGAACGCCGCGCGCAGGAGGTAAATCAACATTGGGCCGTTCGTCACGCCGGTCGAAGAACCCATCCCTGTCGCGGGGACGGCGCCGGAGCGAGCGAAATCCTCGGTTAAGTTGAAGGCGGTCGCTTCGTCGCTCTTGAACTCGATGAGATCGAGATGCGACAGGCGAAGAAACGCGGCGACCGTGATCACGATCAGCAACGGCAACGAACGCCGCCAACGCGCACGCCGCCCGGCGGGAACGCTTGCCGAGATCATGAATCGCCCGCGCCGGCGATGATCGCGCGGTTGCCGTTCATTGCTGACACACGATCAACGGCCCAAAATCGCGCCGCTCGCGGCAGGTCAAGTCGGCGTGCGTGCGCCAATCGTCATAAACCGTAAAAACCGGCGCCAGTGAGGCCGCCGCCGGGTCGGGCGCGACAAAACGCCGGGATGCATTGCGCTCCCGAAACCGCGCCGCGATCAGATACGCCATGCCGTCGCCGCTGGCCGTCGTTACGGAAGGGTTGGCGCCGGCCGGCGTCCGCGACGCGATAAAGTCGACCGCGGCCGCCTTGTGGCGATAAATGACGCCGTAGTCGCCGGGCGCGCCGCCGTTCTCGCCCAGGAAGGAAAAGAAGCCCAGGAGAAACAGAGATTGCCCGACCACAACGCCGGCGACCGCCAGCCCGACCGCGGCCCGCCATCCCTGCTTCAGCGGGTTTGGGAGAACGGCGACGAGCGAAAAAAGGCCTTCGGCTCCCGCGGCGAGGAGCAAAAAAGGCGCCGGGTAACTGACAATGAAGTAATGGGATTCGACGTGCAGCCGTGCGAGCAAATAGGCCAGCGGCGCGGCCGCGATCCAGATCAAAACCAGCAACGGCGCCGGGTCGATGGCGCCCCCCGGAAGCCGCCCCTGGGATTTTCGGCGCCAGTCGCTCGCCAGGCGAATCACCAAAACGGCCGCGCCGATCGCCATGAGCGTCCAGGCCAGGACGCTCGCGATCACGCCCAGCCGCGCCGCGAGCCAATGGGTCGCGGCAAACGCGTCGCTCGCGTCGCCGAGCCAGAACCGCACGTCCGAACCGGCGGCGCTTTGCGCGGCCACGCGAAACACCTCCGCCGGCGACGCGGCGCCGAACGAATCGGGCTTCGCGCCGATCACCAAGGCCGCTGTGCCGCTCACGTCGGCGAATCCGGTTCTTGCCAAATGCCCGAGATACGGACCAGCCAAAACGGCGGCGCCCAGCGCGCCGGCGCCGAGCCAGCGCCAGGAGATGCGCCGGAACCCCGGCTGCACGGCGAGAAAGACGATCGCGGCGGCGATCGCCGCGTAGGCCGAGTAGTGAAACTGCCACGCCGCGCACAACAGCACCGGGACTGCGGCGACGGCCGGCGACTGCGGCCGTTCCGCCACGCGGCGCAGCGCCAGGAGCAGGGGCGCGACGACGCACGGCAGCACGAAGAAATGCCGGATCTTGCGGGAAAAAATTACGGCCCACGGACAGACCGCAAACGCGATTCCCGCGACGAAAGCGGCCCGGCGCCCGAAGAGTCGCTCGGCGAGAAGATAGGTCAGGGCCACGGCCAGGACGTTGGTCAAGGCCACGAACGCCGTGACCCAGCGTGGGTCATGGCCTAACGCGTACGGCAGTTCGAGCAGGTAAATAAAAAGCGGCCCCTGGTGCACGCCCACCGACGAGACGATGCCCAGCGTCGGCTGGGCGCCGCCCGCGACCGCGCTCGCCACGGCGCCCAGGTACAAGGCCTCATCGCCTTTGAATTCGATCAGGTCGGGACGCCAAAGCCTGAGGAACGCCGCCAGCGCGACCACAAAGAGAAACGGCGTCCGCCGCCTCAGTGCGGCGCGCCAGCGTTCAGGCGCGGCGCGGCCGAGTCCGCCGCCAGCGCCGGCGCGGATGTCATCGGCGCCTCCCGAACGTGGGCGCGTGTCCACGGCTTGACTCCCGATTGGTTGGGCGGCTCCCGCCCGTTGGATTGTAGCGTCGGCTTCGGCGCGCTGTCACGCCCTTTGTCGGGCTAATCCGCGAACGGCGGGCGCCGGGATCCGAATTTTGACGCGGGGCGGCTGGAGTTGCGCACGGGAAAAAGTTAGACTTATTATTTCAAGTAGAATTCGCGGCCTGCCGAGCGCCGGGTTTGGCGAGGGCGCCGCATCGACGCAACGAGAAAAAGGAGTCGCAGTATGAAGTTCAAGTTGACGCTGGCCCTGGCTCTGGCGGCGTTGGCGGCGATTTCCGTCGCCGCGCTCGCGTTCGCCGGACCGTACCAGGAACTCCAAAAGGGCAAGGACCTCTGGTATCTGATCATCGCCAAGGGCGACAAGAACATTGGCTATATGCACGAGACCTACGAGGGGACCACGGTCGACGGGAAGCCCGCGATCAAGGCCGTCCGGACGACCTTCGACAGTTTGAGCAATAAGATGCAAGTCGTCGAATGGGTGGGGGATGCGGGCAATCCGCTGGTCCATTGCTCCGTGACCAAGAACGGCATGAAGACGATCGGCAAGCCCGCCGGCAATTTCTGGGAGTTCGACCGCGAGGGCAAAAAACACACGATCGAGCGGGGACATTTCGACTTCTTCGCCTACGATGTCATGGGCATTTATTCGGCCGCCGTCGCTCAGCCGGTGGGCGCGTCGAAAAAACTGCGCCTGTATGACGTCGTGGACCTCGATCGCATCGAGCGCACGTACAAGTACAACGGGGAGAAAGAAACGATGTTCAACGGCCAGAAAGTGATGGCGCCGGAATTGGAAATCTCCGGCGGGCCGAACGTGGTGAAAGTGCACGTGGCCAAAGACATCATGGGCATCCTGGATTCGCGCGTCGAAGGCATCGGCATTTCCACCAAATTGGTGCACAAGGCCCTTGTGATCGCCGCCTTCCCGAACGCGCAATAACTTCGTCCGATAAACCGCGGCCGCCCGCCCCGCCCCGGGGCCGGCGGCTTTTTCTTGCGGCCGCGGCGCCTTTGACTTGGCGCGATCCGAAGTGTAGCGTTGCCCGGGTTTTTGCTCCGGAGGGCGAATGGCGCAACAGGACTGGATCGGCGTCGGCATCCTGGTAGGTTCGCTGTTGTTACTGGCGTTCCTGCTGAAAATCCGCTTTATTCGACATCATCCGCTGCTTGCGGCCGCCTTTGTCGTCAACCCGGGCATCGTCGGCGTCACGGCCGCTTGCGCGTTCTGGTTCCGGGACAAAGGACCGATCGCGACGGTGCTCTGGATCGGCGCGATGCTCCTGACCGTGCCGACCACGATCGCCGTCATGCTCGCCGCGCCAAAGGCCTACCTGACGCAGATCAAGGACGAAATCGAGGCCGCCGACAAAGCCGACGAATCGCCGCCCGCTGACGAAAAACCAGCCTGATTCCGGGTCCGCACGCGTCGCCTTCATTTTTGTGATGAAACAGTTCCCGCGCGCGACCGGTTACAGGACAATCGTCTGCGGCGGCAACATCAAATTGAAAACGGCGCCGCCTTCGGGACCGGGCCGGAGTTCAAGTCGGCCGCCCATCGTCTGCAACAAGAGCCCCGCCGCCGCTACCGCGGTCGGCGCCCGGCACGGATCGCCGCCCCACTCCAGCGACTCCGCGGCCGCGAAAGGCTCCAGCAGCCACGCGATTTCAGCCGGCATGAGGATTTCGCCGTCGTCCGCGATGCGCACGAGCAGACTGCCGTCGTCCTGCCGGCCGGCCCACACCGTCACGTTCCTGTCCGGCGGCAGGCGATCCATCTCGCACAGCAACGCGGCCGTCACCGCCTGCTGCAATTTCGCGATGTCCGTTTCGATCAGCGTCTGGGCGTCGATGTCTGCGCTGAGTCCGATGTTCTTCTTGCGAAAGCGCCGCTCGACAAGCGTCAGCGGATCGCGCAACGCGTCGGACAACGCGATTGTTTCCGAGCTGCCGGGGACACGGGCCGCCAGCGCCTGCAGGCAGCCGGCGATCAGCCGGCCGCGGTCGCCGGTTTCGAACGCCGCCGCGGCCAACCGGCGGTAGTCATCGGACTTTTCCGTGGTCTGCGCCAACTCGGCGTAACCGAGGATGCCGCCGAGCAGGTTGTTGAATTCGTGGGCCGCGGCGCCCGCCAGCCGGCCGACGCCCGCGAGACGTTCCGTCGCCGCCAACGCCGTCCACAAGAAGGCGCGCTCGGTCGCGTCGGCGATCCGGATCAGCGCCACCGGCTCGCCGGCGGCGTCAGCCGACGGCACGACATCGACCTTCCATCGCCGACGCTCGCCGTTGGCCGCCGCGAAATCGGATTCCGGCACGAACGTCGCCCGCCGCTCGGCGACGGCTTCGCGCAAGGCCGCGGGCAGGCGGTCCGCCGCCGCGTAACCGCCCCAGGGGAAACTCGCCACCGGTCCGCCGATAAAATCGCCCGGTTTACCCGGCGCGCCGGCAGGCCAATTCGCGATCGAGCGGACGGTGTGCTCCACGTCCACGACCAGGAGCGTGTCGGCGACGGCGGCGGGAAGCGGCAGCAGCGGCGCCGGTTCCGTCGATGGCTTTTCGGGTGAATTCATGGCGGTCCCCAGACGATTCGGCCCCGGCGAAGTGCAGCCGCCGGCCGATCGCAACGGCGACGCCGAAGTGAAACGATCGGCGAAAGGGCGGCGAACGCGCCGGCCCGGCGAGCGCCGGATTACTTTTCTATCAACTGGTCGCGCAGCCGTTCGGCCCGCAGTTCCGGGAACAGAAGATGGCGGGTCGAATAGGGCGCTTCCTTCAGCACGACCTGGCGGCCGATCAGCCGCAAGGCGTGAATAATGATGGGGCCCTTTAGGTTGGCGGTCGTCTCGGCGGGGTCCGGACGCAGGCTGAGGATCACCATCACCAAAAGTTCTTCAGCGCTGGTGACGCGCAGGGCCGCCAATTCGTCGCGTTTGATCTTGATATGGTAATCGGGGAAAAAGACCTTCGGATCGGTCACCGGAACCGCCAGGCCGCCCTCGTCGAGCGATTGCAGCCAGCGGAACGGCGACTCCGGCTGGTCCAGCAACACAAAGCGTTGCGATTTGGGGAATCCGAGCAACCCGCCGAGGAGGTGAATCACCTTGTTCGCCGGGGTTTCGACGTTTCCGAAACGGGTCGTCTCCGCAACCACATTTTCCACAACTTGCGCGTCAGTCATTGTCTTCCATCCTTCTTCTGGCAAATCTCAGGCTTTGCGATTGCGAAGCAAATCCACGGCGGCTTGCAACTGCTCGGGCGTGCCTTTGGCCGCAACGCGGTTTTCTTCCTGGATTCGCAGGTAGACTTCCTCGCGATGGACCGTCACGTCCGCTGGCGCCTTGATTCCAATCTTCACCTGGTTGCCGCGAATCTCTTGGATGTAGATCTTGATCTCATCTCCGATGGCGATCATTTCGCCGGACTTCCTGGTCAAAATAAGCATGTGCACGCTCCATGGGCCAACGCCCGATTATTGAGGAATCGAACCGTAAACCCCCGATTAACCGCCTTAAAGACCCCTCTGCCGGCGCAAAATCCGTCGCCGGACATACATAAACTGTAAGAATTTACCACAGCGAGATTTGAAAGTCCAGCGCGATTTCCCGCCGGTTTCACGCGTTTTCCGACCGGCGGACGCCAGGCAAAGCTCCGTTCCAGCCTGGCGGCGCGGTGGGCGCCATGAATTGCTGAAGATCGTTGCCCGGAGCGGGCTATGCGTTGTATTCGGGGCCACCAAGCCGTTGCGCACGTCAAAAAGAAATTGCCCGTTACTTTTCGTAACCAGCCCGTTTTCACCGTCGCCAATGTCAAGATCATAACTTATTGTTTTAAAACGTTTTTCCCACGAATAACCGACCGTTGTACGTTGGCATGTCCTTTGAATTATTCGATGAGCGTAGTTCAGGGGATCTCAACGAGGGGCATCGCGATGAAGGGCTGCGGGAACCAGAAAAAAAGCAGAAGCCGCCGCGATGAAGTAGGGAGGAAAACGACCATGAAACGCTCCATCACGATCATCGCCGCGCTAAGCGCGATCCTGGTGCTCTCCGGCTGCAGCGCCATCGAGAACATGCTCAACGGCCTGACGCGTCAGACCATCACGGCCTCCCGCACGATCGCCGACACGACCGACCAGACCGTCGTGCAAACCGCCAACTTCGCGCCTGCCATGACGGTGATCGGGGACCAGCCGACGCCGGTGGGCGTCGCCAATCTCTACTCGCTCGCCGAATCGATGGAAATTTTCACCGAAGGTTTGGCCAATGTGCAGTTCTTTGTCCTCGGCCACTTCCACAATCTAAGCGACCAGCCGGCCGTGCTGAGTCTTTTGGCGTCGCCGAACGTCGACGGGTCGACGCCGGCGCTGCTGGCCTCGCTGACGCTCCAGCCGGGCGAGGACATTATCATCGACAGCCCGGGGCAGATGGACCAGAGCGCTACGGCGGTCAGTCAGAACATTCAGAGCGTGCTGCGCCAGGTCAACGACCAGTACGCCATCACGCCGTCGGTCCAGGCGCAAGGCGCGGGCGACTGCGGCGTTGAAATGGATTCCGTGCAAATCGCCACGCAGTCGGTGTACTACGAGACCCGCACATTCACGCCCGGCAATCTGTCCGAGTACCAGCAGGACGTCGTCAACGTTCAGAATGGAACACTGGTGGGCACGGTGACGAATACCGGCACGCAGTCCGCCGAATTGAACCTCTACATCATGAACGACGCGACGCCCTCGGATCCCCTCGGCAGTCAGGTTGCGCACGTGGTTCTCGGCCCCGGCGAAGTGGTCGACGCCCAGCAAATCATGACCGACATCGGCGGCGCGCAGATCAGCAGCGCCTTCCAGACGCTGATCGACGGCCAATCGATCACCGGCGCCATGGTGATCGTCAGCGACGACCCGCTGAGCTTGATTTTCAGCAACCTCTCCATCCAGGTGCCGCTTGTGGTGGAGGCAAAGATCTTCTAGCCAGTCAGCAGCCCCCTCATCCCCCCGTTCGTGGCGAAGCCCGTCCCCCAACGGGCTTCGCGCCTATCTATAGGGTTTTGCTCCGTTTGCCTTGGGGTTTCGCCCGATGCCCCGGTGATTCCGGCATTCTTAACCTTTGGTTGTGAGTTTGAGCCCCTGAGGGCGAGTCGGGCAAGAAGTTGCCCCTGGCCAATCGGATTGGCCCGCAGGCTAAGTCGTCGATTTGGGAGCGGCATCAAGGGCCCATTACTCCGGCGCGCCGGAACATAAATTCGCGAGCGAATCGCATTGGAAGCAAGGATTCTGGATCAAGAGGACTGTTCGTGAAACGTTTGCCCGCCATTCTAGCCATATTTGCCGCCTCGGCGACGCTGTCGGGTTGCAACGCGTTCAATCAATTGGTCGCGGGGAACGCTCGGCAATCGTTCACCGTCAGCGACACGGTGAGCGACTTCACGGCGAAGGCGGACGTGCAGTCCGTGGTGGTTCTCAATGAAAACCTCCTGACCAACGGGGACACGTTGGCTGGTTCGCCGGTGTCACTGGCGTCGCTGGCGCCGGTGATCGAGGCCGGGCGGGAGGGCTTGGGCGGCGTGCAGTTTTTCATTCGCGCCCAATTCAGCAATCAAGACGCGAGCCAGGCGGTGGCTGGCGTCTTCGCCGCCGCCCAGGGGCCGACGGCGTCCGCCCCGCGGTTGATCGGAACCGTCACGCTGGGGCCGTCGGCGACGTCGACGCCGATCTTCCCCGGTCAGATGAATCAGTCGGCGGCCGCGGTCGACGGCAATCTCAAGGCGATTTTCGCACAAATGGACGGCCAATATTCGTTGATCCCGGGTCTCGCGGTCGAGGGCGGCGGGCCGAACGGCGTTGACGTGGCCGGCGTCGAGATCGCCGCGGCGCCGGTGTACATCCAAACGACGCCCGTGGCGCCCGCCGGCGTCCCCGGGTACGCCAACGTCGTCGAAGACGTCGCGGGCGGAACGATCGGCGGCGAGGCGACCAACAACGGCGTCGGCCTTGCGCAGGTGGACATTTACCTGGCCAACCAGCCGCCGTTCCAGCCGGCGACCGACCTGATCGCGCACGGCGTGCTGGCGCCCGGAGAGACCGCGACCGGCGCGCAACTGATGACGCCGATCGCCGCCGACCGGATTCGCCAGACCGTGTACGCGCTGATCGACGGCGCCCAGCCGTTGTACGAATTTGTCGTCGCCAGCGAACAACCGGTAAATGTGACATTCACCCATCTCGTCGTCACGGCCACCGTCGTCGCGACGGCGAAGGTGTTTTGAATTTCGTCTGCGTGCGTAAGCACATTCCTGCCTGATTGTCCCTCATGCGGGGCCCGCTTCGGCGGGCCCCGCCCCTTTCTTGGCGAGGACGCGCTTTTTAGTTTCTGGGAATTATGGGAAACATGGGGCTGCGCGCCACCACGGCCGATAGGTCGGATAGGTCGTATAGGTCGTATAGGTTCTATAAGTCCTACTTACGACAGTCGAACGGTTGCCCCCCGCCCCGCTCCCACCGATAGCTGCGAACCTGAGGTTTTTGGGGCGCGCAAACCGAAATGTTGAATGGCGAATGGCGAATGGCGAGCGGCGTCGGCAATTCTGCCTTCGTCATTCGCCATTCGCCGTTGTTCGGAGGGGAGTCCATAGAAATCGATCAATGCGGAAAATCGATAGTCGCTATCGGTCCGACAGCCGCCGGCCGCATGGTCAGTGCGTCAGCTTGCGATATTTGATCCGGTGCGGCTGGTCGGCCTCGACGCCCAGGCGGCGCTTGCGGTCTTTTTCGTAATCCTGGTAGTTGCCGGCGAACCATTCGGCGTGGCTGTCGCCCTCGAAAGCGAGGATGTGCGTCGCGATGCGATCGAGGAACCAGCGGTCGTGGCTGACCACGAAGACGCAGCCGGCGAAATCGAGGATCGCCTCTTCGAGCGCGCGCAGCGTGTCCACGTCGAGGTCGTTGGTCGGCTCGTCGAGCAGCAGCACGTTGCCGCCGGAGCGCAGCATTTTCGCCAGGTGCACGCGGTTCCGCTCGCCGCCGGAAAGGTGCTTGATCAGCTTTTGCTGATCGGCCTTTTTGAAGGCGAAGCGGGCCACGTACGCGCGCGAGGGCAGGGTCATTTTGCCCAATTCGAGGATGTCTTCGCCGCCGGAAATTTCCTGCCATACGGTTTTTTCCGGGTCGAGCGCATCGCGCGTTTGATCGACGTAGGCGAGCTTGACCGTCGGGCCGATGACCAGTTTGCCCGAGTCGGCCTTTTCCTGGCCGGTGAAAATCCGAAACAGCGTCGTTTTGCCCGCGCCGTTCGGCCCAATGATGCCGACGATCGCCCCCGGCGGCGCTTTGAGCGTCAAGTTTTCGAAGAGCACGCGATCGTCATAAGCCTTGCTCAGGCCCTGGGCCTCGATGACCAGATCGCCGAGGCGCGGGCCCGGCGGCACGACCAACTCGGCGGTGGATCGGCGCTCGTCGGCCTCTTTCGACAGCAGGCTTTCGAAGGCGGTCAGCCGCGCTTTGCCCTTGGCTTGCCGGGCGCGCGGGGCCATCCGCACCCATTCGAGTTCGCGTTGCAGCGTGCGCTGGCGGGCCGTTTCCTGCTTTTCCTCGACCGCTAGCCGCTGGCGTTTTTGGTCGAGCCAGCCGGTGTAATTTCCCTGGTAGGGAATGCCGCGGCCACGGTCGAGTTCGAGAATCCAGCCGGCGACGTTGTCGAGAAAATAGCGGTCGTGGGTGACGGCGACGACCGTGCCGGGGTATTCGGCCAGATGCCGTTCGAGCCAGGCGACCGACTCGGCGTCGAGGTGGTTCGTCGGTTCGTCGAGCAGCAGCAGATCGGGCTTTTCCAGCAGCACGCGGCACAGCGCGATGCGCCGAATCTCGCCGCCGGAAAGGCGCGTCACCGGCGAATCGCCCGGCGGGCAGCGCAGCGCGTCCATCGCGATTTCGAGAAAGCGGTCGAGGTCCCACGCGCCGGCGGCGTCGATCGCGTCCTGCAATTTGCCCTGTTCTTCGATGAGCGCGGCCATTTCGTCGTCGCTCATCGGCTCGGCGAATTTGTCGCTGATTTTTTCGAAGCGCGTGATCAGCGCGCGCTTTTCGGCCACGGCCAATTCGACGTTTTCGCGCACGGTCTTGCTCGGGTCGAGCTGGGGTTCTTGCGGCAGCCAGCCGACGCGCACGCCGCCGGTCGGGCCGGCCTCGCCGTCGAATTCCTTGTCGACGCCGGCCATGATTTTCAGCAGCGAGCTCTTGCCCGCGCCATTAGGGCCGAGCACGCCGATCTTCGCGCCCGGATAAAACGCGAGCGTAATGTCTTCGAGAATCACGGTCGTGCCCGCGACGACCTTCTTGAGCTTGTACATCGTGTAAACGAATTGATTGGCCATGTCGTTCCTCTCGCCGATTCAACGACGGATCATAGGCGCCGCAGCAAGGCGGAGCAAGCGCGGCAATGCGGCGCGTTTTTTTTGCTGTTGTTTTCGCGGATCGCCGGCTTGCCTCGAAACTGCGCGTTAACCCGAACAACGACCGTCGTCGAAAAACCTGAGTGCCTTGCTTGTGGCGGGCGCTATGGTTTTATTGTTTTTGAAATAGGCAAAGATGCTGAAATCAGAGGAGATGCGACGGTGCAAGCAATTCTTTACGGACTGGGCGCCTTGATCGCGACTGTGGTCCTTTTCGGCTCCGTGGCCCGTTGGGCGGTGCGCGGAGAAAAGCCGCGTGGCAAGATGCCGGCGGCAAAATTCGGCGGCGCCAACGGCAAAACGAACGGCAAAACCAATGGCAAGAACCACGGCAATCGCGTGCTCGTCGCTTTCGCGTCGAAACAGGGATCGACCGCCGACGCGGCCCTGGTCATCGGCCAGAAGCTCGCCGAAAAAGGCGTGCTCGTCGACGTCAAACCGGTCGATGAGGACACGGATATATCCGCATACGACGCGTTCGTGCTCGGCGCCGCCGTCCGCGCCGCCCGGCCGACGACGGATTACCTGGATTTCGTCAAGCGGAACGCCGCGGAGCTCAGCCGGAAACCGACCGCGATTTTTCTCGTTTGCATGACGCTGGCAAAGGACACTCCGGAGAATCGCCGGACCGTCGAATCCTACTTCGACGGCGTGCGGTTGCTCATCCGGCCGAAGGCCGAGGGCTACTTTGCCGGCCGCATCGTCTACGGCCGGCTGAACCCGCTGACGAGGCTCGTGGCAAGAACAACGGTCAACGCCGGCGAAGGCGACTTCATGAACAAGACCGAAATGGAGCGCTGGGCGGAAGGCGTGTCGCGCGTGATTTTGCCGGCGTAACGCCGCGACCCGAGCGCAAACTACGTTTCCTGGTTTTTCAAATAGGCGGTCGCTTTCGCGGTCAACGAGTTGACGAAAGTTGCTAACGCCAACTCGCGCGACGGCTCGCGAAAGCGACCTCGCAGGCCGCCTTTGCGGTCCGAGAGCAGTAGGCAGGCGGCGTCGTAGAATCTCTCGCGCATGAGTTTGCGACATAAGATTTCGTAACGAACCGCATACGACGCGCCGCGAAACTCGTCAAAAACGGGGAAATGCGGCTCCTTCACAGCAACAGGCGACGTCGAGCGCGCTGTTTCCTCGAGAAGCATAAAGTATCCCAACCACGGCCGGACAGATTCGCGGAAAGCTCCTTCGCGATAGGCTGTCCACAAGTCGGTCGCCGAGCCCAGCGCTTCCTCGGTGCGGTTATTGAAGTTGTTGCCGAACGATGGACCGACCTGTGACTTGAATTCGACGGTCGCCAGCAATTCGCCGTTCGGTACGATGAGGAGATCCCACTCTTTTGTCGGTCGGAAAAATCCCGGAAGTTCTTTTCGTTCTTTGCAATACACGGCCTCGCGCGGAATTCCGCAAGCGACGACGAGATCCTCGACCAAACGAACGAACCCGTCCATTTGGGTTCCGCCCGTAACCTCGCTGCGACTGCCCTGATCGCGTCGACCCGCATCGTCTTGCCGCGCTCGCTGGCGAGATCGCGTTCGCCAGAAGAACCGCACCGCCTTTGCCGTCCGCTCCTGGAGGTCGTTCACCTACTCCTCCGCGCCGATGGTCTCGATCTTAACGCGGCCGAAAAGGTCGGATGATTCCCTGTGCAGCCGCGCCGCCGCCATTTTGAAGTAGTGCGGGTCGATCTCAACGCCGATGCTGTTACGCCCGCAATGCGAGGCGGCGACGTTGGTTGTGCCCGTGCCCATGAACGGGTCGAGGACCGTGTCGCCGACGAAGCTGAACATCCGAATCAAACGCTCGGCCAATTCCATGGGGTACGGCGCCGGATGATCGCGAGTCGAAGCGCCGGTAACCCCGGACCAAATTTGTTGGAACCATCGCCGGTGGTTGTCCTCGGAAATGACGCTCAAAACGCGCGTGGCCACCGCGGGGCTGCGATAACCGCCGGGTTTGCGCTGCATAAGTATGAATTCGATGTCGTTCTTGATCACGGCGTTGGGCTCGTACGGCTTCCCCAGAAACCCGGAACCGCCTTCGACCTCGTACGCCGCGTTGGCGATTTTGTGCCAGATAATCGGCGCCAGATTGTCGAAACCGAGGCGCCGGCAGCGCTCCTGGATCGCCGCGTGAAGCGGCACGACCGTGTGGCGTCCGCCATTGCGGCGACGCGACAGGCAAACGTCGCCGACGACGCAAATCAAGCGACCGCCCGGCGCCAGCGCGCGGAAACAGGCTCGCCAAACCTTGTCCAGTTCGTCGAGAAACGTCTCGAAGTCCGCGACCGCGCCGAGTTGTCCGCGGGTCGCGCGATATTCCTTCAAGGTCCAATACGGCGGCGACGTGAGAACCAGTTGCACGCTTTCGTCGGCCAGGAATTCCATTTGGCGGGCGTCGCCGACGCGTAGTCGATGCAGGGATGGCAGGCGGCGGACGGCCCCGTCGATAAGCGCGCAGAGGCGCGCATCTTTCGCAATGCGCGGCAGGTCCTTCTGCGGATCGGCGAGCGGTCCGACGGCGCTCGGCACGTGAGATTGCGGATCGACTTGGTCACCGCCGGAACTTGCGCGCCCCGAATCAATTGCCGATTTCTTTGAATTTTGCGCCATGGATCCTGTCCGGCCCGCCATCGGAGCCGCTGAGAGAATAGGGGCACGCGGTCGGACCGTCAACCGCTTGTTGCCCGCTTGTTGCCCGCTTGTCGCCGACGGCACGTCCGCGCAACGCGGTTGACAGCCTTCGGGCCGGCGCGCTAATTTACCAGCGTTTTCCAACCTGGTGCAGCGAAAAAACACGGTTGCGTCGACGGATTTGCGACTCGACAAGGGGAACACCATGGCGGAGAAGGCGAAGAAACCGGCGGTGAAAAAAGCGGCGGCGAAAGCCAAACCGGCGGCGAAGGCGGCGAAGGCGGTGAAGACCGTGAAGCCGGCGAAAACGGCGCCCGCCCGCGGCGCGAAATCGATTTTCTTCACGGGATTCCCCGGATTTCTGGGCCGGCGGCTCGTGCGGCAAATGACCGCGGCGAACAGGAACCTCCGCTTTCAATTCCTCGTGCAGGAAAAATTTCTCGAAGCGGCGAAAAATGAGGTGGCGGCGATCGCGGCCGACCATCCGGGCATCGAGGCGAATGTCGAATATCTCGTCGGCGACCTTTCCGTCGACGGCCTCGGCCTCGACGCCAAGGCGGTCACGAAGCTGGCCGCAGAAACCAACGAAGTCTGGCATCTGGCGGCGGTGTACGACCTGGCGGTCAACGACAAGCTCGCCTGGAACATCAACGTCGAAGGCGCCCGCCGCGTGCTCGATCTTTGCGCCATGATGAAAAACCTGCAAAAGCTGGTTTATTTCTCGACGTGCTATGTCAGCGGCCTGCGCACGGGCCTGGTGCTCGAGGAAGATCTCGATTTCGGCCAGGGCTTCAAGAACCACTACGAATCGTCCAAATTCGAGGCCGAAACGCTCGTTCGCGCGCAAATGGACAAAATCCCGACCATCATCATTCGCCCCAGCGTCGTCGTCGGCGATTCGAAGACCGGCGAAACCGACAAATTCGACGGCCCCTATTATTTGATTCGCACCCTCGCCGACATGGACCGCCGCGGCTATCTCAAGCCGCTCAAGGGCTTGCGCTTGCCAAGCTTTGGGCCCGGCCGGGCGTACTTCAACCTCGTGCCGGTCGATTTTCTCACGGACGCGGTGCTGCACATCGCGAAAAAGCCGGAAGCGATCGGCAAGACGTTCGCCGTCATCGATCCGGATCCGATGACCACCCGCGAGTTCTACGACGAGGTCTGGCAAAAATTCGGCATGGGCAAGATGCTCGGCGTGATTCCGCTGTCGTTGGTCACGATTCTGATTCGGACGCCGGTGCTCGGCAAGCTCCTGCACAATCCCGAGCAAGGCATTCCGTACACGGACCACCGGGTCATCTACGACTGCAAAAACACGCTCGATTTCCTGAAAGATTCCGACATCAAATGCCCCAACCTGCTTTCGTACCTCGGCGTCATGATCGACTTCGTTCGCGAGCATATGGACAAACAAGGAAAATACGCTAAATATTAGCGGTCGATCGGCGTCCGTCGCCCCGCCGCACGCGGGGCGCGATGCGTCTTGAAGGAGCATGGCCTATGCGTTATCGCACGACCCGCATGAGTCCGCGCATGTCGCTGCGCAAAAGCGTGGTGACCTCGCCGCGGGAGGTTCTCGAAATCGGCCGCAACGATCCCTGCCCCTGCGGCAGCGGCGAGAAATACAAGAACTGTTGCATCAACAAGGGCGACCATTTCCTGCGGAAAATGGCGAAGAAGGCCAAAGGGCCCGGCCTCTTGTCGCGGATCTTCAAACCCAAACCCAAAGCGGAATGAACCGGGTCCTGCAAGTCGCCGCGGTGGTCGCTCCGCTCGCAGCGATGGCGCTCTGGACGGTCTGGGTTTTCGCCGTCACCGATTTCAACGAGGCCCCGGCGCTGGCCGGCGGCGGTTTGTGGTGCGTCGCCGCCTGCGCCCTCGGCTGGCAGGCGAAACGCCGGCTGTTCCCCTGGCTGATTGTCGGCGCCTGCGGCGCCGCGACGTTGGCCGTCGGCTGGCAGGCCCGCCGCGCCGCCGTCCCGCAACAAGCCGCCCGCCGGGCGGACACCATCGCCGCGCTGCAAACCGTGGCGCAGGCGCTGCGCGATTACCGTGCTCTCCGCGGCACGCTGCCCGACGGTCCCTGGCCGGCAATGGCCGCGGCGCTGCAATCGGCCGGCGTCTGGCGCGACGTCGCCGCATCCGCGGCGCCCGGCGGCCGGCCGGCGCCGCCCGATCGCGTACCGCTGAAAGACGAGTGGGGTTGCGCCTACGATTACGCGAAGACTGCCGCGGGTGGGTTCATTTTGAAGAGCAGCGGCCCCGACCGCCGCTGGGACACGCCGGACGACATCGTCGTCAACGAGAGTACGGCGTCCAGCGCCGCGGCGCCCGGGCCAGGCCGTCGGTGACGGCGTCGCTCGTCGCCGAGTCCGCCGCCGCCGGGTCCGCCGGGGCCGCCGGCGCGGCGACCGCGGGGGCCGAATAAATACAGACGCGGTTTCGCCCCTGGCGCTTCGCTTCGTACAACGCGGCGTCGGCGGCCCGGATGACCGCCGCGTTGTCTTCCGCGTGCTCCGGGTAGCACGCCAGACCGATGCTGATGGTGATGCGCCGCGGCAGACCCGGAATTTCCAGTTTGGCCACGGCGTCGCGTACGCGGTCGGCGACGATCATCGCGCCGTCGAGATCGGTTTCCGGCAAAATAATCGCGAATTCCTCGCCGCCGAAGCGCGCCGCGGTGTCGATCTCACGCACGCTGCTCTTGATCGTCTCCGCGACCTTGGCGAGCACGGCGTCGCCGACCTGGTGGCCGAACTGATCGTTGACCGCTTTAAAGTGGTCGAGATCGGCGATCGCCAACGTCATCTTGCGGGCGTAACGGCGCGAACGCTTCAGTTCCGTGTCCAGCCGCACGTTGAAATAGCGCCGAATGAAGAGCTTCGTCAGTTCATCGGTGATCGCCATCTCGTAAAGCGTCGCGTTGTTGATCGCCACGGCAGCCTGGTTGCCCAGAGCGGAGAGCAACTCGACGTCCTCGTCGGTGAATTTCTTTCCGGTTTTCTTGTTCGTGATGTTGATGACGCCGACCGGCTCGTCCGAAGCAATCAGCGGGATGCACAAGATCGAATCGACGTTGGATGTGTCGCGCTCTGCGTAACGGTCGTCTTTCTCCGCGGCGTTGGCGACGATCGGTTTCAGGGTCTGGAACACCTGGCCGGCGATGCCCTCCCCCGGCGCAAACGTGGCGCACTCGACGTCGCCGTTGTTGATCGCCTCTTCGGCGCGCGCATCCGGCAGGCCCTTGACCACCCGTACAACCAGGCGTTTGATGGCGGCGTCGTAGAGCATCAACGAGCCCTTCTGCGCTTCGGTCGTCTTGATCGCCTCGCCCAAAATGAATTTCAACAGGTTTTTCAGGTTGGTGATGTGCACCATCGCCCGGCCGATGTTGTACAGAATCGACAGGTTTTTCACCGTCTTGTCGAGGTTCGACTTATCGCGCTGACTCTTTTCGTAGACCCGCGTCGTGTTGAAGCTGACCGCCGCATGGGCCGCGAGAATCGATAAGAACCGGACGTCGGTTTCGGTAAAGGCCTCGCCGGTCGCCTTGGGGCCGACCGCCAGCAGGCCGAGCACCCGGCCCATTTGCGCCAGCGGCACGAAGAGCACCGCGCCCAATTTTTCGAGGCCGAATTTTTCGAACACCACGCGAAAACGCGGCCGGCCGCGCTGGTCGATGACCGAAAACGGTTCGCCTTGCAGCGCCGCCTGCCAGAGCAAGCCCTCTTGCCGTGGAAACGAAAAATCGGGCGGCACATCCGCCGGCAGGCCGAGGCTGCGCGTGAGGCGAAATGTCGCGCCGTCTTCGTCGAACGCAAACAGCGCGTACGATTCGACGCCGAAACGCTCGTGAACGATGCTGGCGAAAACCGCGCCCAGTTCCCGCTCTTCCAGGATGTTGTCGAAGGCCTTGTTGGCCTGCAGCAGCGTGCTCATGTCGAACAACTTTTGATCCAGATGTTCGACCTTGGCGGTCAACTCGCGCACGGTTCTTTTCAGCGTTGCATTTTCTTCGGTCTTGCCGGGCATCTTGTCTCCGTCGGCGGCAGTTGATTTCTGATCTCTTTTATAGTGCTTCCCCGGCGGCGACAAGGCCGAAAAAACGCGGATTTGGCGAGGCCGGCGCGACGGCGAGCCGTCGCCGGCGATTTTACAACTCAGCGATGATCGACTGGCGTTTGGCGTCGTATTCCTCTTTGGTGATCAACCCCTGGTCGAACAAGCCCTTGAGTTTCTGCAAACGCTCGGTCGGGCTCGGGGCCGCCGGCGCCGCGGGCGCCGCGGGGGCCGCCGCCGGGGCGGCCGGCGCTTGTGGTTGCTGCGCCTGGTTCGCCGTCGCAGCTTGCATCGCCTGCGCCATGGCCATGCCCATGCCGGCGCCGAGGCCGGCGCCCATCATGCCGCCGGCGCCGCCGGGATTGCTCGCCGCCTCGCGCATCGCCTTGGCCGATTGGTATTGGGCGTATTTGCCCATGTCGCCGATGGCGCCCATGCTCGAGCGTTCGTTGATCGCCTGCTGGACCTCTTCCGGCGGCGTGATGGCGTTGATGTAGAAGTCGACGAGTTCGATGCCGTATTTGGCGAAATCGTCGGCCGTCCGGGATTTCGCGGCGACCGCCAGGGCGTCGTATTTCGCCGCCAATTCGAAAACGGTCTTCAGCGTCTCGCCGAGCAGATCGTTGAGGCGCGAAATAATGACATCGCGCAGGAAATTGACGATGTCGGTCGTCGCAAAGCGCCCGCGGCCGCCGACGATCGTGTTGACGAACAGCAACGTGTCTTTCACCCGCAACGTGAAATTGCCGAAGGCCCGCAATTGCACGTAACCGAGTTCGGTGTCCTTGAACGGCACCGGTTCCTTCGTGCCCCATTTGAGATCGGTGAACACGTTCTGGTTGACGAAGACAACTTCGGTGCGAAACGGGCTCTTGTGGTCTTTGAACGTCAACCCCACCAGCCGCGTCAGGATCGGCACGTTCTCGGTCGTCAGCGTATGCCGCCCCGGCCCAAGCACATCGAGGCCCTTGCCGTCGCGGAAAAAGACCGCCTGCTGATATTCGCGCACGACCAACTGGCTGCCGAGGCGCGTTTCGCCGCTGCCCTGCTCCGGCACCTTGTGGCAAAGTTCCTGGCCGGTCGCATCCTGATATTCGATGACTTCGAAAAACGCCATGGGGCCTCCTACAGTCCGATCTTCCGGACCGTTTCGTCGCGGTTGTCGATCAGTTGCGCCAGCGCGCCGATTTCCGTTTTCAGCGACGCCAGCGCGGCGTTCGCCGACGCCTCGGTGATCTCGCCGCCGCTCGCCGCGGCGCAGCTTTTCGCCAGCGCGTCGGTGTGTTCGAGGATCGCGAGATCCGTCTCGTACAGTTTTTGCAGTTCCGGATCGAGAATCTGGTTCGGGTCAAACGCGCCCGAATAACCACGCGCGGCATACCGGTGCTTATCGCGCAGCCGATCGAGCTGCTGCGACAGCCGATCGAACGCGGGCAGAGGCCCGAGGAGCATCCGATCCAGCAAGGCGTTCTTGATCGCGGCGACGCCGGTCTTCACCTCCTCGATCTTCTTCACCGTGTGGTCGCGCAACGCCTTGTCCTGCTCGCGCAACTTGTCGCGGTTTTGGAACTCGGTCAGCCCGGGCACCTTGGCCGCCAACGCTTGCAATTTCGCGGTCCAGGTCTCCGTCTTGGATTTCGTCGGTTCGAGAGCGGGGTCGGTCATTTTTCGCTCCGCGGTGATGGGTTCGCAACTTCGTAGCACAGGCAGTTCCGGCGGGTCAATCGCGCCGAGACGCCGCGCCGCCGCCCCTGAAATATGAGGTCGGGCGCCCGGCAAATCCACCCCGCGCGCGTTCCGCCTAGCGCACGGCGCCAACGAACAACGTCACCTTCTTGCCGCCGTTCAGCAGGCGATGGCGCGCAGTTTCCGCGAGACGCGTCTGCCGGAAAAGCCGTTCGTTTTCGGCGAGAATGGCGAATTTCCAGCCGCGATAGCGCCCGCGCAGGGCCTCGCCGATGCGAGCGTACAGCGCCTCCAACCCCTGGTTCGCGCCGACGCGGCCGCCGTACGGCGGGTTCAGCACGACGAGCCCCGGCCCGGGCGGCGGTTCGGCCGCGGCGATATCCTGCTCGGCCACGGCAACAACGTCGGCCAGCCCGGCGCGCGCCAGATTGCCGCGCGCCGCCGCGACCGCGCCGCCGCTGATGTCGGAGGCGACGATCGGCGCCGGCGGCGCCAGCAGGGCCTGTGCGTCGGCCGCGGCTGTCAGCCGCGCCCAGGTTTCCGGCTGGAACGAAGCGAACTTCAGGAACGCGAACGGTCGTGCGCGGCCCGGCGCGCGGTTGGTCGCGAGCCACGCCGCCTCCGCCGCAAAAACGCCCGAGCCGCACATCGGGTCGGCCAGCGGCCGCCGCGGATCGTACTCGGCCAGCCGCAAGATGCCAGCGGCGAGCGTCTCGCGCAGCGGCGCGCGGGCGATCTCTTGCCGGTACCCGCGCCGGTGCAATAACTCGCCGGAGGTGTCGACCGACAGTTCGCACACGTCGTCGGCCAGCCGCGCGAGCACCAACAGCCCCTCCGACGATTTCGCGGGCGCGAAGCCGAGCCGGTCCGCGATCGCGTCATACGTTGTTTCGGCGATCCGTTTTTTGATCCGCAGCCGCGACCCGCGCGACACCGCCTGTGCGTCCGCCGCTGCGCTGGGCGCGAAGAACTCGTCCCAGGCGATGCGCCGCGCCTGCCGGTGCAATTCCTCGAAAGTCTCGGCGGCGAACGACCCGACGCGCAGCAGGATGCGGCTCGCGATCCGGCTGTGCAGATTGGCGCGGTACGCCGCTTCCCAATCGCCGGCGAATTCGACGCCGCCCTCCGCGTACTGCGCCGACGCGATGCCGAGCGCGCGCAACTCCGCCCACGCCGGCTTTTCCAGCCCCGGCGCGCAGACGGCGAAAAATCGCAGTGGTTTCTTACGGGAACGCATTGCCCTACTACGGCCAGACTTCCAAGTCTGGTCGGTTACGATGCAAGTCAGCGAGCGCTTTGTCGAACGTTACAAGTTTGTGAATTTCGACGGAGCGGTCGGTAAGGATTTCGCGAATCACAAGATCGGTAAGGCTCAAACGGTCCTTTTTTTCTTTGCTTCTCTGCAGAAAAAACTCGGTCAGTGCCCGCTCGCGGAACTCCCGATCGTCAAAGCGTTCAAATTGGAGGGGATCCAACTTTTCCTCAAATATCCTGAATGAGTCACTTCTTTCGGCGAACCTGGTGCTCAATGTTTCGTAAAGACAAGGCCATGGCACAATCACTCGGTGGACAGCCAGCGCGAGCCAGATTTCGTTAGCCTCTTTATAAAAATCGTCCGGTTTGTCTTGCTTGAGCAAAGCAATCCAGAAGCTGGTATCGACGAGAACGTTTGCCACTCATTCGTCCTCGCC
>CAZHPN010000023.1:43266-46575 GCA_964534375.1 uncultured bacterium | reverse complement strand
ATAGAGCAACGGACTTCTAATCCGTAGGTCGTGGGTTCGAATCCCGCCTGGCGTGAACTAAATGAATCTTAACCGGGGCCGAGCGCCACGGGTCCATCAAACAAGTCCGACGGAGGTCCAGTCGGCCATGATTGCGTGGCGCACGAAGCTTATTTTGACGTTGGCAACGCTGGCGACGGCGATCGCGCCGGCGGCTTTCCGGGCCGTCGGCCCAGCGGCCGCCGCCGACCTCGGCCCGGCGCCGGACGATGGCCAGATCCGGATCGCGGAGGCGGCCGATCGCTTAACGGCGAAGCTGCATCTCGCGCCGGCGCAACGCGCGCTGTTTGTCGAAATGAAATCCGCGGTACGGCAGTTGCGTCTCGACCGGCGCCGGGGCGACGCCATCGCGCTCGCGGCGGACCGCGACGTGATGAAGGACGCCGCCGGAGGTTTCTTTGCCAGTCTGTCCGATGTGCAGCGCCGGGAACTGACCGCGTGGCGCGCGGAACGGCGCGCGAAGGCGGAGCAGCGGCTCCAAGCCATGGCCGACGGGACGACGACGAAGCTCCATTTGACGACAGCGCAACGCGCGTTGTTTGACGCCGTGAGAACGGCCGCGCGGGAAGCTCGTTTCACGCCGTTTACCGACCTCGACCGGCTGGCGGCGGCCCACGAAGCAAAGATCGCCGCGTGGGACAAGTTCGTCGGGAGCCTGAACGACGCCCAGCGGCAGGAAATGACCGCGACGATGGACGCCGAATTTCGCGAACACGCGCCGGCGACAACGACCGAGTGAACGAGCGGCAGCGAACGCCGCTCACACGGCCGCGGCTGTTTGTCGGCGCTGCGGGGACGCAGCCGCTCCATCGCCGCGCGATCAGCGGGCGCCGAAGATCGCCGTGCCGACGCGGACGAGCGTCGCGCCTTCTTCGACCGCGGCTTCGAAATCGGCGGACATGCCCATCGACAATTCGGGCAGCGGCGCGCCGAGGTCGTCCTGCAGGCGATCGCGCAGGCGGCGCAGTTCGGCGAAGAACGGCCGCACGCGTTCGGCCTCCCAAAACGGCGGCATGGTCATCAAACCGCGCAATTCGAGATGCGGCAGACCGCGCAGGGCGCGCAGCAGCGCGGGCGCCTCAGCCGGCGGACAGCCGTTCTTTTCTTCCTGCATCGCCACGTTGATTTGGGCCAGCACGGGCACGATGCGACCGGCCTGGCCGGCGCGCTTTTCGATTTCTTCGCCAAGCGACGCGCTGTCCACGGTGTGAATCAGGGCGATCCACGGCGCGAGGTATTTGACCTTATTGCTTTGCATGCGGCCGATGAAATGCCAGCGGACCTCAGGCAGCCCGGCCGCTTTTTCGCGCAATTCCTGCACGTAGTTCTCGCCGAAATCGAGTTGCCCGGCGGCCTGCGCCTCGCGCACGGCGGCGAGCGGATGCGTCTTCGAAACGGCGACCAGCGCGCACCCCGCCGGGTCGCGGCCGGCGCGTTCGCAGGCGCGGGCGACGCGCGATTGCACCTCGGCGAGATTCGCCGCGACGCTCATCGCGCTTTCCCTAACAGCACGTCCGCCCCGTGAATTTTTTCCCATAGCACGGCGACTTCGGCAAGCGGCAGGCCGACGACGTTGGTGTACGAGCCGCGCACCTGCTGCACCAGGCCCGCGCCGAGGCCCTGAATCGCATAGGCGCCCGCTTTGTCCATCGGCTCGCCGGTTGCGACGTAGGCGCGAATCTGGGCGTCGCTCAATTCGCGAATGAACACGTCGGATTGCGCGCAATCGCAGAACGCCTCGCCGGTCGCCGCTTTCAGCAGGCAATAGCCGGTGCAGACCACGTGCCAGCGCCCGGAAATCAGGCGCATCATGGCGAAGGCTTCCGCGGCGTCCGCCGGTTTGCCGAGCATGCGGCCGTCGACCACGACCGTCGTGTCGGCGCCGAGCACCCAATCATCGCGATGGTCGCGGGCGACCTTTTCCGCCTTTTCGCGCGCCAGGCGCATCGTGTGGACCGGCGGCGTTTCGCCGGGCAGCGGCGTCTCGTCGATAGCGGGAATCTGCACGGTGAACGGCACGCCCAATTGGTCGATCAATTCGCGGCGGCGCGGGCTCGCGCTGGCCAGGATCATCGCCGGCCGGTTCACGTCATCGCCTCCGGATTCAGCAGCAACGCCATGATCGCCTTTTGCACGTGCAGACGGTTTTCGGCCTCGTCCCAGACTTTGGATGCGGGCGATTCGATCACCTCGTCGGTGACCTCCTCGCCGCGATGCGCCGGCAGGCAATGCAGGAAAATGGCCTCCGGATTCGCGTGGCGCATCAGCGCGGCGTCGACCGTGAAGCCGGCGAACGCCTGGCGGCGCTGCTCCTCCTGGCCTTCCATGCCCATCGAGGTCCAGACGTCGGTCGTGACGACGTCCGCGCCGCGCACGGCCGCCGCGGCGGTTTCGCTGAAAAAGATGCCTGCGGCCGACGCCTGCTGGGCGCGCTCGAAGACGACCGCGTTCGGATGATACCCGGCCGGGCACGCCAGGCGCAGTTCGAACGGCAACCGCGCCGCGGCGTCGAGCCAGGAATTGGCCATGTTGTTGCCGTCGCCGATGTAGGCGATCTTCTTGCCCTCGTACGTGCCGAGGCTGTCGATGACCGTTTGCAGGTCGGCGAGGACCTGGCAGGGGTGGTGCAGATCGGTCAGGCCGTTGATCACCGGCACAGTCGCATGCCGGGCGAACTCTTCGAGAATATCCTGGCCGAACGTGCGGATCATCACGCCGTGCACGTAGCGCGACAGCACGCGGGCGGTGTCGCGGATCGGCTCGCCGCGGCCCATTTGCAAATCGCGGCCGGAGAGAAACAGCGCCTGCGCGCCCAGTTGATAGCAGCCGACCTCGAATGAGACGCGCGTGCGCGTGCTGCTCTTCTCGAATATCAGCGCGACGCTCTTGCCGGCGAGCGGTTGGAAATCGTCGCCTTCCCGCCAGCGATCGCGCAACTCCGCGGTCGCATCGAAAATGCCGTCGATTTCTTCGGCGGTGAGATCGTACAACGTCAGGAAATGGTTCATCTTCGCGTTCCCTCGTGTTTCTTCTCGACCGAAGGGCCACCGGCCCGGTCTATCGCAGCCTCGGGCAACGCCCCAGGAAACAAAGTCCGGAATTCGCCGTTGGCGATTTCCGACCCTAGGGCCAACGGCCCGTTCCATTACAGCCTGAGGCAACGCCCCAGGAAGCGACGCCCCGGAATTCGCCACCAGCGATTTCCGACCCTAGGGCCAACGGCGCGTTCTATTCCAGGCTGAGGCAACGCCCCAGGAAGCGACGCCCCGG
>CAZHPN010000023.1:0-43166 GCA_964534375.1 uncultured bacterium | reverse complement strand
AATTCGCCGCCAGCGATTTCCGACCCTAGGGCCAACGGCCCGTTCTATCACAGCCTGGGGCAACGCCCCAGGAAGCGACGCCCCGGAATTCGCCGCCAGCGATTTCCGACCCTAGGGCCAACGGCCCGTTCTATCACAGCCCGGGGCAACGCCCCAGGAAACAACGCCCCCTCACCGTCAATCCCACACATAACGTTCGTCGAACGAAATGCCATATTTTTTCAAAAACGAGCGATATTCTGCGCAAAACGTGTGTTTTCGATGGTGTTCTTCCTGGTCGTCGATGTATGCGACCAACGCTTCGTAGTCCGCCGGAGCTACGGAAAACGCTGCGTAGCCCCGTTGCCAGGCGAAATCGCCCAATTCCGGCGAAAGCGTTTTGAGCCATTTTGACGATGAAGTCTTCAGTTCCTCGACGAGGCCGGCGATCGTCAGTGTGCGCCCGAGGCGAACGGCGACGTGAACGTGGTCGGCCGCGCCGCCGACCCGGGAACCGTCGCAACCAGCGTTTCGAGCGACGGTCGCAAGATACACATGGAGTTCATCGCGAATCGGCGAACGAAAATACTCGCGACGATCCTTGGCGCTGAACACCAAATGGATGACGACGTTTGCCAGCGACTGAGGCATGGCGACGTTGCCCCCCCTGGGGCGTTGCCCCAGGCTGTAATAAATCGCGCCGTTGGCGCTCGGCGCCGGCGCCCCGTGCCTGGGCGCCGGCCACCTGGGGCGTTGCCCCAGGCTGTAATAAATCGCGCCGTTGGCGCTCGGCGCCGGTGCCCCGTGCCTGGGCGCCGGCCACCTGGGCCGTTGCCCCAGGCTGTAATAAATCGCGCCGTTGGCGCTCGACATTCGTTCGCGGTCCCTAGGGCCTTCGCACGCGTCAATCGAAGGGCCAACGGCCCGTTCTATCACGGCCCGGGGCGACGCCCCAGGCAGACAACGCCCGAGGACTACAAAATGAACCGCGACAGGTCCACGTCTTCGATAATGTCGGTCAGCGCCTTGTCGACGAATTTGCGGTTGATCGTCACTTTTTTGCCCTGCATCTCCGGCGCGTTGAAGCTGATCTCCTCGAGAATCTTTTCCATCACGGTCGAGAGGCGCCGCGCGCCGATGTCCTCGGTGCGTTCGTTGATTTGCGCGGCCATGTCGGCGATGCGCGCGATGCCGTCTTCGGTGTAGCGCAATTCGACGCCCTCGGTGGTCAGCAGCGCTTCGTACTGTTTGGTCAGCGCGTTTTTCGGCTCGGTCAGAATCCGCACGAACGCCTCTTGCGACAGGCTCGTGAGTTCGACGCGGATCGGAAAGCGGCCCTGCAACTCCGGGATGAGATCGGACGGCTTGGCCACGTTGAACGCGCCCGCGGCGACGAACAGAATGTGGTCGGTGCGCACCATGCCGTGCTTGGTGTTGACGTTGCTGCCCTCGACGATCGGCAGCAGATCGCGCTGCACGCCTTCGCGCGAGACATCGGGCCCGTGGCCGGATTCGCGGCCGGCGATCTTGTCGATTTCGTCGAGAAAAATGATGCCGCTCTGCTCGACGCGGCGGATCGCCTCGGCCTGCACCTTCTCCATATCGATCAGCCGCTGCGTTTCTTCCTTTTCGATCAGGCGCAACGCTTCGGGCACTTTGATCTTCGACCGCTTGGTCTTCTTGGGGAAGAGATTGCCGAACATATCTTTGAAATTGATATCCATATCTTCCAGGCCGGAGCCCGAGAATATCTCAATCATCGGCATTTTCGAGCGATCGGGCAGATCCAATTCGATTTCGCGGTTGTCGAGTTTGCCTTCGAGCAGCAGGCGCCGCATTTTGTCGCGCGTGCGCTGATAGCTGTCCTCCGGGTTCTCCGTCGTTTCCGGATGATGCCCCACGACGACGAAGGTCTCGCCCACCACGACCTCGTCTTTCTTCGCGTCGTCTTCGTATTGGAGATCGAGCTGCGCTTCCGGCGCTTTGCCCTTCGGCGGCGTCGGCGGCGGGACCAGGCGATCGAGGACTTTCTCGATCGCCAGCCGGCGGGCCTCTTCGGCGACCTCGATTTCGTGTTCGAGCCGGACTTGGCTGATGCCGATCTCGGTGAGATCGCGGATCATGCCCTCGACGTCGCGCCCGACGTAGCCGACCTCGGTGAATTTGCTGGCTTCGACCTTGATGAACGGCGCGTGCGAGAGGCGCGCCAGGCGCCGGGCGATCTCGGTTTTGCCGACGCCGGTCGGGCCGATCATGATGATGTTCTTGGGGTAGATCTCCTCGCGGATCGACTCCTCGACCTGCTGCCGCCGCCAGCGATTGCGCATGGCGATGGCGACGGCGCGCTTGGCGGCGTCCTGGCCGATGATGTAGCGGTCGAGCGCGGCGACGATCTCGCGCGGGGTCAGTTCTTTGGCTTCGTCCATCGCGGCCTCACAGTGTTTCCACGACAATTTGGTCGTTGGTGTAGATGCAGATTTTCGCCGCGATTTGCATCGCTTCGCGGACGATTTCAGCGGCCGTCAGCTTTGTGTGCTTCGCCAGCGCTTGCGCCGCCGCCTGGGCGTACGCGCCGCCGGAGCCGATGGCGATGACGCCGTCGTCGGGCTCGATGACGTCGCCCGAGCCGCTGATCAGCAGCGTCGTCTCCTTGTCGGCGACGAGGAGCAGCGCCTCCAGCCGCCGCAGCACGCGGTCGCTGCGCCAATCCTTGGCCAATTCGACGGCGGCGCGCGTCAGGTTGCCGTGAAACTCGTCGAGTTTGCTCTCGAAGCGCTCGAACAGGTGAAAGGCGTCGGCGGCCGCCCCGGCGAAGCCCGCGAGCACGCTCTTGTCTTTGCCCAAACGCCGCACTTTCTTCGCGCTGTGCTTGACGACCGTCGCGCCGAGCGTGACCTGGCCGTCGCCGCCGATGGCGAGCTTGCCGTTTTGACGCACCGCGAGGACGGTGGTCGCCTCGGGGGTGAAATTCATTGCGGCTCCTTTTTGTCGGCCGCGGCTTTTTTTCGCTTGCCGCGGGGATGCGCTTTCTCGTAGACGTCCAGCAGGTGGTCCACGGTTACGTGCGTGTACCGTTGCGTTGTGCCGAGGTTCTCATGGCCGAGCATCTCCTGGACCTCGCGCAGATTCGCGCCGGATTCGAGCACGTGCGTCGCGAAGCTATGCCGCAATGTGTGGGGCGTCGCTTTCACGCCGATGCCGGCGGCAAGCCGGGCCCGCGCGACGAGCATCTGGATGGCGCGCACGCTTAGCGGCGCGGCGTGCCGCCCGAGAAAAAGCGGGCTTTTTTCCGGCACGCCATAACGCTTCGTGCGCTCGCCGAGCGTCGCAGCGATGTAACTCGCCAGCGCCGCCGCCGCGAACGAGCCCACGCCGACCAGCCGATCCTTCCGGCCCTTGCCGCGCACGCGCAGGGTGCCGATTTCCTGCTCCCAATCGCCGACCTTGGCCGTCGCCAACTCACTGACGCGGCAACCCGTGGAATAATATGCTTCGAGCACCGCGTGGTCGCGCAGCAGCCTGGCCGGATTGCGCGACGTGGCCGCCATGACGAGGCGGGCCGCATCGTCAGGCGACAGCACACGCGCGAGCAGCGTGTCTTTCCGCGGCGACCGCACCTGCGACGCCGGGTTGACGGCGACCAGCCCGCGCTTGCGGCAAAAGAGATAAAACGCGCGCAACGACGCCAGCTTGCGCTCGATCGTGGCCTTCGCCGACGCGCTGGTCCGCGCCGCAAGAAAAGCCTGCACTTCGAACTTGCCGGCGAGGGTCAGGTCGACCTCGCCTTCGCGCAGGCACACTCCATGCTCGCGGCAAAACGCGGCAAACTGGCCCAGGTCGCGCAGATACGCCTCGGCGGTGAGGCCGGAAAAATTCCGTTCCGACGACAAATGTCGGCCAAACTCGGCGATCAATTCATACAAGACGGCTTCCCTTCGGCGACCGAAAGTCGATGTAAAACTAAGGCCCGGCGAAAGGGGTGTCAATCGTCGCGAGGCGCGGCGGGCCAGCGTCGAAGATTCTCCTGCCCGCGGCGGCTCAAACGACTTATTTTCAAATGTTCGCAGAGACCAAACTGGGAACCGAAGAGGTGACGACGATGAAAGCAATCGGCTGGCCGCATTCCGGCGCGACAACCGGCGCTCAACTTTTCGAAATAGCCACCCCGAAGCCGGGACGCGGGCAGGTGCGCGTCCGGGTGGTGAGTTCGGCGGTGAACCCGGCGGACGGGAAGATCGCCAACGGCGAATTCGCCGGCCGGCTCCTGCACGCCCGGGTCTCACCGTTGGTCGCGGGCTACGATTTTTCGGGCGTGATCGAAAGTTGCGGCGAGGACGTCGGCGATCTGAAGCCGGGCGACGAGGTCTTCGGATTCCTCGCCTACTCGAGTGCGACGCGGCAGGGCGCCTTCGCCGAAATGCTGACGGCCAACCGTGGCGAGATCGCCCGCAAGCCCGCGGGCGTGTCGCACGAGACGGCCGCCGCGGCCGCAACGCCCGGCGCGACGGCGCTGCAATTCCTGCGCGATCTGGGCCGGCTGCACGAGGGCGGCCGTGTCCTTATCATCGGCGCAGCCGGCGGCGTAGGCAGCCTGGCGGTGGGGATCGCCAAGCGGCTCCAGGCTCAGGTGACCGCCGTGTGCTCCACCTATGCGGTCGATTTCGTAAGGGGCCTGGGGGCCGATGAGATCGTGGATCGGCGCAAGCAGGATCCGCTGACCGTCCCCGGACCGTTCGACGTTATCTTCGACGCCGCGACCGCGCACAGTTACCTCGCCTGCCGGCGCCAACTCGCCAAGACCGGCTCCTACGTGCCCACGTTGCCGTCGACAGGCCTGCTCGTGGGCATGGCCTTGGCGGCGTTTTCGTCGCAACGTTGCGCTTTCGCGGCCGTCAAGTCCGCGGCGAAGGATCTCGAGCAAGTGGCCGCGTGGCTTCTCGACGGCTTGCAGGCGCCAATCGAGGCGCGCTTCCCGGTCCGCGAGTTGGGGGCCGCGATGGATCGCTTTGCCAAGGGCGAATTGCGCGGGCGCGTCGTCGTCCAGGTCGAAGGCGGTTTTTGACCGTCCCACGGCGAATCGACCTGCGCAACCGTTGCCGAAAACCGGACCACGTCGCCGACGGCGCGTCAAACTCTCCACAAAAAAGTTTGCTTTCTCCGCCTATCGAGACCATGTTTCACTACGCGAGGCGGACGGCGCGCGCCGCCCGCCGTTTTTGTCGAACGACGAAGGAGAAAAAAATGTCGTCTGCGGAAGTCATCGCCGAAACGTTTGCCGCTTTGGATGCGGGGGATTACGAAACGGCGGCCGGCCTGCTCGACCGCGAATTCGAGTTTTCCGGACCGACGCTGCAACCGCTCGGCGCGAAAGAATTCATCGCCTTCGAAAGCGCGCTGCGCTCCGCGATGCCAAACCTCAAGCACAATTGCCTGGTTTATTCGACCGAAGACGGCGACTGGGTGCGCGGACAGGTGCAAATCGCGGGAACCCATCGCCGCCCGCTGGATCTGCCGAATCTGCCCATCCTGGCGGCGACGCGGAAACGGGTCAAACTTCCGGCGGAGCGCTTCGTGGCGGTCGTGCGCGACGGTCGCATTGTCTCCTTCGCGGCAGACGTCGGCCCGGACGGCGGGTTGATGGGCATCCTCAAGCAGCTCGGCCGGGACGACTTGGCGGATTGCGTCGGCGCCGGCGGTCGCGATTGCATCGAGGAAAGCTTCCAACCGGGCGTTCACGTTTGACGCGAGAAGGAAAGCGTAGCGCGGGTCTTGCCGCCGGCGCGCGCAGAAACTACGTTTCCGCGTAAATCGGAGGGCGGCGGGAAGCCGCTCGTCGCAGCGATGGAGCGCAACATCATAGGAGGGGACGCCATGTCGCCTACCGAGGCAATCAGAAAAATGATCGCGGCCGTGGAAGCGGGCGATTACTCTGGAGTAGCGGGGGTTTTGGATCGCGACTTCACATTCGCCGGCTCGGCTCCGCACCCGCTGGGCCGGGGCGAATTCCTGGAATTTGCCCGTGCCATTCATGGGGCCCTGCCGGATGTTAAATACAATCTGAAAATCACCGCGGAAAAAGATAGCGAGTGGGTGCGCGGCGAAATCCGTTTCACCGGCACTCACGCCGGCGAGTTGGATCTGCCGTACCTGCCGAAGGTGCCGGCCACGCGTCGATCGGTGAAGATCGCCGCCGAGAAATTCGTTGCCAAAGTGCATGACGGCAAAATCGTCTCGTTTTCGATCGAAACCGGCCCCAATTCCGGATTAATGGGCATTCTGAAACAAATCGGCCGCGAAGACTTGGCCGATTGCCTGCGCGCCGGCAATGTGGATTGCCGGACGATGGAGACCGGGCCGTCCGCCGTCATTCACATTTGAACGGCGGGTTCGTTACATCGGCGGCGCCGGAGCGATGATGCCCGTGCCCGTGTCGACCCAGGTGCGAAAGAAATTCGCCACCTGCACGCGAACGTCCTCATAATCCCACATCATGCCGTGGTCGTCGGTGTTCCACTGGTAAACGGCTGGCGCGCCGTACGGCGCGTCGTTGTCGATGAGATCGGGAATCTGCCACACGATCGGCCGCAGTTGCGACAGGCCGATCGTCGTCGCCATGCGGCCGCACGCGTCGGCGCCGAGCGTGGCGTCAAACGCGGCCATCTGCTGGAAAATCTGCGGCGCGCCGCGGTTCATCTCCGGCAATGGGTGAAGCACGTACGGCGAATACGCCTCCGGGTCGCCCGCCTCCACCGGAATCACCAGGACATCAAGCAGGAGGTCGGCCCAAGACGCAATGCCGAAGTTCAGCAGACGCTGGATGTCCCCCAATACCTGAAAAATCTCCGAGCCAACCGGGCAGTCGAGCGCGATCGCGCGGTAATCGGACGCGCCGGAGTTGAAGACAAAGGCGCTGATTCGATCCTCGACCGCCGCAAATATTCCGCCGTGGATGGACCCGAGCGAATGGCCGAGAAACACGATGTTGCTCACGTCGAGATCGGGATGGCCGTTGCCGTTGGTCGAGTGCGGCGAGAGGTCGAGGTTGCCGAGCGTCTTGACGAGGGAAATCAAATACATCTGGTCGGCGAGATCCTGCAGCCAGTTCGCGCGCCATTCCATCGGCGCAAAACCGTTGAAGAATTCCAGATCCACCACGACGTCGTTGCTGGCGTTCTGGCGCACGCCCTGGAACACGTCGTCGATAGCGATGCAGGCGAAGCCGTAGTCCGCCAAGGTGCTCGCGGGAACTTCGACGCTGTTGCGGTCGGCATTGATGCCGTGCATGAACACGACGACGGGCCAAGGCTTCGGATATTGCGTCGGACTGGGCAGCGTCAAATGTGCGAGGATTTGCTCCGTGCCCTGCGGCTGCGGCCGGCCGTTCTCGTCGTAAACGATGTGACCGTTGACGCGCCAATTGATGGTGTCATACGTGAGATCCCACGCCGAGTCGAGCCGGTTGGGCTTGCCGGTGTATGTGATTTTCGTGACCTGCGGCGGGTTCTGCGCGGCCATCTGCGCCAGCGTGTCCTTCATTTGAAACAAGTCTGTCGTAATATCCTGCGTCGAATAGAACGTCGCCGACAGGATGTGCTCGCGCCGCACGCCAAGTTGGTCCAGGTAGTCGAACATCGGCGCCAGTTGCTGGCGAACCGGCTCCAGCACGTCGTAGCGGAGGTTCCACCGGTCGGGAAAAGCCGAACGGACGTACTGGAAATCCGGGGCCGCTTCGTAGCAGCCGCCCTGCAACGGCTTCACCTGATCGGTGACCACGACGGCGTACGTCGTGCTCTGCCGCAACGGCAGATACGGCCGCGCTTTGAACAACTGGTGGTCGCCCTGCCAGTCGAAGACCAGCGGCGCAAACACCGGCGCGGCGGCGCCCGACGGGATTTCGGCGCAAAACACGCTGTCCGACGCGGAAGGCGGGCCGCCGTCCGGCAAGGTGGCGCCGTCAGGCTCCGCGTCGGTCGAGAATAGGGCTGCGCCCGTCACGCCGAAGCCGTTCAATTGATTGATCGCGTACTTGATGAACGGAGCCACTTCGAAAAACCCGTCGAGGTAGGTGACGAGTTGGTCGGGCAACTGCACACGACGGCCGGTGTGCGTGTGCGAGTCCGCGACCACAAACAGATCGCTGGGGAACGGAATGTTGCGCTGGCCTTCCGTGAGGTCGTACGCGAAGGTGTGCCCCGAGCTGCAGTGGTCCGGAATTTCGGCCCCGGTCGCTTGCGCGAACGTCAACTCCGGCGGAATCGCGGCGTCGTCGTCCGCCTTCTGACCCGCCGGCGCTGCCGGTGAATCGTGAAATGAGTTTCCTGCGCCGCTGCTGCACGCGCCGGCGGCCAGGGCGACTGCGAAAAGCAACCACAAGAATCTCTTGGACATGCCCGCGACTCCCCGAATGAGGCTGACTCCTTTTTTAGCACCAATCGGCACGTGAGGCAATCAAACCGGGACGCACGGGCAGGGAATCAAGCATCGAGCGGGGCGAGCAGGCCGCTGGCGTCGAGATAGTCGCGCATGGCGGCGAGCGCGCGCTCGTGCATCGCGGCGCGGCGCTCGGGTTTGCGCAACCGCTCGGCGAGCGGCGGCAGCAAGCCGAAATTGGCGTTCATCGGCTGCAGCGGCGCGGGCGCGGCGACGGCCACATGGTGGAGCAGCGCGCCGGTCATTGTCGCCAGCGGCGGCGGCGGCAGCGCCCGGCCGGCCGCTTCGGCGGCGGCGAACCAGGCGGCCAGCATGCCGCATGCGGCGCTTTCCATGTAGCCCTCGACGCCGGCGAGTTGGCCCGCCAGGCGCACGCCGGGCGCGCCGCGCAGCGTTAGGTCGGGCTGCAGCACGCGCGGGCCGTCGACGTACGTGTTGCGGTGCATTACGCCGTACCGCAAGAAAATCGCCCGGCGCAGGGCGGGAATGAGGCGCAACACGCGCTGCTGGTCGCCCTGGCGCAGGCGCGTCTGAAAGCCGACCGGGTTCCACAGCCGCCCGGCCGCATCCTCGCGCCGCAATTGCACGACGGCGTACGGCCGCCTCCCCGTGCGCGGGTCGTCGAGGCCGACGGGCCGCATCGGGCCGAACCGCAGCGTGTGCTCGCCGCGCCGGGCGAGCGATTCGATCGGCATGCAGCCCTCGAACACCCGGACGTCCTCGAACTCGCGCGCCGGCGCCGGATCGGCCGCGAGCAGCGCGTCGAGAAAAATGTGATATTCGTCGGCGGTCAACGGGCAATTGAGGTAATCGCCCGGTCCGGCGCCGCGGCGATCGGCGACGTAGGCGCAGGCGCGGTCGATGCTGTCGCCGTCGACGATCGGGCTGGTGGCGTCGTAGAAATAGAGGTGCGCGGCGCCAGTGACGCGCGCCAGGTCGGCCGCCAGGGCCGCGCCGGCCAGCGGGCCGGCCGCGACGATCGCCGGCGCGGCCGGCAGACGCAAGGCTTCGTCGCGGACGACGCGCACTGCCGGGCAGCGCGAAAGGCGTTCGGTGACGGCAGCCGCGAAACGCCCGCGGTCCACCGCCAACGCCCGGCCCGCCGGCACCGCGGCGGCGCGTGCGGCGGCGATGATCAACGAGCCGCCCAGGGCCATCTCGGCCGCGAGCAGGCCGTGGCCGACGCCGGGCGCCGCCGACCCCAGACTGTTGGAGCATACCAATTCGGCAAGATCGGCCGTGTGATGCGCCGGCGTCATCACGGCCGGCCGGGCCTCGATCAGGTCGACCTCGACCCCCAGGCGGGCCAATTGCCACGCGGCCTCGGAGCCCGCGAGGCCGGCGCCGACGACCGCGAGGCGCGTCATCGGTTACGCCTCGGGCGCCGCTTTGCGGTCTTCTTCGACGGGCGGTTCGACGGCCGGCCGTTCGTAGTCGCACTCGCGAATCGGGCAACTCAGCGTCGGCTGGCCTTCCACGTTGCGCTTGAGCAGGAACGGGTTGCCGCACTTGGGGCACGGCCCGGCCACGGGCTCGGCGCGATAGGTGACGCGGCATTCCGGGTACTTCGAGCAACCCCAGAACACGCCGCGCGGGCCGGTGCGTTCGAGCAGCGTGCCGCCGCAGCCGTCGCGCGGGCACGTCACGCCGGTGTCGAACGGCGAGGCGCCCTTGCACTTGGGGTAGGTCGAGCAGGAATAGAAGCGGCTGCCGGCGCGGCTGGTCCGCATGACCATCGGGCTGCCGCATTTCGCGCAAATCTTGTCGGTCGGAATCGGCGCGGCGGGCGTGTACGCCGGCTTGTCGATCGCGGCCACTTTGCCCTCGGCGTCGCGCGTAAAATTCTTCGTGTTGCGGCAGTCGGGGTATTTGGAGCAGCCGAGGAACGGGCCGTTCCGGCCGAACTTGATGACCATGACGCCTTCGCCGCATTTGTCGCAGACGATGTCCGTCGTCTCGCCCTGCCGCTTGAGGTTCGTCATCTCCTTTTCGGCCTTCTTCAGCGTCGCGCTGAACGGCGTCCAGAACTCGCCCAGCAGCTTTTGCCAGTGAACCTTGCCCGTCTCCACATCGTCGAGTTGCTCTTCCATGCCGGCCGTGAACGAAACGTCAAGAATCTCGGGAAATGATTCGATCAGGAGCTTCGTCACCGCCCGGCCGAGGTCGGTCGGCTGCAGCGTGCCGCGCGGCTTTTTCGCGGCCCCCGCGGCAGGAGGCTCGGCCGGCGCCGGTTCCTTGGCTTTCTCGCCGTTCTTGGCTTTCTCGACGTAGCCTTTGTCGAGGATCGTGGAGAGAATCGCGGCGTAGGTGGACGGCCGGCCGATCCCTTTTTCTTCCAATTCCTTGATCAACGTAGCCTCGGTGAAACGCGACGGCGGCGCGGTGAACTTCTGCTGCAGATCGATTTCGCGTTCGGTGAGGCGCTGGCCTTCGACGAGCGGCGGCAACTTCGACTCGGTCGCGTCGCTCTCGTCTTTTTCATTTTCGTCCTCGTCGCGCAGCGCGGCGAGCTGGCCGGCGAAAGTTTCCTTGTGCTCGCTGACCGCCAACGTGTACGGCCCGTTCGCGACGTTCACCGTCGTGACCAGGAACTCCGCCGGGGCCATCTGGCTGGCGATAAATCGGCGCCAGATCAGATCGTAGATCTTCATCTGGTTGGGGGTCAGCCGGCCCTTCAGCCGTTCGGGAGGCAATTCGAGATTGGTCGGCCGAATCGCTTCGTGGGCCTCCTGCGCGGTCTTGCGGCTCTGATAGACGTTGGGCCGTTCCGGCACAAAATCCTGGCCGTAGGTCTTCGCGACGTAGGCCCGCGCGGCCGCTTGCGCTTCGGCGGCAACGCGCACGGAATCCGTGCGCATATAGGTGATCAAGCCCTGCGGACCCTCGCCGCCGATCTCGACGCCTTCGTAGAGTTCCTGCGCAATGCGCATGACGATCGCCGGCGACAGGCGCAGGCGCCGGCTGCCCGCTTGCTGCAAGGTGCTGGTGATGAACGGCGGAAACGGCCGTTTTTTCTGCGTGCGCTGCGCGATGCCGGCGACGACGTAGGGGTTCGCCTGCAATTCGCGGCGCACCGTCTCCGCCTCTTCGGCGTTGACGACCGTCAGCTTCTTGCCGTTTTTCATCGTCAGTCGCGCCGTGAAATCGGGCGGCTGGTCGGCGGCGAGACTGACGAGCACTTCCCAGAATTCATCGGGGACGAAAGCCTCGATTTCCTGTTCGCGCTCGACGACCAGCCGTACGGCGACCGACTGCACGCGGCCGGCCGACAGCCCGCGCTTCACCTTCGACCACAACAACGGCGAGATCTTGTAGCCCACCAGGCGGTCGAGAATGCGGCGCGCCTGCTGGCTGTTGAACTTGTCGATGTTCAACGGCTGCGGATGCGCGAGAGCGTCAATGACAGCGTGCCGCGTGATTTCGTTGAAGCTGATGCGTTCCATCGGCTTGTTCTTGAGCTTGAGCGCTTCGGCGATGTGCCAGGCGATGGCCTCGCCCTCGCGGTCGGGGTCGGGCGCGAGCAGCACGCGGTCGGCTTTTTGCGCGGCGGCGCGCAGATCGCGCAACACCTTTTCCTTGCCCTTGATCGTGACGTAGGTCGGCGCAAAGCCGTTGTCCACATCGACGCCCAACTCGCTCGCGGGCAGGTCGCGCACGTGTCCGACCGACGCGAGCACCTGGTAGCCCGAACCGAGGTATTTGCCGATCGTTTTCGCTTTGCTCGGCGACTCAACGATAACCAATGCGGATTCCATCAGTCTCTATCCTCCAGTGCAACGAACGTGTTGCCGGGCCGACGCGCGACCCGGCCGTCCACTTCAAGTTCGATCAACGCGGCGTTGACGCGCGACGCCGGCAGCGCCGTCGCCTCCACCAGCGAATCCGTGTCGGCGGGGCCGCCGGTCAGCGCCCGCCAGACCGCGCCCGCGTCGCCCGGCGGATCCGGCCGCCGCTGCGCCGCCGCCGCCGCTTCGTCTTCGGCCATGCCGCGCCGCAGGTGCTCGCCGAGGATTTCCTCGACGACGTCGAGAATTTCCAGCAGCGGCTTCGCGCCCTCACGAATCAGCCGGTTCGTGCCGCGACTCTGCGCCCGGTCGATCTGGCCCGGAATCGCCAGCACGGTCTTGCCCTGTTCCCCCGCCATCCGCGCGGAAATCAGCGCGCCGCTGCGCTCGCCGGCTTCGACCACGACGCACGCCCGTCCCAAACCGACCATCAACCGATTGCGGGCCGGAAAGGTCCCGCGGTCCGGTTGCGTTCCCGGCGGCAATTCACTGACCAACGCCCCGCCCGTCTCGACGATCTGCGCGAACAAACCGACGTGTTCGGGCGGGTAGACGATGTCGAGCCCCGCGCCCAGCACCGCCACGGTCACCCCGCTGGCCCCCAGCGCCCCGCGGTGAACGCAGCCGTCGATGCCGCGCGCGCCGCCGCTGACCGTGCAAATGCCCGCTCGGGCCAGCGCGGCCCCCAGGCGCGTCGCGACGTTCTCGCCGTAGGCCGTCGGCTGACGCGTGCCGACGACGGTGGCGGCGAGTTCGGTTTTTTCACCGAGCCGGCCGCGAATAAACAGCACCGGGGGCGGGCCGTCAATCGTGCGCAAGGCGGCCGGATACGCCGGACTGTCGATCGCCACCGCCTCGTGCCCCAGTCTCGCCGTGCGCTCCAGAATTCGATCGGCCGTCGCGAAATCGCGAAAAGCCGCGACGGCGGCCGCCTGCCGCTCGGACAGACCCGCGCGGCGCAATGCCTCGGCGCCGGCGCCGAAAGCGCTCGCGGCGTCCGGAAACGCCGCGAGTATCCGGGACGCCGCGATCGGCCCGATCCCCGGAACAAGAGTCAGGGCCAAATGAAAGCGCGTCATGCCCCTTCTCTCCCAGTGACAGGGGGGTAAGCTTAACCACCGCTTCCGGCGCCCTGTCAAGAGCAAATGAAGTCGTCGCGAAAAAACGCGGCGCGCGGCGGCGAAACAACAACCGCCAAGTGCCGGGGATTGCCGCGGAAAAAGTCGGCGGGGAGGAATCGGCGGCGGGGCGCGGCGGCGCACCGACAAAAAAGGCCGGCCCGCGCAGGGCCGGCCTTGCGAACGTTTCGAGCGGGTTACTGCACGTCGCTCATGACCGTGTCGCCGACCAACGGCGGCCGCGTGCAATTGGCCAGCAGCACCGTCGAGGTTTTGTCGCCGACGCGAAGGACGATCACATTGCCGATCTTGGAACTGGGCACGTTCTCCGGGTCTTCACTGCGTCGCCATACGGAGAAACTGTTGCCGATCTTGACCCCCTGTTTGAGCCCCAGGTCGATAAAGGCGAGGTTGTCGTAGCCGATCAACAGGTCGGCGTCGATGTTCGAGGCGATAATCGAACCCGTCATCTCCAGATCGGTCAGCTTCAACTTGATCCGGACCGTGTCGCGGCTCATCGGGATCACGCGGTCGCCGACGGCAATCTCCGTGGAGGAGTCGATCAACCGGCCCGAATAGACAATTTTGCCGTTCGGCAGCGTGGACGCGTCAACCGTCTGAACCTCGCCCAGCAGGTTGATCAGGTAGCCGGCCCGCTCCCGTTTCACCGGATTTTCGACTTCCCGCCCAATACGGAAGACGGTAAACACATCGCCCAACTGGACGTTGGCGTTCTTACGCATCGAAAAGAAGACGTTGTGATTTTGGCCCAGAACAATCTGATTGTCGATGTTGTTGACGATTTCGCCCGCGCCGTCCAGGGCCTCTTCGCTGATCAAGTCGATCTTGTTGACGCGCGTCGTATAGCTAAAGGTCGTGTCGAAAGCCGGCAGGTTCACCATCTCGACGAGATCCTGCGGGGCCGCCGCCTTTGGCTTCCGGCCGGGAACGAAGGTCGCGACGGCGCCTTTTTCCGTCCTGATCTTCAGAATCTGACCCGGGTGCAGCCAGTGCGGATCCGTCACCTGCGGATTCATTTCCCAAATTTGGGGCCAGGTCCACGGGTCGCCGTAGAATTTTTCGGCCAATCCCCATAAGGTGTCGCCGGGCTCGACCTTATAGTCGGTGACTTCCGTTTTCTGCGCGACGCCGACCGCCTTCGGCGCGGGCGAAGCTTGCCCCTGTTGCGACTGTTGCGCCCAAGCCGTCGCCGCCAAAACGGCCGCCGCCACGAACAGGGCGACGCACAAGATCCGACGCTGCTTCATGAAAAGCACCTCCTTCAACGAGGCGATTCCAACTGCGTTTTCTTCGCCTCGGGGGAATCCGGATATTCATGCAATAACCGCTTCTGCGCCTGTTGGGCTTTCTCCGACAGGCCCAGTTGAGTGTAACATTGGATCAGCCAGAACAATGACCGTGGCGCGTACGGCCCTGCCGTCTCGCCTGCGGCCAGACACCGCTCGTATTCGCGGGCCGCCTGCGCGTGCTCGGCCAGCCGCCGATACGCCTCACCCAAAGAATAACGCGCGCGCGGCAGATACGCGCTGTTCGGATGCTGCGCCACGAAGGCGTTGAGGTCGTAAACCGCCAGGCCCCAATTTTGCTTGTCCAGTTGCTGAACCGCCGTTTGAAACGCTTTTTCCTCGTCGCCGGCGACCTTGCCCGAGCCGGCCGGAAGCGGCAACGGCGGAAGCGCGCGGTCGAGTTCGGCCGATTTCGGCGGCGGCGCCATGACGGGCGGCGCCGGCGCCGGCGGTTCGGCCGGCTGGTCGATGTAAACCGTCGGCGAACTGAGTTCCTGTTGCATCTTCTTGATGGCGTCGCGGTTGGTGCGGGATGTTTCGCGCAGCACGAACAGCGAGCTGTTCAATTCTTCCATGCGCAGGTTGATGTCGGAGAGCGTCCCTTGCAGTTCGTTGACCTGCGTTTGCAGTTCGCTGAGCTGCTGTTTCAGTTTCTGGTCCTGGGCGCACCCGGCAAGCCAGAGCGCGCCGACGAGAACCGCAACGATGGCCCGCCGACCGTAACGCATGGAAATATCGGAATCCTCTTGCAATTATCTTATTTATCGTAGCGTTGGGCGGCGGCGCCTGTCAAGCGAATAACGGCCTCGCGTTTTGATTTTTCAGCGAGGCGGCGGCCACGGCTCGACCACGACGGCGAGGGGGCGGTCGGTCATGTCCAAGTACGCCCGCTCGTCACCGGCGCGATACGCCGGCATGGGGAACATTTGCACGTCGATCGTGAACGACCCGGCGTCCAGCGCTGCGAGACCGTCCATCTCGAATCCGAGACAGCCGAAGCAACCGGGATAGCGCTCGGGACCGTCAAGCACGGTGCGGTCGTCGAGATAAAAAAGCGTGGCGGGAGTGCGCGCGCAACGTGGGTCGTAGATTTGGCGCGAGAACCACGCTTCGCGGTGTTCCGGGCGCGTGCCGGCAACCACTTGCCACTCCGCCGGCCGCCGATCGAGGCGCTTTTCCGTTTCGTCCATCGCGCCGTCGATCAGCGCCCCGCCTGGATTGCGGTCGTTGTAAAAGACGCGCCCGGCGACCAGCGGCGACGAATCAATGTACAAACGCAGCCGCGCCTCGCGGAAAAAACGGGCCACGCGGAACGGCACGACGAGACGAATCGGAAAAAACATCCCTGTTTTCCAGTAGACGCTCGTCAGTTGCACGCTGGGGGAGGGAATCCGCCAGAACAACGTCAGCCAGTTTCGCGTTTTGCGCAGCATCCGCACCGGCCCAACCGTGTACGCGATCACTTCCGAATGAAAGTCGTTTTCGTTCCGCGAAAAATGGATCAGGTTCCAGACGCTGACGCCCTCGATCCGGATCTTCTGCCGGTCCGCGACGTTCTGACCGCTGCCGCCGGCCGCCGCCTTTACGCACAGTTTCGAGATGCTGATCGGCGCCTCCGGTCCGTAGCCGACGATGTAATCGGCCGTCTCGACCTCGTCGCGGTCCCGGCGATACGCCACGTAACGCACGGCGCTCCGAATCGCCGCTCCGGAAAACGCCAATAAATATAAATAGCCGGCCCCGCCATCGACCGGATCGTGCAGGGTGATTTCCACGCCGGCCGACGCGCCGGCCGGCCACGCGACGGTCGTGAGCCGCGACCCGGAATCCGCCGCCAGGAAGGCAATTTCGTCGGTGCTTTGCAATCCGCCCCTGCCGAAATCGCGGGATGCCGCACGGCCGTTTTGAAAGAGGTATTCGGCGCCTCGCCGTTGGTCGATTTGGAACGGGACCGGCGCCAGCGTCTCGCCGCGCACGGCGAAGAGGCCCAAGCGGGAGATCTCGACGCCAAGCAACCCGGGGACTTTCGCGGCGACGAGAACGACAGGATCGATGGCGCGCGTCAGGGGCTTGTCCGCGGCGACGGAATCGCGTGATGGCGCAAGAAAAATGAAGCAACAGAAAGCCGCGCCGAGGACGAACGCGAAGGCTGGCGGCGACAAACCGCGCGACGGGCAAAGCAAAACGCGAAACCGGCTCGTTGCCAGGCCCGGCGGCGCGCCGACGGCTTTACGTCGCACGCCCGCTGACGCGTTGTCATTCATCCGTCATTCGCCCGAAGGTCTGCGCGCTGGATCGTCGTGTCCGGCGCACGCGTTGTCAAGGGAAGCGGCGACGGCAGCCTGGACGACGCGGATACAAAAAGGGCGTCCGAACACGGACGCCCGTCGAATCATTTGTCGCGGCCGCCGCACCAACTACTTCGCCGCACCGGACCTGGGCGCCGCTGTCCGGCGGTTGCTAGAGCGTGGTGTCGTTGTCGTCGTCGTCGTCGGGGCTCGTGTCATCGTCGACGGTCGCAGCCTGCACGGTATACGTGAAAGTTGTCGCGGTGGACGTGTTGCCAACGTCCGCGGAAATGGTGTAGGCGATGCTGGCGCCGCACGCTCCCGGTCTGGACACCTGATATTTTACCTCGGAAATGCCGCGGTCGTCGGTTTTGTTGTAATAAGGATCCGTCAACGGCGGTACGACACTCGGATCGTCGGTCGGCTGATACAGTTCGCCGCCCCCGGCGATCCAACGAACCAACATGCCGTTTGAGGGCGTGCCCGTCGTCGAACCGGATGAGCCGGTGCCTATCGCAAACGCATTAAACGTTACGAGGGCGTCGATCAACCGGTCCTCGTAACCGCAATACAGACCCTGGTTCACCGAGATTTCCGTCTGCACGCTGGTGAGGGTGCTGGGGTCTTGGCAGGTCGTCACCCACCCTTTCTCCTGGCAATAGTCGGGCTTGGCGTTAGGAGGCAGATTGGCTTGGCAGTATTGAATGCAGAGATTCTGCAACCCGGCAATGCACTTGCTCGGGACCCCCCATGTCGTGTCGCACACATCGGCCACCGTGGCGCCATTCGTCCAATCGGTAAAGGTCACGACCGTATCGAAGGGCGCTTGGTCGCTTTGACCGCAACCGTAGATGTAAATGCTCGCTGAGGCAATCAGCACGCCAATCACGGCGAACACCAAACGTTTCATCTGGGGGCCTCCTCTATTGCGTCGCTGACGCCGCCGAACAACCCGGCGCCGTCAAGCTCGTCACGATACCGCAGGCCGATCGCGTACGATCCGCGGTGTAATGAAAATCAACAGTTCGCTGCGACTCTTGACCGTCTTGCGGTCGCGGAAAAAGTATCCCAAAACCGGAATTTGCGACAACCACGGGATGCCCAGTTCGGTGCGCGTCTCCGAGTCCTGGAAAATGCCGCCGATGACCGACGTCTCGCCGTTGCGCACGAGCACTTCGGTCGTCGCTTCCTTCTTGTCGATCGCCGGATCGCCGGTCGATGTCGGGATCGACGTATCCGGCGCGTTCTTGGCGATCTGAATTTTCATGATGATCGATTCGTCCGCGGTGACGTGCGGCGTTACCGTCAAGTTCAAGTTCGCCTCGATAAACGACAGCGACGTTTCGCCTTGCTGCCTGATCTGGAACGGGATGCTTACGCCCTGGGTGATGGACGCCGTCTTGTTCGACAACGTGGTCACTTCGGGCCGCGAAATGACCCGACCCTCGCCGCGGTTCTCCATCGCCGTCAGTTCGAAATCCAGACCAAAGGTGTCGTTGATGCTGCCGAGGGTCATCGCGATGCCGCCGCCGCTGCCCAAACCGATGGGCGCCGGCAGGTTGACCACGTAGTTCGCATCCGGCAGACGGGAAATCGTGCTGGAAGTCGCGGTCTGCGACGTCGCCGCCGTGCCGACCGTACCGTTCGCCGCGCCCGTGTCGGCGCCGCTCAACCGGATCGAATTCGGAAACGCCAAACCGGTCGGGTTTCCGTGGGCCGCGTCCGCACTATATCGGCCGCCCCACTGCACGCCGAGCTCGCGGGTGAAATCCGTCGTGGCTTCCACGATGCGAGTTTGAATCAAGACCTGCGGCGTCTGGCTGTCCAGGCTGGCGACCAATTGTTTGGCTTTCTTGATGTTCTTTTCGATATCCTGGATGACGATGATGTTCGTCCGCTTATCGACGTTCACGACGCCGCGATTCGAGAGAATGGAGCGGATCTGCGCCGTCAACTCCGTCGCGTCGCCGTAACTGACCGGAATCAGAGCCATAATCAGCGGCTCCAATTGCAGGCTGATCTGGCGCTGCGTCAGTTCCGACTGCCGTTCGTTGGTCAACGTTTGCACCGGCGCGACGCGGATGATGTTGCCTTCGCGCTCGACGGCCATTTTCTTGGCCCGGAGGATGATATCCAACGCTTGATCCCAGGGGACGTTGGTCAGCTTGATCGTGATCTTGCCCGTCACGTCGTCCGCGGCGACAATATTCAGGCCGCTGACCTCGCTGATGATCCGCAGAATCGACTTGATGTCGGCATCCTGAAAATCCAGGCTGATCTTCTTCCCGAAATATTGGTCGTCCGGGATCGCAGCGTTTTCCTGATTGATGAATCCGCTTTGCTGAGCATAAGCGGCCTGGGCAGCCAGGAAAACCAGGAGGGCCGAGAGGATCAGACCGAAGATTCCGGTCCTGTTCCCACTTGCTCCGCTCCGCGTTGCAGCCATTAGTCGCCTCCTCGACAGAAACGTTGTCACGGACAAATCTGCGTTCACATTTGTCGACATTAGGATTTCTTTTCGTCCGGCCGCAGCCGAATGGTCATTTCCACGGTTTCCGTGCCCTCGGAACGCCAACTGATGCGCGTCTCCGTGATGACCACGGCGTCGTCCAGGATCGCGCGGATCACGCCGCCGTTTTTCCCGATCGGTTGGCCCTGGTGCAAGGTGTACGCGCGACCGGCCGGATCCTCGAACATCGCCGCCGGATTCTCGACATCGCGAATGATGCCCACGAGTTTAAAGTACCGCACTTCATACTTCAAGAGCGGATTGTCCGTTTCTTTCGGGCCCGTCACCGATTCCGGTTTGAAAGGCCGAAACGGATCGGGCTTGTTGATCGGGTCGTAACTGGCCGTCACGGCCTCTTCCATCGACGGGGCGGCCGCTGCTTCGACCTTCACGTCCGCCTTCTTGTCAGCGGGCGTCTCCGGCGCGGCCTTCGCCTGCTGCATGCGAATTTCGGAGATCTTGTCCTCCGCCGCCTTTTGCGCCTTGGCCGCGTCTTGGGTGGCTTTGCCGCCGCCGCCAAACGGGTTGCAGGCGCCGATCGCGACGATCAGAAGCGCCGCAATCACCAAGAAACGAAAACGCATGGCGTCTTTCTCCATCGCGTTGTATTTCATCCGTTTCGTCCCTTCGTCCAGAGCCCAGCCGTTTCGCGCACGCTCTATTTCTTTTTGCCGCCAACCAGTTGTTCTTCGGGAAGCGGCGCCCCCGCGGCCCCGGCGGCGCCCGGCGCCGGCGGCTTCGGCGGTTCTTTTCCTTTGACCGCCGGCGCGGCCGCCGCTTCCGACGGTTTGCGGAAGCGGAAGGTCGTGGCGATGCACGTCGCCGTGACCTGGATTTCTCCATTCACTTCCAAGGGGGTCGCCATCTTCAGGTTGCTGACGTTGATAATGCGTTTGAGTTTGCCGATCTTGTCGAGAAAGATCGCAATGTTGTGGTAGCCGCCGCGAATTTCCAGATCGATTGGAATCTCGGCGTAGAAATCGCGGGCGATTTCGGCGCCCGGGACGAGTTTGGTGATTTCCAAGCCCGAGGTCGAGGCGAGGTCGTCAAAATTGCGGAGCAGCACGTCGATCTGCTTGTCCTCGGGCAGTTGCGCCAACGATAGTTTGAGCTGTTGGTCGAGGGTTTCAATCTCGCGTTCAATCGGCTGACGCGCGCTGGCCGCGTCCTTCACCTGGCGGAGTTCGGCGTCCAGCCTCGCCAACTCGCGATCGGCTTGGTCGATTTCATTTTGTTTCACGCGGTAGCCAAAAACAAAATAGCCGACGAACACCAGCGCGACTAAAACAAAAACTATCAGAACCTTAGCGGTGTTGGCCATCGAAAAACCTCGTGCGACGCAAACCGGTTCGGGCGCGCGTCCCTTGCCGGGCTTATTTGCCCATTAGCTTCTCTTTCGCCATGTTCAGTCGACAACTCACTTGAAACTGCTTCGCCGGCAACGTTTCGCCGCCGCGGGCGCCGCTTCCGCTGGTCGAATTGACAAGTTCGACATTTTCAAACAACGGATGTTTCGTCAGATTTTCCATGAACAGAGCAATTTGTTTGTTGTCGACGGCCATGCCGGTCAACGACAGCGAGCCGCCGGTTTCCGCCATCTGCGTCAGCCATAGTTTCGGCGGCATCGACGACGCCAGGTCGTCGAGCAGACGCACCGGGCCGGCCTGCCGTTGCTTCAACGTGGCGATGACTTCAAGCTTCTGGGCCAGGGCGTTTCGCTGCTGGCGCGCCTTCTCGACCTTGACCTGTTCGTCTTTGTATTTCTTGATGTCCGCCTGCCGGGCCGTGGCCTGGTCCACTTTGTCTTTCAGTTTCTCGATCATTCGCACGTGGAAAACGAGCGACGCCGCGCTCGCCAGCACGATGGCCACGAGCCCCGCGACGATCCAGGCGAACGGAATTTGGCGCGCGATCGCAATCTTTTTTCGCGGGGCCTTTCGTTTTACTTCAGGCAGAAGATTGATTCTGATCATTTATCGCCGGGCCTCCGTAACGCAAGACCGACCACCACGCCGCACAACGGCGCGATTTCCTGGACGTAATCCTTGTCGAACGTTTTCGTCGGGATCTCGATGTTGTTGAACGGATTGATCAATTCCACCGGAATGCCGACCTGATTCTCGATGATTTGCTGCAATCCGGCGGTTTTCGAGGCGCCGCCGGCCAGGTATACCTTGCTGATGTGGCCGAAATTGCTGGTGGCCGTGAAAAAGTCGAGCGAACGTTGAATTTCGAGCGCGACGCTGTTGCTGATCGAATCCAGAACCGGCTGGATGTTTTGCGGCGCCTGCTGCTTGCCGATCTTCACTTGCTCCGCTTCGTCAAAGCTGACCGACAACTGTTTTTGCAGCTCCTCCGTGTAGTGGTTGCCGCCGATCGACATGTCGCGCGTAAAAACGGAGTTGCCGTTGTAAACGATGTTGATGTTGATCACGCTGGCCCCGATGTTCACCAGCGTAATGACCTTGCCCCGCTCCATTTCGTAGTTGACTTCGTACATGTTTTGCGTGGCAAACGCGTCGACGTCCATCACGACCGGGTTCATGCCCGCTTCGGAGATGACGGTCACGTAATCGTTGACCATGTCCTTCTTGACCGCGACCAGCAGCACGTCCTGGCTCTCTTGATCTTCGCCTTCCATCTCGAGGCGCTGGTAATCGATGTTCACTTCGTTAATGTCGAACGGAATGTATTGTTCGGCTTCCCACTGAATGTTGCCTTCGATTTCTTCTTCCGTCATGAGCGGCAACGTGATCTTGCGGATGATGACCGAATGGCCGCTGACGCTGGTCGCTACGTCGCGGGGGGCCTTGATGTGGTTGTCGGCGATGAGCTTGCGGATGGCGTTGACGACAGCCGGAGCGTTCATGATCGTGGAATCGACGATCGTCTCGTGCGGCAGATACTCGATGCCGAAATTTGCCAACTCAAACCCGTTTTTTGCTTCGGTCAACTCCAAGACTTTAATGGAACTCGAACCAATGTCGAGACCCAAGATGCCCTTTTTTCTAGAAAACAGCATGTTTCCGCCTCAAAGGTATTTGGGTTTTCGTCTACAGCGACCCGTCTACTTGCCCGCCCGTATACCGAAACACCGGCCCCTTTGTCAAGCGCAAACCCCCGCCAAAACAAAGGACTGCCGAAGATTGTATAAGTTTTAAAAGTATTTGCAAGTAAAACTTTATGTGCTTTGTAGAATCCTGCGCCACCGCTCCGGAACCCGTGATTCACGCCGCTTGGGCCGTGGCGACTGGCCCCAATGGTCGCAAACGTGGTCTCCCGACGCTGCGCCTCATCCTTACTAAAGAAGCGCGGCGAGACAACAAAAAAGACGCGACTCCCCTCAATGAAGGCGCGTCTTGCAAGAACTCAAATGCGCCGCGGTCCAATCTACAAAGCGGCTCAAATCGCATCATTTCCACGCGGCAAAAAAGCCGCAAAACAAAGCGTCCCGGTCGTCCTCCCATAAATCCGGAACGCCGCTAGCGTCGGGCATCCTCCACTGACCGCCCTTTATTGAATCTTCCTTAATCCAGTTCTCCGCCCCTCGTCTCTCTAACGCTTCTTGGCGGCTTCGCCTCCAAGCGGTTCGTGTTCTTTCTCGAAAAGAAGGCAACCTCTATGTGAATTAGCAAACGCCGTGCCAAAACGCGAAAAAATATTTTCACCGTAGAAACAATAGCTTACGAGGAACGTTCATTTTCCGTGCGTCATTTCACCTCAGAAATTTCTCGGCGCGGCATAAAAATCTGACATTTGGCCGCCACGGACCATGGTTCGCGGGCGATTTCTTGATGGCGATCGAAGCGCCAAAACGCGGATTTCCCGCCGCAATAGTCACCGGTCAACTTGCCCTTGCGCGGCGTTTTCTGTATAACGACCGCCTTCCGCCACGGAGGCTCGGACTATGGAAGCCGCAATCGGCCACTACTTGAAAATCTTCGTCGGGATGTTCGTCATCGTGAACCCGATCGGCATGGCGCCGTTTTTCCTCGACATGACCGAAGGCCTGTCGCCGGCGGCAAAACGCGCGGTGGCGCGGCTCGCTTCGATCACGGCGTCGGGCGTGTTGATCGGCGCCGCGTTGACCGGCGCCCGCCTGCTTGCGTTTTTCGGCGTGAGTTTGCCGGCCTTTCGCGTGGCCGGCGGCATCCTGATTCTGCTGATCGCGATCGCCATGCTGCAAGCGTCGCCGAGCCGCGCGCGGCAAACGCCGGAGGAAGCGGCGGAAGCGACCGACAAGGAAAAAATCGCCATCGTGCCGCTGGCCATCCCGTTGCTGGCCGGACCCGGCGCGATCAGCACGGCGATTCTCTATGCCAACCAAGCCAAAGGCGTGCGGGAGACGATTTTCCTCATCCTCACCTGCGTCGTTGTGGGAATTTGCGTTTACCTCGTATTTCGCTCGTCGGAAAAGATCGGCAAGACGCTCGGCAAGACCGGCATCAACATCTTGACGCGCCTCTTCGGCATTCTGCTCGCCGCAATCGGCGTCGAATTTATTACTGAGGGGCTGGTGAAGCTGCTGCCGGGGCTGGCGCGCTAGAGAGTTACGAATTACGAGTTACGAATTACGAATGATGACCGGGCCGAAACGTTCGCAACTCGCAACTCGTAACTCGTAACTCGTAACTCGTAACCCGCGGTCATCCGCGCACTGGCGGAAACAACGTCACGCCGTCCATTTCTCTGACAAAATCCTTGCCGAAGGCGACGGCCGGCGTCCACGCGCCGGGCCTCACCTCGCCGGCCAACACGCGTTCGACCGACCGCAGCACCGAATCCGCCGTGAACGTGTAGCCCTCGGGCGTGACCATCGTCAGGCTCACTGTTTCGCCTTTCGCGTTTCGCACGCGGCCCCAAAGGTCCGTGCGACCGCGTTCGCGGTCTTGCGTCTTCGGCCCAAAGACGGTCCACTCGACAATCTGTTGCAGCGCGCCGACGAGCAGGCGCGAGCGCAGCAGCGGACGAACGAGGTTGATTCCGCGGTACATCGCGGGTTTGGAAGCCATGTACACGGCGATGTTGGGGATGCCGGTCGTGTAAAACGCCGTGGTGATGTCGCCCCAGGGGACGGTCACCGTCGGCCGGGCGCCGCGCGCGAAGGGGATCGTCGGCGTGCGCCAGGTAAAAGGCACGGGCCGCAGCTTGCCGTCGATGCGGGCCGCGCTGCCCAGCGACAAGTTTTCGAGCATCGTCTTGAGCGTGCCGCGGCTGAACGACGCCACGGCGCCCCCGAAACCGCAGATGGCCATCTCCAACTCGACCGCGTCCGGTAGTTCGTCTTTCAACATCAAGGCCAGGCAATCGGTCGGCACGACGTCGAACCCGACCGCCGTGATCACGGCGACGCCGGCCTTCGCCGCCTCGTCGCGGCGCGCCAGCAGCGCCTCGAAAACGGCTTGCTCGCCCGTGATGTCCAGATAGTGCGCGCCGGCGGCCAGGCAGGCGTCGGCCATCGGTTTCGACGTTCGCGAAAACGGTCCGGCGAGATGCGCGACGGCGGCGACGCCCGCGAGGCCCTGCCGTAACGCCGCGGGGTCGTCCAGCGAAAACACGCGGTGCTCGAATCCCAGTTTCTCCGCCAACGGCCGGATTTTCGTCGCGTCGCGACCGGCGAGAATCGGCGTCATCCCGCGTTTCTTCGCCAATTCGGCGGTCAGTTGGCCCGTGTAGCCGTTGGCCCCGTACAGCAACCATGGTTTCGTCATCGTCCGCTCCTTGGTTTGTCGCCTGCATCGATTTATTTCAACACAACAATTGCCGCGGGGTTTGTCAACGCCGGCCGCGGCATTTGGCGATCAACTGCATGCGGCAGCCCGCCTATAGTCAGACGCGCCGGATTCGGGCAAGATGGGCGCCGGTAGTTTTTTCGGGAACATCGCGAACGACTCATGAAAGCGGCCCACCTGACATCGAAAACGGCGCGGCTCGCCCTCGCCGCGCTCATCGCCGCGCTGATGGCGCTGAATTTCGTGCATCTTTTTCTCGACCGCTCGCCCCTGACTTTCGACGCGCTGTACTACTACAACATGGCGTACAACTTCCGCCTGGCGTTCATGTCCAACGCCGACAGCGTCAGCGCGCCGGTGCTCCATGCCGTTTTCTTCGACGCCTTTCGTCCGCCGCTGCTCGGCGTACTCGGCGGCCTGTCGCTCATGACCCAGCACGTCATCGACAATCCCACGATGGCGATCATCCCCGTACAACTGCTGTTTTTCCCGATTTTGTTGGCGAGCGTGTTCGCCGTCGCGCGGCGGATCGCGCCGCTGGAGAATTCCTCCGTCGCTTTCCTCGCCGCCTTCGTCGTCGCGACGTCGCCGGGAATCGTCGCCTTTTCCAAGACCATGATGACCGATCTGCCGTTGGCCGCCGCCGCATGGGCGGCCCTCGCCGCTTTGCTGGCCTGCGACCGGTTTCGGAAACTCGGCGCCAGCTTCGGCTTCGGCGTCGCCTGCGGCGTCGGCCTGCTGATCAAGCAGCCGTTTCCGCTGTTCGTGCTCGTGCCGGCCGGCGCGGTCGCCGTGCAGAGCTGGCGGCGAAGAGACCGGCGGGGGCGGATGGCGGCGGGCATGTTCCTGGCGGCGGCCGGCGCCGCGGCCGTGGCGTTGCCGTGGTACGTGTTGAATTTCGAGGGCAGCCTGCGCGCCCATCTGGCCGGCTCCGACAACAATATCCCCACCAATTTGCACTACTTCACGCCGCGGCCTTTCTTCGACTGGATTCCGAATTGGGAACTCGGCTGGCTATTTGCCGCGCTGGCCGGCGCGGGCGCGGTTCGATTGTTGGCCCGCAAATCGTTGCGCAAACGCTATCTGCCGTTCATGGCGTGGGGCGCGGCCGCGATCGTTCCCTCGTTCCTGTTTTTTTCGGCGTCGGCCAACAAACAATTCCGCTTTGTGCTGCCGATCGTCCCTTTCTTCGCCGTCGTGTTGGCGCTCGGTCTGTTCGGCCAGGCCGACCACGTCTGGCGGCGCCGGCGCTTGCAAGCGTGGGCTCGGCCGGCGGCGACGGCTTTCGTGATCGTCGCCGGCCTCGCGCAGTTCGCCTTCAATAGTTTTGCGCCGTTGCCGTGGCGGAAGACGGCGGTCCGCGACCTGCCTGCGTTGCCCGATCCGAGCGCGCGATCGCCGCTCGAAGAGGCCTTCGGCACGGCCGGATTCAACATTTATCGGTATGGCAACCATCTCGGCCTGTACCGCGTCAATCGCGTCGGCATGGACGGGCTGATGCTGTATTCCTCGTTGCTGGCCCAGGGATCGTTTCGCCAAACCCGCCGGTCGCACGCCCGCATTCTGGTGCTCGACGACGGCTCGCACCCGGAACTGGCGGACGAAATGGCGCACCTCTGCCGTCTGGACGGTGCGCCGTGCGAGGTCATCCGGTTGCCGTACACCGCCAAAGGCCACGAAATTATCGATCAGAAGGAAGCCATCAAGGCCTGGAGCGACGTGTGCATTGCGTGGCTGCCTTGCTTTCAATGCCGGCCGCCGCAAGTGCGCGCCATGATCGACGACGGCTACATCGACGCCAATCAATTTATCTGGGAGGGCCTGAGCCGCGACGGCGATTTGTCGATGTGGCTCAACCCGGCCGCCAAGCCCGACGCCTCGCCCCCGGCCGGCGTCCGCGTGCCTGCCGCATGAGGGTTCGCCTGCCCTCGCCGGCCGTTTTCGGCGTCGCGGCGATCGTGGTGTTGACGCTGCTGCTGGCGGTGCACGTGCTGCTGGATCGCTCGCCGCTGACGCAGGATTCGCTCGGCTATTACCGCTTGGCGAACGGCTTCGCGCAGGCGCTCGCGGCGTTCAACGTCCGCGAGATTCTCAACATCAGCGACAGCTTCCGGCCGCCGCTCGTCGGCAAGCTCGCGGCGCTCGGGTTGTTGATCGGGCGGCCGAATCCCGATCCGCGCCAGGCGATTCTGATCGTCGTGCTGTTTTACGCGCTGCTGGCGTTCAGCGTCGCGGCGGTGGTCGCCCGCGCCTGTCCGGAGGAACCGCCGGCGACGCCGTGGCTCGCGGCCTTCGTCGTGGCGACGTCGCCCGCAATGATGGCGTTTGGGCAGACGCTGATGCTCGATCTGCCGCTCGCCGCGGTATTTTGGGCGGCGCTGGCGCTGCTCGCGCGCACCGAGCTATTTCGGCGGCCCTCGACGAGCCTGCTGTTCGGCGTCGTCTGCGGCCTGGGGATGCTGACCAAACAGCCGTTCGCGCTGTTCATCGCCGGCCCCGCACTGCTGGTCGCCGCCCGCGCGGTGACGCCCCGCCTCGGGCGGCGGCGGGCGCTCGCCGGCGTCGGGCTCGCGGCGGCGGCGGCGGCGGCGCTGGCCTTGCCCTGGTACATTCCCAATTTTTGGAAAAGCCTGATCGAGAACACGGCGGGCTCGGAGAACATGCCGACCGACGTGCGCCTGTTCAAACCCTGGCTGACTTTGTCGTGGCTGTGGAACTGGCAACTCGGCTGGGTCGATGCGGCGCTGGCCGGCGCCGGTCTCGCGCGGCTGCTCGCGACGCCCGCCCTGCGCCGCCGGTACGCGGCGCTGCTCACGGGAGCAGCGGCGTCCGGCGCGGCGCCGTTTCTTTTCTTCGCCGCCTCGCCGATCAAGCACTATCGCCTGACGCTGCCGTTCGTCCCGTTTTTCGCGATCTGTCTCGCCCTGGGGCTGTTCGCCGAAACCGGCGCCGGCGGACGGCGGGCCGAACTCGGCGCGCGTTTGCGTCGCGTCGGCGTCGCGGCGACCATCGTCTTCGGCCTGTTTCAGTTCGCCTGCTGCAATTTCTCGCCGTCGTCGTGGAACGGGAAAGATCCGCAAACGATGGCCGCGCTCGATTTCGAGGCCCCGGCGCCGTGGCTGTGGCGCGCGATGGGCATCCCGCCCTATCCGCTCGGCTCGCATCTCGGCCTCAGCCAGTTCAACACGGCGGGCGAAAACGGCCTCTTCCTGTTTTACGCCTTGGAAAACTCCGCCTGGCCGTTCCAGCGCGCCCGCCAGACGCCCGTGCGCGTGTTGCTCGAGGCCGGCGACGATGCGCCCCACATGGCGCGCGATTTCGCCCGCTGCTGCCGCCTCGCTCAAAGGAACTGCGAGATTGCCCTGTTGCCGAACACCGAAACCGCGCGCGCCCGGCTCGCGGCTTCGCCGGATTTGCAAGCGTGGTTCGACGTGCTCGTGGAAAAATATCCGCAATTCCAGAGCGACGTTGCACCCGATTCCCTGCGCGGCGTCCTGGGCGGCCGCGTCCGCTTTTATTTCGGCGCGCTCAACCGCGACGGCCACCTGATCGTCTCGCGCAACATCCGACCCGACGCGGCCGCCGTGTTGCCGCCCGACATCGACCGGGCGGCGCCGTAAGCCGCGCCCGGAATTGTCAACATGAAAATAACTCTGAATCGTCCCCGCGGCGGACGCTTTATCCACTTGCGCCCGCGAAGTGTCTCTGTTAACGTGCCGCGCCAGGCAGTGGTGTGCGGCAACCACCAACATAAGGTTCGGATCATGCGCAAGAAGTTCGTCCGTGGATGTATTGTTGCGATATTCGCGCTTGTCCTGGTCGCCGCGGCAGCCTCGGCCGGGATGCTCGGCAAGCTCTACGTCAAGCGCACCGATCTGGTGCTGACCGAGCGCAGCGGCCCGGCCTGCCGGGATGCCGCCGACACGTATTGCGAACACAACTACGATTGCCCGCCGGGTTTGGTGGCGCACGGCCTAGTCTACAATTTTAAGGAAGACAAGAGCGTCAAACGCCTGGCCGGACTCGCGCTCGTCTGCAGCGATCCGAACGGCTTTGCGAATCCGGAGATCGTCGGCCCGGGCGGCGAAAACTTCGTCGGCGCGGTGATGAACGACTACTGCCCGATGGGGTATCTGCTCGCCGGCGCGGAGTACTCCACGAGCGACCGCCACGACATTACCGGCGTGCGGCGGATTTGCCGGCGCTATCGCCCCTATGAAGAGCGCCGCGGACCGAACATGTACGGCGAGGGCCTCGACACCATGCTGAACGTCTGCGGCGACCACCACTGGGTCACCGGCCTCAAAGTCAGTTTTACGCGCAACCCCGCCGCCGCCGGACCGGTCGACGACGAGATCATCAGCACGCGTTTCTACTGCGCGGAAGTGCGGGACTATATCGTCGAACCGACCAAGGAAGAACTCGAAAAACAATTCCGGTAACCCCGCCGGGACGCCTGGACGAACCATGACTGCAACCGCGCCGCATCACCTTCTGCACTTGCTGGGCGACGTGCGCTTGGCCGCGATCGCGGCGTCGATCGCGCTGGCGGCGATCGTGCTCGCGTGGCGAACGGGCTACCTGACGCGCGGTGGATTCGTCGCCGCCCTGTTGGTGGGTGTGCCGACGGCCGTGGCCTTCAGTTGGGCGGGATTCGCGTTGCTCGCGTTCTTCTTTCTGGGTCGCGACGCGATCGCGGGCCATGCGGCGCGCAGGTCCGCGAAGAAACACGACGAGCCGGTCCCGAAATACGTCGCGAAGGATTTTGGCGCTATTTTCCTCTCGGGCTTCTTGCCGCTGGCGGCGGCAGGAACGCTGGTGTTGTCCGCGACCGCCGGCCTGCAACATGTCGCCATCGTGTTCTTCCTCGCGTCGTTGGCCACGCCGTTCGGCGATTGGGCGAGCACGGAGTTCGGCAAGGCGTACGGGCGCAAGACGTTTCAGATCATCACCTTCGAGCGCGTGCGGTCCGGTTCGCGCGGCGGCGTGAGCCGCGAGGGCAGCCTGTTCGGCGGCGGCGCGATCGTGCTGTTCGCGGCCGTGGCGTTGGCGTTGTTCGTGACGGCGGGCGTCGAAGTTCCGATTCAGGGGCTCGAGACGCCGGAACTCAACGCCAAAACGATGGTGATTGTGGTGATGGCGGCGGCGCTGGCCAATTTCGTGGAAAGCGTCATCGCCGGCATCTTCTCCCAATTTCAACGGTCGCCCAACAAGCAACTGCTGTGCTTTGTCGGCAGCGTCATCGGCGGGGCCCTGGCCGTTTCTTTCACCAACCTGCCGGCCGGCTAGTGCGCGAAATCCGCCCCGCGTCTGCGAAAAAATCCCCGGCGTGGGCCTTCGGCGCCGTCGCCGCATTGCTGGCTACGACCGTCGCCGCCGCCACGCCGCTGCTGCTGCCGTTGACGATCGGCGGCCACGTGCTGCGCGTGGAAATCGTCGACACGGATCTGGCGCGGCAGCAAGGCTTGATGCACCGCGATGCGCTGCCGGCCGATCGCGGCATGCTCTTTGTTTATGCGCAGCCGCTGCCGCTCGCCTTTTGGATGAAGAATACGAAGATTCCGCTCGACATCGCCTTCCTGGCCGACGACGGCGCGATCCTGCAAATCGAAGCGATGACGCCGTACGACGAAACGCACATCAATTCGAAGACCCCGGTGCGCCTCGCCCTGGAAGTCAACCATGGCTGGTTCGCCGAACATGGCGTCCGGGTCGGCGACCGCGTCCGCGGCCTGCCCGTCCCTCGCAACTGAGCCGGAGGAAAAAAAACATGCGCTCCAGCGCCGAAATCGGTCTGACGCGCGCCGCGCGTTGGTTGGTCCTGCCGGCGTTGCTGGCGCTCGCGCTCGGTTGCGGGCCGAACATCAAGCACGTCGATCTCTACGGCAAAGACCCCGAACACGTGTGGCTGCAATACGCCGTCGAGAAGGGCGGCCAGGTCATCCCGCAGGGTTATCAACATCCGTCGACGCTCACCGCGGAACAAGTCGACAGCATCCTCGGGTCCGTTCACTTCGCCGAACATTCGTTTTTCGCGTGGCGCGACCAGGGTCCGGTTTTCATCGAGGACGAACGCAAGAAACTGGCCCCCTGGCTCGCCGACGCGCTCAGCCGGGCGACGCCGGATCAGTGGGTCTATTTCGCGGTCACGAGCATGAAGCGCGACCTGCTGTTCAAAACCAAGCGGCTCAGCGACGCTATCTGCTTCATCAAGGACGGCAAGTTCAATCTGGTCGTCGCCAATCTGAATTTCGAACTCGCCGAGCCGGAGAAAGACTTCTTCCGTCTCGACCCGCGCGAACGGACGCTGTTCAATTCGCAGCGGCTGACCGCCGCGCCGGAAAAGGGCATCGAGGTCCCGCCGATCGTCGTCGACGACAAATATTTGAAGACCGCGCACCGCAATTGGGTGACGATCGACACCGCGAAGCTCTTCGCCGCCCTGGCCAAGGAACCGAAGCCCGCCGCCGCCGCGACGCCGCCGCCCACGCCCGCTGCCGCGGCCTCGGCCGGCGCCACGCCCGCAACGCCCGCGCCGGCGTCCGCGGCCTCGCCGCCAACGGCCGGCGCCACACCCCCGCCGCCCACACCGGCTGCCGCGACCTCGCCGCCAACGGTCGGCGCTGCGCCCTCGCCGCCGACGCCGGCTTCCGCGCCTATGCCCGCCGCGGGCGGCCCGACCGTGCAACCGGCGCCCGCGTCCGCGCCGCCCGCGATTGCCGCGCCCGCCGTCGCCCCCGCCGACCAGAAGAAAGGCGACGTCGAAGAGCGCCTTCGGAAATTGCAGGATCTGCTCGACAAAGGCCTGATCACCAAAGAGGAATACGACAAGAAGCGGCAGGAGATTCTGAACAGCCTGTAGTAAGCAGTGGTCAGTGGTCAGTGGCTGGACGCCGGGTCGGACGCGTCTCGCTCGCCGTTGCGGGGGCTTCCTTATCTCAGCGGCGAGCCCGTCCGCCCGGCAGGGAAATTGGCTTTGTTTGGTAATTTTGCTTAAATCGACCCGTTTTCCCGCGCCATATCACGCGTTTGCCGTGCGCAAAACGGCCTTCGACGCCTTTCGCGACCATCCACTACTATCAAGATAACATTGTTTGCGCACTGGCGCTGCCGCAACCCTTCCGCGCTCGTCGGCGTCGTCGCATTTGCCTCGGCGCCGCCGCGAACGCTTCTTGAACGCCCCTCGCGGCCGGTGTAATCTCCCGCGCAAACATCGCCTTTGATTTCGACAACTTGGTTTTCGCCCGACCTGACTCGTCGGTGGAGGAAGAACTTTGCGATGAAAAAGATCCGTGCTCTCACTGTTCTCGCCTTGGCGATGCTGGCGTTCGCCGCGTCGGATCAGGTGGGCTTCGCGCAGGCGACCGGCAAGCTCGTGGCCGTGCTGGAACTGAACAACAAGGCCGGCGTCACCGACGACGAGGCGGACTTCCTGACGAACAAAGTCCGCAACGCGGCGAGCGAGTTATTGCCCCCAGGCAAATTCACGATCCTCACCCGCGAAAACATCGAAACGCTGCTGCCGCCGGGCATGGACCTCAAGAAATGCACCGAATCCAAGTGCGAGATCGAAATGGGTCGCAAACTTGGGGCGGAATACATTGTCACCGGCGAGATTCTCAAGTTCGGCGGCGATCTGCGGATACAGATCAGCGTCCACCACGTTCCCAGCGGCAACTTCCTCGGCAGCCGCGACACCGGCGCGGCCCCGTTGAACAAGCAGGAGCCTCAGCTTCTTGTGGCGGCGGGCGAGGTAATGGGACTGATTCTGCGGCACGCCGGCGTGAAAGCGCCGGGCGGCGGGCGAACGATCGACGAAGGGAAGATCGGTCAGCAACCGGGTGCCGCATGGGATGCCGACGCGGGCGAGACCACCGTCGTGCGTTTCGAGAGCGACCCGGCGGGGGCCGTCGTGATGATGGACGGCGCGCTGCTCTGCCAGACCACGCCGTGTTCGCGAGAACTCACGCCGGGCGGAACGCCGTCGATCTCGATGCAGAAGGAACGCTATCAGCCGCGGCAGGAAGCGATCGCCGTCCAGAAAGGTCTGGCTGTGACCTGGAAGCTGGCGCCTAACTTCGGTTGGTTGAGCGTCACCAGCAACCCGGCCGGACTCGCGGTGAAGGTCAACGGCAAAGAACTCGGCAAGACGCCGCTGACCAACCACGAGCTCGACCCGGGGCCGTACGAGGTCGTGGTGTCCGATCCGCGTTACTACGACCAGGGCGAGAAGTTCAATCTGACGGCAGGCCAGCAGAAAGCGGTTTCCGTAACGATGCCCCCGCGCGAGGGCGCATTCAAGATTTCGGCGCGCGACCAGCACGACAACGCGCTGGAGGGCGAAATCTATTTGGACGGCGTGAAGGTCGGCGCCGCGCCGGGCACGTTCAAGGCTCTGGTCGGCCAGCACAATGTCGAGGTGCGAACGCCGCAGGGGAACTGGACGGGCGCGGTCGAAGCAAAGGAACACCAGGTAACGCCCGTGACCGCGGAGGTGAAGGTTGCATCAAGGCCGACCGCGCCCGCTTCAACGGCCGCCGCGGGGTCGGGCAGCACGGCGGGTATGGACCACAGACAGCCAATCGCCGTGCCGCTGTTTCTCAATATCGGCACGGACCCGGACAATCTCGGCCTGACGCAGAGGCTTTCCGATCAGGTCGCCGATGACATGCGCATGACCGGGCTACTGGACGTCATTGACCGGGCGTTGTACGTGGAAAACCTACATACGGCGGGCCTTAAGAAAGACGAGGTTGATTTCAGAAGCTGGTCGGACATCGGCGCCAAATACCTGATTAAAGGCGGGTTCAAGTTCGAAGCAGACGCACTGACCCTCGAATTCCGACTGTTTAACGTGTCCACCAAAATAATGATTCTCGGCAGAATGTACACCGGCAAGCCGGAGGATTGGGCCGTGATGGCGCACAATTTCGCTAATGATGCCGCCCACGAACTGAAGGCCGAGAACGCTAGGCATAACGAAGACGTTTTTCACAAAGCGTATGCATCGTATCAGCGAGGGACCTTCGAAGATGCCAAAATCCGATTCCGTGAGTTCTTGGCAGCGACAAACAAAACGGACCCGATGCGCGACAAAGCGCAGTTCTATCTGGCCGAAATTCTCTTCAAACAGAAGAATTGGGATGAGGCCATTCTCGCATTCGACACCTTGGTCGCTGATTTTCCGCAAACCTCGTACGTTGCGACCGCCTACCTCGACCTCGGCCTTGCGTTCCAGGACAAAGGCCAACCGAAAGAAGCGAAAGGGTTTTTCCAAAAGGTCGTGCAACAGTTTCCACTCAGCAAGGAATCCGAGATCGCTCGGAAAAGGCTGAACATTGAAGACGTTTTTGACCAAGCGTGCGCATTCTATGAACAAGGGAATTTCGAAGGTGCCAAAGACCTATTTCGTTATTTCTTGAAAACAAGCGAAACGAGCTCTAAATGCGGCGAAGCGCAGTTCTATCTCGCTGACAGCCTCTTCAAGCAAGGCAACTGGGCCGATTCCATTCTCGAATTCGATACGCTGATCCACAAATATCCGCAGTCCACGCATCTCGCGGAGGCCTATTTGGACACGGCCGTCGCCTTCGAACAAAAGGGCGACCTCGCCTCCGCCAAGCTGTTTTACGAAACGGTGGTGCAGCGGTTTCCGAACGCAAAGGAAGCTGGCATCGCGCGGAAAAAGCTGAGGGCCATGAAATGAAAACGATGCCATTTGTGACGATTCTCGCCTTGGCGGCGCTGGCGTTCGCCGCGTCGGATCAGGTGGGCTTCGCCCAGGCCGACGTCAAGAAGGTCGCCATATTGGAGTTGGTCAACAAGGCCGGCCTTACCGACGACGAGGCCGCCTACCTGACCGACAAGGTGCGCGACGCGGCGAGCGAGTCGCTGGCCGGGCACGGCTTCCTCGTCATTACGCGCGAGAGCCTGGTGGAGTTGTTGCCGCCCGGAACGGACCTCAAGAAATGCACCACAGCGTCGTGCGAGGTCGAAGTCGGCCGGCAGATCGGGGCGGATTACATCGTCACCGGCGAGATCTTGAAGTTTGCGGGCGAGTTCCGCGCGAACCTGAAGGCGCACCACAGCCGGAGCGGCGCGTTCCTCGGCGCGCACGCGGCGGAAGGGGCGACGCTGAAGGAACTGGAAAAGGCGATCGAGGCCAGCTCCGACGTGCTGTTCACCAAGATTCTGGCGCACACCGGCGTGCCGCCCGCGCCCGCGTCCGGCGCCGCCGCGCCGCAAGCGATTGTGATCACGCCGACCGAATTGCAACTTTGCGTGGGCGACAAGACAGCCCTGACCGCGAAGGTCATCGACATGGCCGGCAAGGAGATCATGGGCAAGCCGATTGACTGGAAAACCGACCGCGCGAGTGTGGCCACGGTGGTCGGCGGCAAAGTGATCGGCAACGGCGAAGGAGTCTGCACGGTGACCGCAAGCTGGAGCACACTGAGCGCGACGGCAATCATTCATGTTGCACGCGCCGCCGCGGCGCCATCTTCCGGCGGCGGCGGCCTTGGCGCCGGCGGCGCCGGTCCAATTCTGCGCAACGGATCCTTTGACAAAGACTTGTCCTATTGGACGATAGGCAATCCGTGCGACCCAAATCCGAACGAAACGCCGGGTAGAGTTTCGTGGACGGCGGCTCACGGGGGCAGCGCGCACGTTGTCATCAACGGCGCCCCGAGCGCGGTTTGTTTGGTCCAGCATCTGATCCGGGATCTGCACGCAGGTGAGATCGTCGAGGTAAAGGTCTATCATACCGATTGCGGCAATTTCACCAATTGGGCGGTCTTCGTAAACGGCGCGCCGAAAATCAACAACGCCACGTCCGGTCTGCACGGTTCGATTCTGTGTGGCAGCGCTTCGGAAGGGTTCGATACGTGCGCTTGGACGGCAGACGCCGATTACCCCGCAGGCGCCGAAATCTCATTGAAAGCGTCTGTTTGGCCGGGCCGAGGAGAATATTGGTGGAAATCGTTGGCCGTGAAGAACGCAGACCCTTCACCGCCGCTTCGGGGGGCTCCGCGTGAAACGTGGACCGATCCAAATACTGGTTTGATGTGGCAAAACGGCGCAACGGTTGGATTTAACTCCAATTACCAGAATGCGCCCAATTACTGTAGGAATCTTAGTTTGGGCGGCTACAGCGACTGGCGGTTGCCGACTGAATCCGAGCTTCGGAGCCTGATCCGCGGTTGCCCGGCCACTCAGGCGGGCGGCTCCTGCCGCGTGTCTGACAGCTGCTCGGGCGTAAGTTGTTGGAATGATATCTGTCGAGGTTGCTCAGAAAACGGTGGCCCGGGGTCGGGCGGCGCGTACTGGCCACCGGAAATCTCAGGCAATGCCGATTGGTATGTGTCGTCCTCGCCCGTCGCGGGAAAGAGCAGCGAACTGCGTTGGATTGTCGGTTTCAAACACGGCGATGTCAGCGGCGCTCACCTCGGCTACGACGTCCCCGCCCTCTACTGGCGTTGTGTACGTGGCGGCCAATAGGCCGTTTAGTGCTTTGGTCACTTTTGGGAAATCCTGACGGGCTACCCCCTTTGGTAGGTCGGCTGCGAATCGAGTGCTTCCACCGGACCGCCGGCCGCTGCGAGGGAGGTGAGAGAGTAATGGGCAAACGCATTCTGCCGTTGTTGCTCTTGCTGCTGCTGGCCGTGCCCGGTCGAGGCGCCGACCAGCAGAAGGTCGCCGTGCTGGAGTTGGTCAACCGGGCGGGGATCACCGACGACAAGGCGTACTACCTCACCGCTCTGGATTGAATTCCGGCGACACAGCATTTATTTGCGGCGATCCGCAGTTTCTGACGGCGCCGTCCAATCTGCGGAAGGCTCGACCGCGCCGGAAGGGCCCCCACCTAAGTACTTTGTCCCGCGGATTCAATCGTAGTCAGGTGCCCGTGGCCGGTGGTCGAGCCTCCTGCAAAATTCCCGATCGAGGCCAGCCCCAGCGGGGCGTCGCATGGGTCTTCACGCACGTTGCGCGCGCCGATCAACGTGCGGGTGGGGACACCCGCGGTCCCAGGGCAAGTGCGGGTGAGGACACCCGCGGTCCCAGGTTTGACGAAGGCGGCGACCGTTTCCTTGACGTACATACGACCCCTTGGGAGCCCACGCTAAATCCAGCGCCCGCGCGGCCAGTTGCCCGTCACAGACCACCGACCACTGGCCGCTGACCACTTCTTCCCGCTACTGTCCGACCCCGCGCGGCGGGCACTCCCAAATGCCCATGTACGGCCGGGCGGGGAACACCTTCGGGCCTTCGGCCCAATTCGCGCCGAGAACGGTGCGGTCGCGGTAGATGGTTTCCCGGCATTGGATGACGAACGGGCAATCGTGCATGGTGATGCCTTCGTCGTAGTTTTCCTGATTGACGATCACCACGGACGTTTGCGGCATTCCCGGCGCACAACGGGCTTTCCACGGGCTCGCGATCCGGTCGCGGCCGAGCACGTAGTAGATGAACTCGTATTCGTAGCTGCCGCTGACAAAGACGCGCTGGTTGCGGCCGATCGCTTCCGCGGCCGACGCCAGCGCCAGACGCTCCGGATCGGGATGCGGCAAGTGGCGATAGAAGTGTTGGGCGCGTTCGAATTTCTGCCACATGTCGCCCGCGCCGGACGCGCCGGGGATCAAGCCGAGCAGCACGATCGCCGGCGCCGCCAACCAGGTCCATTTCCAGCGCAGCAGGCCGAGGCCCCGCGCCGCGATCAGGGCGCCCAGCGGCAGCAGGTGCATCAGATAACGCCCGTTCAGGCCGCCGCCCGGCGTGAAAATCGCGTCGGGAATCAGGATAATCAGCGCCAGCGTGATCGCCGCCGCGGCGACGGGAAAATACGAAGCGCGGCGCGGCGCCATCGGCAGCGCCCCCAGAACGATCAAATAGGGGAAAAACTCCCAAACCGAACGAAACCCCAGGCGGACGTGGCGCCACAGGTCGGACAGGTTGAACGCCACATGCTCGGTCAGCGAGCGGCCAATGCTGAAAAAAACGACCCACGGCAAAATCAGCGCCGCGCAGCCCAGGATGATCCGTTTCCACGGCAGGCGGTCGAGCACCGGCGGGCCGCCCGCCCGGGCCCAGGCGAGCCGCGCGGCATCGGCGAGGAACAGGCCGGCCAGGACGATCGCGCAAAAATATTCGGACGCGTGAAACAGGAAAAACGCCGCCAGGGGCAGCGCGAACCAGCGCAGCCGTTTGTCGCGCACCAGCAGATACGCGCCGAGCGTCACCGGGGTCAGCAGCAGCACGAGGGCGTAGTAGCGGCTCTGCCGGCAGTACTGCAAGAAAATCGGATTGAGCGCCAGCAGCAAGCCGGCCAGCCAGCCGAGGAAACGGCCGTACAGCAGCCGCCCGACGAAGGCCACGGCGAGCACGGCCAGCGCGCCGCAGACCGCGAACGGCGCCCGCGCGGCAAATTCCGTTTCGCCGCCGATCGCGAAGCTGAGCGCGCAGAGATAAAACGAGAGCCAGCCGTGTCCGGCCTCGACGCCGAGAAAATTCTTCGAATAAATTTCTTTGTCGACGACGTGCTGCCCGTAGTCCGCCAACGGCACGCCGTGCTGCCGGATATTGTCGGCAAGCATCGCGGTGTTGGCTTCGTCGTTCCATAAGACGGGGCCGCCGAGGCCGGGCCAGACGAGACAAAAATACAGAACAGCCGTTAACGCGACGCCGCCGTAAAACAGCGGGTCGGCCTGGCGGCGGAGAAATTGCTGGAATTTGCGCATCGGGCTTATTTCCCACGATTTCAGGTGTCGGCGCAAGAAGGAGCAATCGGGTTCCGGGTTCCGGGTTCCGGGACTCGGGATCCGGGATCCGGGATGACCACGGATTTGCCGGCCGCGAGATAGGACCTATACGTCCTATAGGACCTATACGTCTTATGGGCCTTACTCGAGCCGCGGCGCGGCGTGCTTTTTGCCTTCTGCCTTTCGCTTTCCGCCTGCTTTTTCCTTTTTCCTTCTTACTTTTTCCTTGGCCATCCCCCCTTGCGCACCCTTTTTCCCGGTGTTATAGAAAGGCCACATTTTGTCTGCGATCAAAAGCGGGCATGCCTCCGGGGGCAACCCGCTTTTTTGCTGGGGGACAGCGCGCGGCGCATCGCAGACGGAGACGGAAGATGGATTGGCAGTTTTTTCGCGAAACGCCGGTCAGCAAGAAAATTCGCGAATTGGCGGAGCCGGTGTGCGCCTCGTGCGGCGTCGATCTCTTTGTCGTGGAAGTGACGCAGGGCCGCGGGCGCGCGGTCATTCGCGTGATGATCGACGCGATCGGCGGCGTGGACGTTGAGGACTGCGCGAAGGTGAGCCAGCGCCTCTCCGCGGCGCTGGATGTGAACGAGCCGATCCGCGGGCCGTACAACCTGGAAGTTTCGAGTCCGGGTTTGGATCGGCCGATTCGCCATCTGGCGGACGCGCAACAGGCGATCGGCGCCAAAGTGCGCATTGAAACCGGGGAGCCGGTGGAAGGCCGGCGCCGTTTTTTCGGCAAACTGCTCGAGGTCGTCGAGGACGCGATGGTGGTGGAAGTGGACGGCCGGCGCTATGTCATGCCGGCGTCGCAGGTGCGCAAAGCCAACCTCGTCTACGAATTCGAGCCTAGCGGGCGATAAAGGAGTGAACCGATGTATTCAGACCTCAACCGCGTGATTGACGCCGTCGTGAAAGACCGCGGCCTCTCCCGAGCGGTCGTCGTGGAAGCGCTGAAGTCGGCGATGATTTCCGCGGCGCGAAAAAAATTGGGGTTGGATTACAACATTGAGGCCGAATACAACGAGGAACTCGGCGAAGTCGAACTCTTCCGGTTCCGCGAGGTCGTCGAAGAGGTCGAGGACGAGACGAATCAGGTGACGCTCGAGGAAGCCCGGCGCATCGACCCGGACAGCGAACTGGGCGACGAACTCGGCGAAAAGATCGACACCGCCCAATTCGGCCGCATCAGCGCGCAGATGGCCAAGCAGGTCATTTTCCAGAAGATTCGCGACGCCGAAAAAGAGAACGTGTTCAACGAATACAAAGACCGCGAGCACGAAATCATCAACGGCATCGTGCGGCGTTTCGAAAAGCGGAACATGATCGTCGACCTCGGGCGCGCCGAGGCGATCATGTATCAGAAAGACCAGATTCCCAAGGAAACCTACCAGGCCGGCGACCGCATCCGCGGCTACGTCACCGAGGTGCGCAACACCACCAACGCGCCGCAGATCGTCATGAGCCGCGCCTGCAACGAATTCCTGATGAAGCTCTTCGAAATGGAAGTGCCGGAAATCGCCGAAGGCACCGTGCAGATCGTCGCCTGCGCCCGCGAGCCCGGCCAGCGCGCGAAAATCGCCGTCGCCAGCCGCGAAACGAACGTCGACCCGGTCGGCGCCTGCGTCGGCATGAAGGGCAGCCGCGTGCAAGCGGTCGTCAACGAATTGCGCGGCGAAAAAATCGACATCATCCCCTATTCCGAAAACACCGCGACCTTCGTCTGCAACGGCCTGGCGCCGGCGGAAATCACGAAGGTCATCATCGACGAAGACAACAAGAAAATGGACATCGTGGTCGCCGACGACCAACTCAGCCTCGCCATCGGCAAACGCGGCCAGAATGTCCGCCTCGCCGTGCAACTGACCGGCTGGCGCCTCGACATTCATAGCGAATCGCAGCTCAAGAAGATCGAGAAAGAGGCCCGCCGGATGTACAAGCGCCTGACCAAGGCGCCCGAAGGCGTGCACGAAATTCTCATCAAGATCGGCTACACGACGATCAAAGACCTCGCCGAGGCGGAAATCGAAGACCTGGCCGCCTTCCCGGGCATCAGCGAAGTGCTGGCCGAAGAGATCATCGACGAGGCCTACGCCATTTACGTCACGGGCGAATGGCCGCTGCCCGAACCGCCCGAGGAGCCGGAAGAAGAAGGCTACCTCGACGTCGGCCAGGCCGACCAGGCGCTGCAGGCCGCGCGCAATCTCTTCGCCGAGAAACCGAAAAAAGCGGAAGAGCCCGCCGCCGCGACAGAACCGGCCGCCGCGGCCGAGCCCGCGCCGGCGGCGCCGCCGGCCCCGGTCTTCCGCGACGAGGACGATTTCGAGATTCATCCGGAAGCGCTGCCGGGCATCGCCGGCAAGACCGCGCAGTTCCTGATTCAGCGCGGCTTCACGACGCGCAATGCGATCTTGCGCGCTTCGGTCGACGAGTTGGCGAAGGTGCCCGGCATGGGCGCCGCCCTCGCCGAAGACCTGCGCGAAGCCGTGAGCAAGATGAAGAAGGAAGACATCCAATAGAGACCGCGACGACCAGCCACACGCCGTACCGCCGTTGCGCCGCCTGCGGCGAACGCAGCCCGCAAACCGCGCTGCTGCGGCTTTATCGCGGGCCGGACGGCGCCGTGGCGTTGACGCGCAGCGCGCCGCGAACCGGCCGCGGCGCGTATTGCTGCCCGACGGCGGCGTGCTCGCGCAAATTGCTGGCCAAACGCCTGTATGCGAAGAAACTCGGCGCGGCGCAGCCGATCGACGAAGAACAACTGCTGCAGCAGATGCAAAGCCTGGCGGCGGAACTGAAGCAGAGAAACGGGGTTGCAGACCATGGCGAAAATCACCGTTGAAGCGGCGGCCAAACGGTTGGACATGGAGCCCGAAGACTGTATCAAGCGTCTTCAGGAAATGGGCATCATGGTCCGGGACCAGTTGGATAAGATCGACACCGACGTATTCCTGCGCGTAAAAGCTCGCCTGGACGAAGAGAAACTCCGCGCCAAAGCCGCCGCGTCGAGCGAATCCAAACGCATTGGCAACCGCGTCATCCGGCGCCGCCGCGTCCGCGAAGACGAAGAAGAAGTTCCGGCCGAAGCGGCTGCGGAAGAAGAAGCCGGCGAACCCGCGCCGGTCGAAGCCGCGGCCGAGGCCCCCGCGCCGGAAGCGGCCGCCGAAGTCGAAGAACCGCCGGCCGCGACCGCCGGCGCCGAATCCGCCGCGGCCGAAACCATCCTAACCGCGGCCCCCGCCGCCGAAACGGCCGCCGTCGAGACCGAAGCCCAGGCTGCGGCAGACGCCGTCCAAGCGCCGGTGTCCGAAACCGCCGCGGCGGCCGCCGAGACGCCGGCCGCGACGGCGCCGACGGACGTTCCCGCGCCGGCAGAGCCCGACGCCGCGCCGGCGGCGGACGCGCCGCCCCCCAAATCGCAATGGACCGAGCGGCCGGGACGACAGCGGAAAATGCCGGCCATCGAAACGATCAAACCGAAGAAATTGCGGCTGCACGACACGACGCGCGAACCCGCGAAGATTCTGTCGCGGCCGGTCATTCCGGTCGAGCCGATCAAACCGGCCACGCCGGAGCCCAGCGGCCCGGCCGGCGCGCGGCCCGGCGCCGCCCCGACCACGACCGCGCCGACGCCCGAAGGCGAGCACCGCGAACGCAAGGGCCGGCGCATCGTCGATTTCGGCGACCGCGCACGGCGCAAAGACCAGGAACACGAGGCCGGATTCCTGCGCGGCCGCAAGCAGCCGAAAAAGAAGAAGGGCGTGCGGCAGACCGAGATCACGACGCCCAAGGCGATCAAGCGCAAGTTGAAACTGCCCGACAACATCCTCGTCGGCGAACTCGCCAAGCGCATGGGCGTCAAGAGCGGCGAAATCATCAAGAAGCTGTTGGGCCTGGGCACGATGGTCACGATCAACCAGGACATCGATTACGAAACCGCGGCGATCATCGCCGGCGACCTGGGCTTCGAGCCCGAGCGCTCGGCCGTCGAAGAGATGGACATCATCAAATCGGTGGAGTCCACGGCCGAACAGAAGCTGTCGCGGCCGCCGGTGGTCACGGTCATGGGCCACGTCGACCACGGCAAGACGACGTTGCTCGACGCCATTCGCCACACCGACGTGGCCGGCGGCGAGGCGGGCGGCATCACGCAGCACATCGGCGCCTACAGCGTCAAAATGAAGGACGGCCGGCTGATCACGTTCGTCGACACGCCGGGCCACGAGTCGTTCGCGGCGATGCGCGCGCGCGGCGCCCAGGT
>CAZHPN010000022.1:0-47804 GCA_964534375.1 uncultured bacterium | reverse complement strand
GCGCCGCAGGCGAAATCAGCCCTCATTTTTTTCCTAACTGGCGAAGTTGGGTTAGTGACCGACCTTACGCCTAAAAGTCACCGGTCGCCGGCCATCCAAGGCACATTGTTGGTCAACAAGGTCTCCGGATATTCCGCCCACGTTCTCCCGTCGAGCAGCGCCTCGCGCGAGTTGTGTTTCAGACCGGGCCAATGTTTGAATAGGAACGGAATCCCGGCCGCTCTTGCTTGGTCGCGAATCCCCCTAACCCAATCCTCTTCCATTGGCCGATGGATTTTTCCCGTCTCGCCGCCGACCACGATCCATTGGACTCCCTCGAATTCGAGAGTCGAGATTGCACTCAGAAGCGGCTCGAAGATGACGAACTTGTTGACCGCGGGCGGAAGTTTGTTCAACAGGTCCAGCCGGTGAACGTATTTGTCCGACTCGATGGTCACTCCGGCCCAGATCCACGGTCGCCACGGTAGGTTCGCGCCTAGTTCCGCCAACCGCTCCGCCCTCTTTGTCAGCACGTAGAACCGATGCTGTGGGACCTGCTGCAACGTCCCGAAGACCCCTCGGATGAAATCGTCCGGCACCTTCTCGTGAAACAGGTCACCCATTTCGGTAACCCAAGAACGCACTGGTGTGCGGGGCTTTTGGGGAAGGCCGGAAAGCGGCCAGTTTCGCCTCGACTCGTTGACCGCAACATTGAATCCATTTTTTACGTAGTGTTCCCTGCGCAACCGGCCCTGCCAAGCCGCTACATCTTTGGCCCAGCAGTGAAGGCACCCGTCGCTGTAAGGGTTACAGCCGGTCACGATGTTCCAGCTAGTGCCGGGACCGCTTTGCATTTCCGGGTTGTGGCCCCCGGCTTCTTCTTTGGTTTTGACCACGACCACTCCCTCTCCTCGCGTTCGGGAAAGACCCGTCGCCTGTCGCTTCCTCGCGGCGTTCAAAAAAAATAGCTTTGCCGTAACCCCGCTGCGTCCGCCGTTGCGCAATTTAGACCAACGGCATAGTCTTTCGCCTTGGTACCCATCATATACGGAAACGCGCCGCCAAAAAAAGGCAAAAGCAAGTGGAAACGACAGTAGGCGACCATATTCGATATCTTCTCGTTACGGCCGATGCGGCAGCACGGTACCCAGCGCGTGTCGCGGCAATACACGGCAGGCTTCTCCTCGATAGGTCGTGCTTCGCGTGATCATTGACCTCTGCCTTTCCGCCGCGTATTCTGTCCAAATCCTTCGAGAATTATTCGGAAATCGCCGTGTTCGAAGGGCGGATGACGCGCGCACGATAACGAGGAGAGGTCGATATGCTCGAACTGAAACTGCGGAAGGAATTCCTTGGAAAGCGCCTGAAGGGCACCGCAATTGAGTTGAAGAACGACAGGAAAACCGGAGCCACGCAGGTGCCGGCCGCAGAGTTTTTAGAGATCACGTACCCGTCGTTCGACCTGCTCAAGGCTGTGGAGGCCATTGGGCCGGACCAAGGTCGGCCGGTCGTGCTGATCGGCGACCGCGGGCTTGGCAAGTCGCACCTGTTGGCCGTCCTTTATCACGCCCTGACCGACCCCGCCGCAACCAAGGCGTGGCTGCAATCCTGGGCCTCCCGGCTGCACAATAATAAGGCAGCAGCTATCCCGCTAAGGCCGGTAATGCACGTCATCAGCGAAAGCCTGCATCGCCAGGAATACAGGTACCTGTGGGACCTGCTGCTGGACAACCACCCGGCGGGCGAATATATCCGCGGCAAGTGGGAGGCTGGCGGCTCGAAGAAGTCCGACGTGATGCCGGCGAGCCTCGTGTTGGAAATGTTCAAGAAGCAACCCACGGCGCTCCTCTTGGACGAATTCCAGACTTGGTACGACGGCCTGACCAACACCAAGCAGTATCCGTGGAAACAATGGGCTTTCAACTTTATTCAGATTCTGTCGGAAATCGCCAAGGAACACCCCGAACTGCTCGTGTTGGTAGTCTCTGTGCGTGACGGCAACACCGAAGCGTACCAACAGATTCATCGTGTGAACCCGATTCTCATTGATTTCAAAGGCAAGTACGCCGAGCAGGATCGGCGCCGGCTCCTGCTCCACCGCCTCTTCGAAAACCGGATGAACATTCCGGCCGACGATATTGCGCGCCTGATCGCGCCGCACATCTCGGAATACTTCCGGTTGGCGGAGATTCCGCCTGCGGACCGGGACCGCCGCAGCGACGAGTTCATCGAGATGTGGCCCTTCGCCCCCCATCTTATGCAGCTTTTGGAGGACCAGGTTCTGGTGGCAACGAGCGCCCAGGAAACCCGCGACCTGATCCGCATCCTGGCCGATCTTTTCAAAACCCACGGCGCTAACGAACCGCTCCTAACTGCCGCAGACTTTCGCCTTGACGATGAGAACACCAGCATCGCCACGTTGCTCGACTCGGTTGCCAATCGAGACCACGCCGCGTTACGCGACAAGGCCCAGCGCAACTTGAAGGCCGTCGAGGATGCCGTGCCGTCGGCGGAGAAGCTTGTTCCGCACCTTGCCGAGATCGTCAGCGCCCTGTGGCTTCGTTCACTGGCCGTCGGCAACCTCGCCGGGGCCGACCGGGCGACGTTGCACATCGACATCAGCAAGAAGACGCCTGTGGATGACAACGCCTTTCACGCTGAGATGGCGACCATCATCGAAAATAGTTTCAACATCCATGAGTATGGCGACAAGTTCATTTTCCGTGAGGAGGAGAACCCCCAGGCCAAATTGATGGCGTCGGCCCGCAACGACCGGCTGTTCACCGATGGCCGCGATCACCGCCGACTGGCCAAGGAAGTCCGATACGTGATCGGCGGCGGCGATGATGTGCCAAGGGGCTTCTGTGTCATCGTTCTGCCGCCCAATTGGCTCACCGATCCCTGGACAGATGTGGAAGACGACGTTCGACCCGCGAACTGGGGGGACCGGCTGCCGATCGTCGTGCTGCCGGAAGAACCGGACAAATTACACGAGCGCCTCGGCGCTTGGTTGAAGGAACATCTTCAAAATCGCCGCAACACTGTGCGGTTCCTGCTGCCCAAGGCCGATAGCACGGATATGTATGCCGACCGGGACTTGATCGTGCTGGCCCGTGCGGTGCTCAAGGCCCAGGAATGGGAAATCCAGAGCCGCGAATACACAGAGTTGAAAGCCAAATACCAACGTGAACTGCGCCGCATCATCAAGGAGCGTTTCGACCGCTTTACGGTGCTTCTGGTCTGGGATTACGAACATCCCGACCGTTGTCAGTTCCAACAACCGGAACCGCTCGCCAAGCTCGGCAGCCAAGCGCCGGAAGCCATGGAAGAAACCATCAGGACCAACATTTTCGCCCAAGAAGATTTCGAAGAAATGGTCAACGAGGCGGCCGTCGCCAACGACTCCCTTGGCAAACTGCTCCGCGAACTCCAGGAGCCTCGGCCCAACCAGAAGACCTGCATCCCATGGCTCGGCGAAACCCTGATGAAGGAAAAGATCGTCTGGTTGTGCGCCCGCGGACTCATCGCCATCAATCTTCGCGGCACCGAGTATCTGCAAGCCAAAACTGGCGAGGCCGAAGAAGCGGCCTACAACCGCATGAGGAACAAACTCAGTCAGATCACGGGCAAACATCTTGACGAGACTTCACTCGTCACGCCGCAGGCCGTGCCGCAGACGCAATCCGTCGCCCCCGCGGCCACAGTGGTTCTGCCGCCCAACGCCGAAACCGGAAACGGACAACCGGGCGCCGTGCAGCCGCCTGCCGGCGTAACCGCGACGGGGACCAAGCCCATCACTAGGCTTGATATTTTCCCGACCGGAACGAGCGCCCCGACCGTCAAACCTTGCCACGCGGACCCCAATTCAGGCCTGAACCTAATGAGCGTAGCTGGGGACCAATGGGGCATCGGACCGGGCGTTACCGTGCGGGACGTGAACTTGAAAATCAGCAAAGCCACCGGCGCTCAGCTTTCAAAGCTGCTGCGGGGCCTGCCCGACGGCCTAACCTACGAGTTGTCGTTGGAAAAGGAGGAGGTCTGATGGCACTGCCTCTCGACCTTCTCCGCAAGCTTTCCCGGAACAAGCCGAAAGACGCCTGGAAAACTATTTTCAATCACGCCTGGGAAATCTGCACGAAGCCAATCACAGCCAAAAATCCGGCCGGCGAGGTGAGCAAGCGCGACCGTGAAATTGCCGCACTCGACTTGTTTCTTGCCTCCGCAGGATGGGACCTCTGGACCACTTTTGAAGGATGCACGGAGCATACGACCGACGCGCTGGCCGATTGGTGGAAGAACCAGGATGGCGGAAAAGCGGTTCTGGTCCTCGACGCGCTTTCATTGCGCGAGGCTCCTTGGATCATCCACGGCGCCCAGGCGCGAGGATACGAGTTGGTGACCGCGAAGCCGATGGCGGCGGAGCTTCCCGCCGACACCACCCCGTTCGCCAAAGCACTCGGTTACGGTGAACGGGGTGCCCTGGAAAACAACGGAGCGCCTTCCACGAATCGCCTTGCCAAGGCACACACCGATACGGTCGCGGTCCCCTGGAAAGATTGCGCCGGGTTGATTGCCGGCGAGCCGCGGTGGGTCCTATGGCATCAGTGGCCGGACAACAAGGTCCATGAATGGTCCGGCGCCGGCAAGGGCGTCGAGATGCTCGCCCAGGAGGCCGCTACCCAACTGACCAGCGACGACTTCTGGCAATTGATCGACCGCCTCACCACCGGCCGTCGCCTCGTCATCACGTCCGATCACGGCTATGCGGCCACCGGGCTGTTTCCCGACACGCCCGAAGACCAAGCCAAACAGCTCAAGAACATGTTCAAGAGCAGTCGTCATGCGGCCGTCAACGGCGCTGGTTCCTCGTGCGTACCGCCGCTGGACCTCGTGGTCGCTTCGCGGCATGGCGAGAATCGTTATGTCGTCGGGCGTCGGAAGTGGAAAAGCCAAGGCGGCTACCCGACCTTGGCCCACGGCGGCTTGTCCGTTCTGGAAGTGATTTCGCCGTTCATCGAATTGGCGCGGAAGAGGTCCTGATTCAAATGGCTCGTGCAGTAAAGAATGGTGGGAAGTCGCTCGCTCAACAAATCGCCGATACGGTCGGCGCGGGAAAAAATGTTGCCGTCGAGACGGTCGATTTCAATGACCCGAACCGGCCGCCGACCTGTCTGGAAGTGGATTTCCCGCTGCTGCCCATCAACCAGATCGCGCAAATCGAGGGCAACGCCGGCAAGCCGATCTACCAGATGTCGAAGTGGTGGGCGCGGCGCCGGTCGAGCGTGTTCCGCGCCATGCTGCTGGCCGCCGCGATGAAAGCACCCGAAGACCCGGCGCAGGCGGCCAAGGCGGTATGGGATGTGTACTACGCCAACCACCAGAAGAAAGGCGCCCTCTCGCGCTTGAAGGTGGCCGATATTTTCATGGGCGGCGGGACAACTCTGGTGGAAGGCTCGCGGCTCGGTATGCAGATGTGGGGAACGGACCTAAACCCCGTCGCCTGGTTCGTCGTCAAGAACGAGTTCGCCAAGGTGACCAAGGAAGAAGTGGAGGCGCTCCTCGCCGACATCGAGGCCGAGGTCAAGCCAAAAATTATGCCGTTTTACGCCTGCGAATGCCCACGCGGCCACAAGGGCAAATGGACCCACGTTTCGACCGGCAAGGTCATGGGCAAGGGCTTCGATCCCCTGACCCTGACGCCCGAACAGCGTCTGGACTACAGCTACGAGGGGCCGGAGATCATCTATGTCTTCTGGGCGAAGCATGGCCCCTGCCAAGTCACCGGCTGTGGCCATCGCACACCGATCATGTCGAGCCCCGTTATGGCCGTGAAGACGCTATCTGTGAAAACCTGGGAGGACTATGAGTGTCCAAGATGCCATAAGCCGTTTGATATTGAGGCGGCCGAGGCACGGATGGCTCCTGGAGTTCCTTTGGTGGTCGCCGCCGGTGAGAAGCCTTTCGCCATCCTCGATACGACTCGCGGAGCGGTCTGTCCGCATTGCAAACACCGGATTGAACCGTCGCTGGGCAAGGGGAAGAACAAGAAAATCGACCTCACGTTACTGGTCCATCCATTCTGGCTAAAAGGCTCGCCCAAAGTCGGACCCGACGGGCAAGATTACGGTGGAAGCTCCCAGGATGGTCCTGGGCCAATAACCGCATGGAACCGTGAACGTGCTCGGAGCATGCGCTTAGTTGAGGTCCGCGGTGCCTTGCCGGCTGAGATCACCTGCCCGGCCACGAAGATCACCTTCTCGACGAACAAAGGGACCGTGCCAAGAAAGTCACACTACGCATGTGGCGCCTGCGGGACCGTGCAGGACGTATTGGAAACAGTCAAACGCTCCGGGAAAACTGGCCCGGTCGCTGCATACGCAATCCAGGGATACTGCCCCGCCTGTGACCGTGAAAGCCGACCGTATGGCGGCCGTTTTTTCTCCCCCGCCACCGACACCTCGGCGTTCGACGCCGCCGTACACGAGTGGGCCTCACGAAACGAAACAGACCTCAAAGACTACTGGCCACGAAGTGAGCTGCCATACGGCTTCATGACGCACCTGCTCAACGGAGGCATCCCCAATCACGGCTTCACGCACTGGTGGAGGATGTTCAACTCGCGCCAACTTCTTGGGCATACACAGCTTCTGCGGTCGATTGTTCGAGTGGGAGGGCCCCCACACCGATGGGAAGCGCGGGAATATGTGCTTGGTGCATTTCAGCAATATTTGCGAAATCAATGTATGCTGTCATTTTGGCACATGACATACGACAAGTTAGCACCAGCGCTTTCCAATCCAAATTTTCATCCGAAGTCAACGGTAATCGAAGTTGGGGTGTTTAGTCCCATGGGTTATGGGCCGTGGTCATCGACGTTTGAGGCGCTCTTCAAGGGGTTGCAATGGCGAAAAGACCCGTGGGAACTCGTAAGCACGGAATGGCTTGACGCAACGACTCCAACAATCGCCAATGGCCTGACCGGCAAGAGTTCAAAGGTTCTGTGCGGAGACCCCCCGATCCTCAGCGCTCATGAGGTTGTTAGTGTCTCGGCGACCGACCTTGTTTCGCTTGCTAACGGATCGTTCGATCTGGTGATTACTGATCCTCCGTTTGGTGGTCTTCTCCATTACTCCGAACTTTCGGACTTCTTCTACGTCTGGTTGCGGTTGGTGCTCAAAGCTCAATACCCAGATAATTTCACGGCAGAGTACACGCCCAAGGCATTGGAGGTCGTGTCCAACCGCGCTCGTGAGCCTGAAAATCCCGACGGTTTCTACAAGCGGCTCCTTACGCAATGCTGGCGTGAGGCGCACCGAATTCTCAAACCGGGCGGCCTCCTCTGCTTCACGTTTCACCATAGTGAAGATGCGCCGTGGGTGGCCGTGCTGGAGAGCCTTTTCGACACCGGCTTCTACCTCGAAGCGACTTATCCGATTCGCAGCGACGAGACAAAAGGCGAAGGTGAATTCGGCTCCAAGCAGATCGAGTACGACATCATCCATGTTTGCCGAAAGCGTACCGAGGAACCGAAGCCCGTAAGTTGGGCACGAATGCGGCGCGAGGTGCTGGATGATGTTCAGCAGTTGAAGTCTCTCCTTGAACACCATGCCAAAGCAGGATTGCTCCCGGCCGATCTCCAGGTCATCAAGCGCGGCAAGGCGCTGGAATATTTTTCCCGGCACTACGGCAAGGTGTACGTGGACGAGGGCCGCGAGTTTACCGTCCGCGATGCGCTCCTGGGCATCAACCAGCTTCTCGACGAAGAATCCGGCAAGGCCAAACAGCCGCCGCCCGTCACCGCAGAGCCATTTACGCGGCAGTTTCTCCGCATCTTCGAGGGCTGCACTGAACAGCCGCGGGACCAGATGCAAAAGTTTCTCAAGGGGACCGGCATCGCCCCTAACGAGTTCGCAGACCGCGGCTGGTGCAGGGAGGAGGGCAAGGTTTACCACCTCGGCTCGCCGCGAGATATCGCGCAGACGTGGCACGGTCGTCGCCGCCAGGGCATGACGGCGGACTACGACCAGGCCATGTTCCTGATCGGCGCGTGCTTTGAAAACAGCGGCATCAACGCCGCCGACACGCTGAAGAACGAGAATTTCCGGCCGCACCCGGCTCTGGCGGCGCTGCTCGAATGGCACATCAAACGCGGCGCGACCAATGAGATTCGGAATGCGGCGACACGAGCACAGGTGATCTACCAAACCTGGGCGCGGACGAACCGGGAGAAGCTTGTTCAACTGGAAATGCAATTCGGAGACAAAGGGGAGTAGGCCGTCATGCAGCTACTAAAAGACCAATCATGGACGCGGCGGGGCTTTTCCCTCCTGTGGGATGGCGAGACGCTGGCGAACTTGGCCGCCCCTTCCGAGGTCGTTTCCATCCGCGTCTTTTTCGAGATGGCCCGGAAGTGGCCGGAGGATTTGCCCAGCAACAAGAGTTCGACGCTCATCGTCGCCGGCCTGGAGGGATGCCTCGACACGTTGACTCCCGAAGACGCCGAAACGTGGTTGGAGCGTGATCTAAAGCCCGCCATTCTGAGTTTTCAGTATGAATATCAATCGGAGGCGAGCCTGATACTCTGGATTCCCTCTGGCCGCGACCGCATCAACATGAACCTTCCCACGGAATGCTACTCCTGGCGTTGCGCCCAGCCGTACCGCAATCAAGACCTACCGATCGGCCGACTCCTCTGGGGCGGCGCCGAGAAGGATGTTTGCCGCGTCATGAATCCCGATGCGACGAACCAGGACGCCGACGGTCCCGGCTGGATCGGGCTGCACCTGCACAGGATTTCCTAATGGAAGACGTTCTGACCATCCAACCGGGTCAACGCATCAACCACGTCGAGTTCGGCAATGGCGTCATCATCGACCAGCCGCAGGACGGCTATGTGCGCGTCTTTTTCGCCGTCGGCGAGAAGGTCGTCCCGGTTTCTTCCGTCCGTTGGGAGACGCCGTACAAGGAACGCATCCTCGCCGGCGTCCAGGGCACAGCGGAGCGTCTGCGGAAAGCGTGGCTGGCCTGTGAAGCACACTCGTTGCCGCTGATGGAGAGCGCGGCGGCATTGACAGCCGCCAAGATTGACGTGCTGCCTCATCAAGTGGTTTTGACGCACCGGATCGCCACGGCCTCGCCGCGGCGTTACCTGATTGGGGATGAAGTCGGGTTGGGCAAGACCATCGAAACGGCGCTGCTGCTGCGCGAGTTGACCAGCCGAGGCGAATTGAAGCGGGCCATGATGGTTGTTCCGGCCGGTCTGGTGAACAACTGGTATCTGGAACTCAACGAAGTCTTCAACCTCGACTTTGAAATGTTCGGCAGCGAGGGCGATGTCACCGACCGGAGATCCAACGCCTTTGCCAAGCATGACTTCTTGATCGCCAGCATCGACACGCTCAAACGGCCCGCCCGACTGCGAAAAATTCTGGAAGCGCCGCCGTGGGACCTGATCGTCTTTGACGAGGCGCACCACCTGTCCGCCTATCGAAGCGGTCGGAAAGTCACCAAGACCGAGAACTACAAACTGGCTGAGGCGTTGCGGTCGCATTGCCGCGACATGCTCATGCTGTCGGCGACGCCGCACCAGGGCGACCACTTCCGGTTCTGGATGTTGGTCCAGCTTCTGAATCCGACGCTGTTCAAACATCCCGAAGACATGGTGGAGAACCGGCACCGGCTCAATGCGGTCGTCTATCGGCGCACCAAGGCCGACTCCTGCAAGCCGGACGGCTCGGCGCTGTTTGCCCGCCGCCAAGTGCATACCGAATCGTTCCTAATGTCGGATACCGAGCGTGTGTTCTACGACCGGCTGCGGGAATACCTGGAGGACGGCTTTGCTCTTGCGAAGCGCCAGGGCAACAAGGGGCGCAGCCTGGGTTTCGTGATGGCCATCTTCCAGAAGATCGCCGCCTCTAGCTTTGCGGCCGTCCGGCGCACACTCAGGCGGCGTCTGCTGAATCTGACCCTGCACGAGGCGATCTTGCGGGACCAGGACCTCGATATTGACGGCCGCCAAGCTCTTTATGATGAGGCCCGTGTTCTAATTCGGGAAGAGTACGGCCTTGGCGATGACCCGATTGGGCGCGGTCAGGTGGACCGCGTGTTGGCCGACTCCAAGATCAAGATTCTGAAAAAGCTGGACGAAGACGAACTGAAGATGGCCGCGGACCCCTATTCGTCGGAATTTGCCACCGCTCATGCCGAGGATGTTGCCGCAGCCGCGATCAGTCTGGCCTTGCCCCAGGAGCGCCAGCGTATCGAAGAATTGCTCGCCACGCCGGCAGCCGAGCGGGAAACCAAGGTCGAGAAGCTCCTCGCGGCTCTTGGGGCTTTGTGGCGCATCAACCCGAACGAGAAGGTGGTCGTGTTCGCCACGTACCTGGGCACGGTGGACCTGATCGGCCGGGAAATCGACGCGGACTATCCCGGCCAGGGAGTAGTAGTGCTCAAAGGCGGCGATCACGGCGCCAAGGTCGCAGCCGAGCGCCGGTTCCGAGCGCCGGAAGGCCCCAAGGTGCTCGTCTGCACCGCAGCCGGCCGCGAAGGCATCAACCTTCAGACCGCTCGCGTCCTGTTCAATTTCGATTTGCCGTGGAACCCGATGGACGTTGAACAACGCATCGGCCGTATTCATCGTTACAAACAGCTACATACCGCCCAAGTGTATAACCTTGTGCTTTCCGACACCATCGAAGGCCGGATTTTCCTGTTGTTGGAAGACAAATTGAAGGAGATCGCCACCGCCTTGGGCAAGGTGGACGACGAGGGCAACGTCGCGGAAGACCTGCGCTCGCAGATTCTAGGCCAGTTGGCGGAGAAGCTGAGCTACGAGCGGCTGTACCAAGATGCGTTGTCGGACCCGGAATTGAAGCGGACACAGCTTGAGTTGGAGGCGGCTCTGTCGAATGCCAAGGAGGCGCGGCAGGTCGTCTTCGAGCTTTTCCAGGACCTGGAGGGGTTCAGCCTGGAGGATTACAAGCCGTTCGCCGACATCGAGGCCGGCATCGACCGACTCGTGCGGTTCTTGGGTGCGGCCACCGCGGATCAGGGACAGAAGATCGTCAAGATTACGGATGAGGTCTATGAATTGCGCGGGCCGAACGCGGAGATGATCGTGCGCTTCACGACGAACCGTGACCTCGCCCGCGAGCGCGATGATGTGGACCTGCTCGGCATCGACCATCCGGTCATCAAGCAGGCTTTGGAGCGTTGGAGAGGTCTGCCGCCCGAAGAGTTGGGCGTGGCCGTGCAGAGCGACGGCCAGGGCGCCGGCGTGCTGTCCTGGTGGATGGTCGAGAGCAACACGGCAAAGGGCGAGCAACGGCTCTATCTGGTCCCGCTGGCCACGCGGCCGGACGGAACGCGGATGCCCTCGTGGGAGAAACAGGCCGACAAGCTGATGCACGGTGCGCCCGCCGCTCCCACATTCGATATTGCCCAACGGCGCCAAATCCTGCGGGACCACCTGGAGCCGATGCTTCAGCGTGAACTTCGCCACCGCGGCATTGCGGACAATACCGGCGCATTTTCCGCTCGCCTCGCCGGCTGGTTTGAGTTGGTTTAGTGGGTACCGGATGGCCTGCCACGGCGAGGTCGAGCTAAAAAGCGATCGCGAATGACATGTGGCTGGCGCTGCCTAGATAAGCCTTCGACATTGACCTCGAAATCGCTGGAAGAAAACGATGGATCGGATAGATCAAGGCCAGAACAGGGAGGGTAGGGAGCCCAGGGAGGGTCTGCGTAAACTTTTCCAAAACAGCGCCTGCCCATTCGGGATCATTTTTACAGAATTTTACAAAGGGCCTCCCCAGCCTCCCTGGCCTCCCCAGACGTGAGATCGAGTTGTCCGAGGCTCGGAAGGCAATTGCAACGGACCGGATTGCGGCCTATCTTCAGTATGTGTCGCACAAGGAACCGACGAGAAAGGCCGCGAAAAGGGGAGAGCGAATTGGATGAAAAAACATTGCCCACGCCGAAGACAACCGTGATTGTCGGCTCGGCCGGCATAAAAATGCCGCCCGACGGGGGAAGTTAGGGCCGTGTGATCAACGCGAGGAATTGATTGCCGAAGCGCCTTGCCTCGACGCGAATCTGGCCCTCGCCGACGGACCGTCCATCGGAATGACGCCAGATAGAAAAGTCTTCCAGACCCGCGGCGCCAGTATCAATGGGCGAGTCTTTCGTGTCCTCGTAGTGCTGCGAGACTATGGATTCGGCAGGGACGTGCATGTTCCGATGGACACGAAAATCGGTGGCGCGTGCTGAAGCACTTGAATTTGCGGTTAACACCCGCAATCTCGGTTCTGGCGCTTTCACCGGGAAAAGCGGTAGCGACTTCGATTCGACAAGTTTTTTCTCGGCACTCGTGAGACCGAGGCCAACATCAAGTAATAATGCCGCCGTCGGCGTCTGCCTCAAGCAGGCGAAAAGCGCCGCTTGATAGCTCGACTCGGGACAAGCGTCCCAGCGCACGGCATCCACCACACCAAACGAGAGAAGACCATTTGCGCGGATGTGTTTTTCCAAAACCGGCCCGAAAAGCGGGGCGAAAAAAGCCAACTCACCCGCGACAGAGTCCATCAGTTTCTCGGAAGGTGTCGTTCCCGTTGATCGATAGAACGGCAATTCCAATTGACGCTTAAGCGTAAGCAAGTGAGCGATTTCGTGCCAACGAGAGAAGTAGGCCCGGTGGGCCTTTTCGCCGCGACAGTCGATGACCGCGACGTATCTGTCAGGTGATCGCCCGTTAATGTTTCTTCTTTCCATAAGGATTGCAAAAGTTGCCGGATCGAACGTAGTTTTGATTCGAAGGAAAGCGATCTCTCCGAGGCGTCTATATTTTTCCGCAACAACATCCAAATCCCGGTCGTCGTAAATCGTCTCAAAGACGAGCTTGAGCCTGGAACAGATTACTTGCTCGAACTCGGCGAGCGAACTTATTTTCAATCCGCCAATCAGACGACGTGCCTTCTCGCAGCAATAATCGATGACGGCTTGGACAGGTCCGTTTCCTTGATCTACGGCCCTCAACTCCGAGGCAACGCGAATTACTTCTGGCTCACGATCGAGTCTCACAGGTAATCCTTCACCGCGTTGTAAAAATTCCGCCAATCAACTTCGTCCAAACCTTCTTCCTTTGAGGAGCTTCGGTGAGCGATTATCTGGCGTTGCATGTCCAACATCGCCAATGTATTCCGGAATGAAAGCCCTTCTTGTTCTGCGAACCGAGCAAGGCCCGCCGGTATCTCGATTTCTTCGTTCGGAAGCGTTTCTGAGGGGTCCCCTGTCATCAAATAATCTAAGGACAACGAAAGAACGCGAGCGAGATCGAGGAGGGTTTCTGCGCCTATACTTCGCTTTCCGTTTTCGACATCGGACAGAAACCCTTTGCTGATTTTGGCTCGGCGGCATAACTCGTCTTGTGTCCAATTGAGTTCGATTCGCCGTTTCTTGATCCGTTCGCCGAGACGCATATATGTACCCCGCCAGTTCAACTTGGCTTATGTTAATGCATCGCGAAAAAAAGTCAACAGACGCTCTTGACATCATGGTTGGCGAATATTACTGTTTTGCGAACACATCGCGTTGGCCCCCCTGTGAGGTGTCAACGGAGGAGGAAACACTATGTCTGACGAACAAACGATTGAAGTGATGGTTGAAGGCGAAACACTCAAGGGAATCGAATTTATTCCCGTTCCTCGGGGCCATACGGCCCGCGAAATCGTCGTGGCCGTCGCCGAGAAGGGTGGCTTCCCGGCGGAAGAGGCGATCCTGCTGGTCGAAGATTGCGGTGAGCCATTGGATCTTGCCATCGTCGTCACGGACGACATGGCGCGCAAGAAACACCACGTCCATCGAGTGCGGGAGATCGCGGTCGTTGTCTTTTACAAGAACCTGGAAAAGGAAAAACGGTTTCCCCCGTCCGCCCGCGTCCAATGTGTCCTGGACTGGGCCGTCGGCAAGGACGGATTTAATCTCGATCCGATCCTAGCACCAGAGATGGAGCTTGCCCGCCACGACAAAATTCCGGACGCTCACGAGTTGCCCAAGACCGCCCATATCGGCCGCTACGTTCAACACGAAGGGCACCACCACCACCATCGACTCGCCCTTGACTTGATTCGGGGCGTGTTGCCGCAGGGAGCGAACGATGATTCCCGATGGACTTGCTAACCCTGCACAAAGCGCGGTGGACGCCGATTTGGCGTCCACCCGCTTCAAGGCGGGCGACCGGTGTAAGTACTGGCACGTGGTATCGTATACTTTTCCCGTGCTGATCATGGCGGTAGCTGCGGTGGAGCCAGAGGGCACCGCCAGCGAATATTTCTTTCACTTTGAGCTGTCCGGATTTCCCGGAACTGCGCCAGCCGTTCAGATCTGGGATTGCGCGACCAACGACCTACTCGCCGAGAACCGCCGCCCGAAAGGGTCAGATCGCGTGGTGGCGGCCTTTAAGAACTGGGCACCGCATAACACCGTTTATCGACCCTGGGAACGTGCAAGCGGTGCCCATAACAACTGGGCGCAGGCGCACCCCAACCTCGCCTGGAATCCTAAGCGTGAAATCGCTTTCATCTTGGAGGATTTGCATGGTCTTCTCACTTCCAACGCTGCTGCGCGCGGCTCTCGGCCGGCCCCCGAAGCTGGTTTGTAGCCCACGCATCTGGAACCAGGGCGTCGAGGAACTGAAACGGCGAGCCGCTGGCAGGCGCGAGAGCGGTGCCTTCCTTCTCGGCAACGCCAACCGACGTACTCGAAGAATCCAGCACTTCCTCTACTACGACGACGTCGATCCAAATTGCTTCGCCAATGGCATCGTCGAGTTCGACGGTAGCAAGTTCGGCCTGGTCTGGGCAAAATGTCGCGCTTTGAAAATGAGTGTCGTGGCCGATGTGCACGTCCATCCCGGTCATTACAGCCAGAGCCGAACCGACCGCCAGAATCCCATGATCGCGGAACTCGGCCATTTCGCGCTCATCGTCCCCGATTACGCCGCATGCAATCACCTACCAGGAGAAGTCGGTGTGTACGAATATCTCGGCGCGCGCCAGTGGCGCGACCACAGCGCGCATGGCGCCCGGACCCTCTACATCGGATGGTGGCCGCAATGACAACGACGCCAATCGAAATCGATTCCGAGACCTCGCGCGTCCTTCTCACGCTAGTGAATTCCGGCCGCTATTCCTTTGCCGAAGCAGGCAAGAAATTCGCCAACTCCGGCCTCTCCCTGTTTCTCGCGAGCGAAGCGGCCGACACGCCGGCGGGGCAAGCAGCTTTTCTCACGGCCACGGTCACGGCTGTTCGCTGCTTCGGGAAGGGGAAAGTTAGCGTTCACGGGCAGGTCGATCGCCCGTTGCTTCTCCCTCTCCCACTTCCGGCCAGTAATCTTGCGGCTGCGGCTTACGAGCTCGGCGCTGTCGTGGGCGATCCCTTCCCAAACCGGGCCGTTCTCATTGGCCCAGTCTTGAACCATCGCAGCACCTGGTCGGTTCAAGCATTTTGGGACGGATGGGTCGCAGGCGTCACGCCTGGCCGCACACCTAGGGCGAACGGCCGCAGCGATTGTCTTCTCGCCGGCGTCGCGGCCGGTGCACTCGCCATCGGCCAGGCTTTCATGGCCGAGCAAGATCATGCGGAAGCCGGAAGGATACCGCAAACTCTGTCGCTTTGGTCACCCGATAGCACCCTTTACGACCCTGGCCCCCCGCAGTCGCAATGCTACCTGCCCCTACAGCTCTGGCTAATAGGGCTCGGCAATCTCGGCCAGGCGTTTCTGTGGTCACTTTCCATGCTGCCGTATCCGACGCCCAACAATGTGCTTCTTTTTCTCCAGGATGACGATATCGTCAAAGAGGAAAACTGGGCGACATCAATATTGGTCCGTCGCGGCCGATATGGCCCACTCAAGACCCGCATCGCAGAGGAATGGGCGGAGGCGAGGGGTTTTTGCGTGCGCCGCATCGATCGCCGGTTCGACGAAACTTTACGGCGCACAGATCAGGAGCCTTTGCTCGCGTTAGCCGGCCTGGATAGCATGCGACCGCGCCGCTGGCTCGGGCTCCCTAAATTCGAATACGTGATCGATGCTGGGCTCGGCGCGACGGCTGCAAATTTCCAGAAGATACGGATCAACGTTTTCGACACCGCAGATTCCAAAATGAACCCCTGCCAACATTTTGAAGACGACGAAGATGCAACGGCCACCACGACCACGCGGCTGATGGAGCTCCCTGCCTACCAGGAGATCGTCCGTAACAACGAAGAGGGTCGATGCGGTGCCGCTATCCTTGCCGGCAGTAGCGTTGCCGTTCCATTCGTCAGCGCTTTTGCTGGCGCGCTCGCCATCACACAGGCCGTGCGAGTCGCGTCGGGCGAAGCGCACCATTCCACGGTGACTGGTGATGTCAGTAATTGTATTGTGAGAGCGACCGTGGGACAGCGCCCCACTCGCCCGGCTATACCCAGTGTCTTAGCCGCATCCTAATACAACATTGTTGGTGCGGAGAAAATTAATGATTTTCCCGCACTAAAAAACGCCTTCAAGAATCCTTTGTTTACGAGGGTTTTCTCCGGCCGTTTTGGAGGGCGATCTTTCGGCCCCTCTTTTCGGGCGGATTTGATGGGCCGGCGCCAATTGCCTTTCCAGCACGGTGATTCTGGCCGGTCAGGACCATATTGTCGCGTGTATACTGGTCACAGAAGTCGCAAATGAGTCCCGAAGGCGTGTCTGTGGCCGAGGCAAACACCTGTAGGGAAACAAAAGGCCGAACGGTTGCATCGTTCGGCCAGACGAGGAAAAACCACTTCACAGAACGGGTGGATTTAGAGTAGCAGCGTTCGCCCTCGGCGTCAACGCGGACATCCTAGCAGCCGGCGCAGTTCCAGCGGTGTTGGCAGACTTGGCTGGCCGGACGTTCCGTGTACATGATTGACGGCGACCGGTAGTTTTCAGCCGCGGACAGGGAGGGTAGGGAGCCCAGGGAGGGCCAGCGTGTTTTTCTCAAAAAATGGCCGTGTGCATCACGCGATCGTGTACAGCGAATCACTTTCTGGAGATTTTATGTAGGGCCTCCCCAGCCTCCCCAGCCTCCCTGAATTTGGCCGGTCAGCAAGCCAGCTTGGCGTGCATACTGCTCACCAAGGTAGTCAAGAACGCCCTGCGATAGGGTTCTGCGGCTACCGAACGCACCGCGCACAAAGGCTGAGATCGTCGTAGAGAACGGCAATGGTACCGCCGCTGAAACTGACACCCCACGCGCCGCCGGGACCGCCCGCGACCGCCGAGGCCGACCAATACCACGTGGCTTTGCCTGAGACCTCTGGAGGCCAGTAGGCACCGCCCGGCCCGGGGCCATCTAACCCTGAGCAACCATTACATGCAGCACTAGTGCAACTTGATTCCAAGCACGAGTCGGTCACGCCGCAGGAACCACCCGTTTCTGCGGCGGTGCACCCCCGGATCAGGCTGCGAGACTCGTCAATATCCGGCAAATGCCAGCCGCTGTAGCCGCCCCAACTCAGCCCCGCGCAGTAATTCTGCGCAGCCGTCCATTCATAATAGTTTGCCCCGACTGTTGCGCCGTTCTGCCACATGTGACCGGTCGTCGTATCGGTCCAGACGGATTCTCCAGTGGTATCGTCATCATCGTTATCATTGTCGTTGTCATCATCGTCAGGCGAGCCGTCGTCATCATTGTCATCGTCACTCACCGCGCAGGGGTTCGGCGCGCAGACGGTATTGCCCCCAAGCCAATGACCGCCGCTGCAGGCCGCTTGTGACGTGATTGAGCACGTTGTCTGCACGCAGCACGCCCCCTCTGGTTGCGCCGCGGAACTACTCTTGTTGCTTGAACTGCCGCATGCGATCAACAATCCTAGGCTCAGCGCGAGGACCGCCATCAAGGCAATCAGAAACAGCTTATTCATGGTTTTTCCCTTTCTGGTCGGAAGGCGGATCGAAACTCGCATCCGACACCTCCGTCCGTTTGACTAACCCAGTCGAAACCAATGCGCATAGGCCCATATGCCCGCTGCGACTAGAAGCCCGATGCTCAAAAAAAGGCCGAAAACCAGGGGCCAACTTGGTTCTTGCCAGAAAGGGACCGCCGGGGCCACTTCACGTTCCGCTTCGGCGACGCTTTCGGCTGCGACGGTTTTCAGTACGGCAGCCTCGTCACCCAAACGGTATGGATGGTGTGGAAAATCCGCGGCCCGTTTCTTCACGATTTCCACATCCCCAGTGTCATCCGGCCAGTCAGCCAGCAGATGGTCCGACTGGGACGCGACGAGCCAGCCGAGGAAGCCGTAGCCTTGTTTCGGATTGGCCTTGTTGTTCAACTGCGAGACCAACCCGGTCAACCTGCTGACGATCTTGGGAACAGCGCGGCGCGCGATCCGAAGTTGCCTTTCAATTTCGACCACGCTTCTGGCCAGGAGCGCTTGCGCAGGGGCCAGCTTTGCATCGGTGGTCAATCCGGAGGGAACCCCGTACTCGGTCGCGAGCGCCAACTCCGCGTCCAATCCGGCTTGAACCCTCGGGATGTTTAGGAGGCCATTCTCGACGGACCTGAAAACCCCAGCGGATGGGTCTTGGGCAGCAAAGCAGTATCGCAGTCCGATCCGCTCGCAGGCGTCCATTATTTCGCCGTACTTGAACCGGTTTTTCAATTTATTGAAGAGCTTTGTTACACCCAAACCAGCAGCGAGCGCGCCGGCAACGCCTCCGATTATTGTGCCAACTCCCGGTAGAATCATGGACCCGATAAGGCCCCCCTATCTTTGCGCCTCCGAACGCTGCCATGCCGCCGACGCCAACACGAACGCCATCGGCGGTAATGTTTACGCCGGCCTCTGAGAAGCTCTGGTTGCCCTTGACCAACTCGCGGAGATTTCGCGCCGTCTTGTACCCAAACATGCCCACGGCCACGAACGGAACGTGATGAGCAACATCTTGAGCTTGATGAAAGTCGCCGATGACGCTCTTCGCTTGGTCATGCAACGCATCGGTACTGAATCCGCCGTCGATAACGTGACCCGACAGATGATCTAGCGTTCCGCTCGAAGCTAAGTGGTCATAAAGTTCGTGATTGACCACGTAGTCGAGGTTCGGATGTTGGTGAACTTGATCCAGAAAATTGTGAACGTTGTCGGCCGCGTATGACTTCACCTGCAATTGATCGGGCAGCCCGAGACCTTCCACTTGCGTGTGCGACAACGCATGCCCGTGTGAGTCGGCGAAATAAATGTCGGTTCCCGGATGATTCGGGGCGTCGAATTGATGGGCGGTAATACCGTGCTCCCGAAGAAGCGGATCGGCATTCAACGTTTCGACGGTTTGGTGTTCCGCGAGCGTCCCTTGCCAAGCATTCACGACACCCTGAATGTGCCTCGGTCCCTCCTGCGCGTGCTCCTCGAAGTACGACGCCCAGGTGAGCGGACTGGCGTCGGCAGGAATTGCGTGTGAATAAATATGGTGCAGATTGGCGAGAGCCTGCTCGTGATGTTCGGAAACCAGATATAGATCGACGAGGCTCGCTCCACCGGCTCCTGCTGCCATGACAAAGTCATCGGCGGCTTTCCATTCCTTTCTTCGCTGCGCAATCGCACGCAATTTCCTTACGGTGTACACCGAACCTCCAATTCCGGTCACCGCCATCACCGCTATGAAAGCCAGAACAACCATGAAACCGCCAAAAAAAAAGGGGCGACAAGTGGCCCACCTAGCAGCACCACAAGCACCCCTTCCTGTAGAGGCGACCGTGTGGTTAGCACGGCGCGTGCAGGCGGCGTCGTGCTAGGTGGTTCTTCTCACCGTCGATACCCAAACAACGTCGTTCGCGGGTAACCAGCCCGCCAGCCCCTTGTTCAGAGCAGAAGCCGTTCAGTCACACGTCGATGAGGCATAGAAAAAGTAAAACAACTTGACCAAATAATCAAGCGAAAACACTTCCCGACCAAGAAATTCCCAGAGAAAATTTTTTCCTGAGCACAATTTTTTTGAGACCTGGATCCGGGGGACCCGTGAGGCTTCCGGAAAAAAGAAACGAGCCGGCCCCCATCAACTTTTTCAACCACCAGAAAGGAGTGCCCATGTTCACGATCACAGACCTTCGCGTCCGCATCAAGAAATGGTTTGCCCGCATTGTGGCCTGGCCCAAGTATTGCCAGCTCGCCCCGCCTCCAACCGCGGCACAGCGACGCCGCAATATTGCCCACGTCGAACGCTGGCGGGCGCTGTTTGCCGCTGGCCAGTCGCCGTGGCCGACCCGCCGCACGACGGAACTGCCCGCGCCTCTTTACCGAATCCAGGATCACTAAATCTCAACCACACGAAGGAGCACGATCATGCCAACGACAATCGAACTGCATTCACGGATCAAGGGCTTCGTCGAGCAACTTGCGGCCTCGACGGATCAGGTCCGAACCAGCCGCGAACTGACCGACTACCTTTCATTCTGTGCCCGGTTCCACAACTACTCGTTCCACAACACGATCCTGATCTTTTGCCAACGGCCCGATGCAACCCGTGTCGCCGGCTTCCAAACGTGGAAGAGCATGGGCCGGTTCGTTCGGAAGGGCGAGAAGGGCATTGCCATCCTGGCCCCGATCGGCGTCAAGAAGAAAGACGACGAGACCGACGAGGAAACCATCGTAACCCGCTTCCGCACGGTTTATGTCTTTGACCTGAGCCAAACGGAAGGCGAGGAACTGCCCGAGGTCGAGGTCCTGAGTCATTCGGCCTGTGCGTTTGACTTGACCACTGCGCTGACCGATTTCGCCGGGGCACAGCAAATCAAGGTCGAGACTTCGACACTGCACGGATCACTCTACGGCGTGTCCAAGGGCGGAACCGTCGTCATTTCGGACGCCCTGGAAGGGGCCGATCGCTTTGCCGTTCTGGCCCACGAAATTGCCCATGAACTGCTCGGGCATAAGGCCAAACACGGCGAACTGGATAGAAAAACCCGTGAGATCGAGGCCGAGACCGCGGCCAACGTCGTTTGCCGGTATTTCACCGTGCCGTCCGCCGCACCCAATTATTTGGCCCTTCACGGAGCCAACGGAAAGGAGGTGACCGACCGGCTCAGCAACATCGTCCACGTCGTTCAGCAGATTATTTCTGGCATCGAATCCCGCCTCAATCCCCGCCTCAATGCCGCAGCCAACTCGTAAGCCTTACGTCGGACAGCTACGTAACCAAGCAACTAACGCGCTAATTCCCCTCTTACGGCCAATCAAGCGTAAGCGAAAAACTCATCTAACAACGGAGGTGCCATGAACGACGACAAACGTGAAAAAGCTACTCCCGCTCAACCCACCTTTGAGGAAACTCTTTACGTACCATCCAACCATCGCGGCCCAACGGTCAATCCCGAATGCGGCTGCCCGGTAGTCCGGCGTCCCAATGAAGCCTTCGCTGAAGGTTACACCTACGAGCCAATTCCGCAGTTCTAACTAACCCGGCCGCACCTTTCAACTGGTTATTCCGACCAGCCAACGGCAGAGGTGCGCCAAAAACAAGGAGCAGAGCTATGTCAGATCAGAACAAAAGCAGTGTCCGCGAAGTCCTCGAAACCCCGTTCACCAAGGACCAAATCAAAAGCCGCCCGGGCAACTTCGGGCAATCGCTCTTGTATATCGAGGGCCATGCCGTCATCCGCCGGCTCAACGAGGCGTTCGACGGTCAGTGGTCCTTCGAAATCACCGAGTACAAGATTCACGATCCTGAGGTGTCGGTCCTCGGAAAATTGACCTGCCCGCTGGGCGTCAAGATGTCGTTCGGTGGCTCACGCATCACTTTGAACAAAGAGACCGGGGAAGTCGTCAGCCTCGTGGACGACTTCAAAGCGGCCAGCACCGACAGCTTGAAGAAGGCCTCGACCCTGCTCGGAGTGGGCCTACACATGTTCGAGAACGACAAAGAGGAAGCCAGACCGAAGGAACCGGGCAGCGCACCCGCGAAGTCCAACGGCGAGACCCAACCGAGCAACGGCAACGGAAACGGGAACGGCAACGGTAACGGCCGCATCACCGCCAAGCAACTCGCCTATCTGCACAACCTCATCAAAGACCGGCAAATGACCAAGGACGACCTCCAACGGTTGAGCGTCCAGCGTTACCAGAAGATGCCCGACTTCATCAGCAAAGCGCAGGCCAGCGACCTCATTCAGACGCTCCAAGCGGCTTAGCACAACTGTACATCCAGCAATTCGGCGGATCGGGCCACGGAATTTGTCATCAAGCCTGGTTCCTGGTCCGGTCTGCCCCATCCAACACCAACCGAAAGGAACTAACCATGTTCGCAGCCAAAGAATCCAGACCGTATCTGATGCCCAGCCTCGACGAAATCCGCGATGGCCTGCACATCAGCTACTCGCAATTGAATACGTACCTCTTATGCCCGTTAAAGTTCCAATTCGCTTACGTTTTGGGCCTGCAACCGGAATTCGTGCCCGTGGCGTTGCCCTTCGGGTCAGCGTTCCACCAGGGGATCGAACTGCTGTACAAAACCGTCCAAATCACCGATCACGTGCCGTCCTTGCAGGAATTGCAGGAGGCGTTCGCCGCCCACTGGGCATCCCAGGAAGAAGCCGGGAAGGGTTATGTCCGGCTCAAAAACGACGAAACCTGGGCCAGTTTGAAAGACCTCGGGGTCAAGCTCATCGAGGCTTACTACACTTGGCTTCAGCAGAAGGGAATGCCGACTGCCGAGTCCGTGGTTGCCGTGGAGCAGCCCCTCCGCGTTGCCCTGGACGAGAACATCGACTTCATCGGCGTCGTGGACGTGATGCTTCGGGACACGTCTGACCATTCGCTGTACCGTCTGATCGACTTGAAAACCGCCGCTCGGAGGTACGACGAGGCCAAGATCGCCAGTGACAACCAACTCACGGCGTACAAATTTCTCTTAGATAGGGGCGGATTCCTCCCAGAGGACGCCCAACTCACTCTGAGTTGGCAGGTTGCCCTAAAATTGAAGAAGCCGGCCATTGAGGAATATGTAACCGTCCGCGAAGACCGGGACGTGCGACGGTTTGAAAAGCTGACCCATTTGGTACTGAGGGCGCTCGACCAGGACGTGTTCTACCCGAATCCGGGCTGGGCCTGCGAGGGCTGCGGACACCAAGCCGCATGCCGTAGCTGGTAGACGGAGGAGGAAGGCATGAACTCGAACCATAATCGCGGCCCCCCATCATAGTGCAATATGTACTTTCGAGAAAAGCATCAGGGGGAACCGGTCACAAGGCCCGTTTTGGGGGATCAGGGACCATCCCCGTGTAAGGAACTCTTCGGATTTACGACTAATAATTGATTTGTTGTGAAACCGGCTCCCACTATCCCACAAGAGGCAGAATGTGAGATCGGCCAGCGACTGTTGGAGATGGGGGTAGTTGTTGACTGCACGTTGGTTTTTTGATATACTTCCTTCGCATGGGTAGGCCGGTTTTGGGGTAACAGCCGTGGGTGATCGGTGATAAGGTTTTGCTGGTGTGGTTGTGTGGTTAAACGTACAATGAAACTGCATCTGGTTAAACCGTTGCCCGAGTTGATATGACGGGTTAAGTTGACGGGCTATTGACACGAAGCGGTGATTATGACATAATGATGGTGAAGCGTGAGAGGAACCGCGCTGGCTGTTTTGCGGTGGTATGGGAATAAGAGCTTTTCCGGGTTTTCCAAAGCACATTGTGATCCCCGCCATAGTTTTCCACAGACCAGCAGCCTCGTGATTCCCGCTCCGGCATGGCGCCGGAAGAAAGTAAGAAGCGAAGGGAGGTGATGTACATGAACGAAGAGACCGTAAAGTTGATTACGCCGGGCGAAGCAGCCCAACTGTTCCGCGTTTCCCTCAACACGATTTATCGGCTGTTGAGGGAGCACCAGATTCCCCACTGGAGGGTGGGCAGACAGATCTATTTCGACAGACAGGAGTTACTCAATGTGTTTCGCAAAGTTGGTCAGACGCACGACCGTTGAGGTGCGTTTCGGGCTTGATTGCCCATTTTTAGAAAATATTTGCAAAGGAAAAGATTATGGAATTTGTTTATGAAAAAAAACAAAGAGAATGTACCGATTTTTTGAAAGCCCTGTGGCCCGAGCCCCCCGCAGGCGGCAGTGTTGTCGGCCTGTGGACCAAGAGCGGGGGCTCAGCCATGTGGTTCCCGCCAGATGACACAGGCCTAGCCGCAATGGCCGAGAAAGCCGTGGAATTGGGCCAGCAGGAGAACGTTTATTACACCTGCTGTGTCCATGATCGCGACTCCGCCGGGGCACGCGGCAATGCGACCAGCGCAAGGTGGATTCCCGGCTTGTGGGTGGATATTGATTTTGCCGACCGCAAACCGGAGGCGAAAAAGAATTATCCGACCGAGAAACAGGCGCGGGAGTTCCTTGCGGGGCTCCCCCTTCCGCCTACCCTCTTGGTCAAATCGGGCGGCGGGGTACATGCGTACTGGCTGTTCAAGGAACCGACACCTGCCCAGGATTGGCCGGAATTGCCCAAGCTGTGGCAGGCATTCCTTAAGAGAGCCCTTGGGTGCGACATTGACTCCACCGGAGATTTAGCCAGGGTACTAAGGTTGCCCGGCACGGTGAACCACAATGGCGGCGTCCCCGTCACGATCGAGTCAATCGAACCCAGCCGGCGGTACAACCCGTCTGATTTCGAAGAATTCACTGTCCCGCTCCAGAAAGACCTCCCAACAGAAGTTGCCAGTGGCGCGAAAGCAGTCGTTGTCGGCGACCTTGTTTTGGATCCCAACGCCAGTCCCCCGGCCGAGAAGTTGACGGAACTTCTGGCGAAGGACGAAAAGGCGGCGGCTACTTGGGACGCCAAGCGCCCCGATCTAAAAGACCGGAGCCCAAGCGGCTACGATATGGCCATGGCAATTGTTGCCGTAAGGGCCGGATGGTCCGACCAGGAGGTCACGGATCTGTTGATTGCGCGTCGGCGCAAAGCCGGGGACGAGCCCAAGCTCCGCGCCGACTATATCGAACGGACCTTAAAAAAGGTTCGCTCTCACGTCGCAGCAGAACAACTTCCTCCGCATCGTCGAAAGTTCACGGACGTGGGCAACGGGCAACGATTGGCCCGGGAAATCGCGGACCAAAGTCGCTACGTCTGGGATGAGAACCTCTGGCGAGTCTGGAAAGAGGGACGCTGGCCAGAAGAGACAACAGGCGAAGTCACCCAGATGGCGAAGCACGTCGCGGCCAAAATAATGGACGAGATCACCGACGCACTTTCAGACCAGGAACGGGCGGAGATCGAGCGGTGGGCCAGAGTTTCGGAATCCGCGGGAAAGATCAACGCCGCAATCGAAATGGCAAAGAGCGAACCCGAGGTTGCAATAACCCGGGACCAATTCGACCAGAACCCATTTTTGTTCAATGTGATGAACGGCACCATCGACCTTCGAACCGGCGAGCTACTGCCACATGAGCGTAACTATTATATCACGAAACAAGCGCCTGTGATTTTTGAGCCCACGGCCAAATGTCCAACCTTCGACTGGTTTCTGAAGGATATATTTAGCGGCGACACCCAGATGATCGCGTATTTACAGCGCATCCTCGGGCACGGTTTGTTAGGCGGGAAGAAACTCCAGGCGCTTTTCATTTTTTACGGTTCCGGCTGCAATGGAAAGAGCACCCTCGTCGAATTGCTGACCAAGCTGTTTGGCGACTACGCAAGATCCACGGACAGTTCGACCCTCGTTTCCAACCGTGAAAACGGCCCCCGCAATGACGTTGCTCGGTTGGCCGGAGCCCGTCTGGCAGTTGCGGAGGAATTGGACGGCGGTCAGCGCCTGAATCAGGCGATGGTCAAACGGATGACCGGCGGCGACACGATGGTAGCTCGGTTCCTGCATAAGGAATTTTTCGAGTTCATGACGGAGTTCATGATTGTCCTGGCGACCAATCATCGCCCTGTGTTGACCGATTTTTCTCATGCGATGACCCGCCGGCTTCGCTTGATCCCGTTCGAGAAGCAAGTCGCCAAAGACAAAATCGACGACAAGCTTCACGAAAAACTGTGGGCTGAGGCCCCCGGAATCCTCATGTGGCTGGTTGACGGCTGCAAGGAATACCTGCGCACGGGAGAGAACCCTCCGACCAAGGTCATGGAAGCTGTGGAGTCCTACGTGGACGACATGGACCGTTTGGGGCAGTTTCTCGACCAAGAATGCATCGTCGCGGAGGAACAGTCTGTACAATCAGGTCCATTGTACGCGAGGTACAAAGAGTTCTGCGAGAAGCAAGGTCTCATGGCAGGTAGTTCCAGCACATTCGCCGAACGCTTACAGGAGCGGGGCTTCCGTAAGCATAAGCGAAGCGTCTGGTACTGGCATGGCCTGAGACTTCGCGATGCCAGCAGCGCCCCCGAAGGCATCCCCGACCGTGCGACTTTCGGCTCAAAGTTTGTGCCTCAGGGAGGCCAGGGAGGCCAGGGAGGCCAGGGAGGCCTTAGACGTTATTCAAAAAAAGAGGACGTTGCGGCCAACCTGTGACCACCCGCTCCCGCGATTTTAACAAAAACAGAAACACCCTCCCCGGCCTCCCCGCCTCCCCAACAAGGGTCGTGGTAGGGCCGGTCGGAGGGGAATTCTGTGTAACTCTGTACACGGTAGCCGCCGGCCCGGTTATTGGCCGGCGTGCTGCCGACAGTGAGGCTTTTTTTTCATGAACGAATCTATTTCGAGCAACTTTCTTGAGGCGTGTGGGGACCAGCCAGTAGCCGACTGGCGGCCGATGACTGAAGACACCGCCACGCAATATTTTCAGGAGTTGCACCCGGGTGTTATTCCGGTTGATGAAGTCTTTTCGGTCGCTGAAGCGGCCGAGTTGTTGAAAGTGACCGAACGTGCCCTTTTGGACGCCGCTCGACGTGGCCAAGTCCCAGGGCGAAAAGTCGGTCGTTCCTGGCGTTTTTCTAAGCAAAAGCTGCTATCATGGTTGCGGCAAGATGCTGGAGATCACGCCCATCGAAAGGAGGTGAACATGAATGGGCAAGATCAATCTCCGGCAACGGAACGGAATCTGGTACGTGGACTTCACGTACCGCGGCAAGAACGGAAACGTCCAAAGGTGGCACCGTTCGACTGGAGCAGGAAAGAACCAGAAACAGGCTCTGGCACTGGGGCGTAAATGGCACCGGGAGTTGCAAGCCAAAGGCTTTGTCGAGGGTCTAAACGATCCGGCAGCCGAAACAGGGGTGATCCAATATGAGGAAATCCCGTTCGGCGGCTGGGCAAGGCAATGGCTGGAAAACTACCGCGCGAGTTGGAAATACTCCGAGCAAATCCGCAAGGAGTCGATTGTCCGCGTGCACCTGTTCCCGTTCTTCGGGAACTGCGACCTCGCGGCAATTCGGCCCGAGGATGTCCAACGCTTCATGCGCCAGAAGGTGGACGAAGGTCTGTCCAAGAAGACGATCAACAACATGATCGGGGTGCTCAAATCCATGTTCCGAGCGGCAAAAGAGAACGGCTACATCGAGGAAAACGTGATGGAGCGAGTCCACATGTTCAAGACGCCAAAAGATAGCTTCCACTACTACGACGAGAAGCAGTCCGCAGCATTCCTCGACATCTGCGGGAAAATCGAACCGGATTGGCATCCATTCTTCATGCTGGCTTTCACGACCGGTATGCGGCTGGGCGAACTCGCCGCGCTGACCTGGGATCAAATTGATTTCGTGCGCAGCGTCGTGATCGTTGATCGGGCGGTCTACAAGGGACATCTGGATACGCCGAAGGGCGTAGACTCTCGGGAACTGCCGCTGCATCCGTCAGCACGGGCAGCGCTGCTGAAGTACCGAGAACTACGGCACCTGCAAGGCGACCTCGTGTTCCCTTACCGGGGGGCCAAGTACCTCGACGAGAACCGCGTCAAAGGGGCTTTTCGCAGGGTCATGCGAATGGCGGGCCTACCGACGATTCGTTTCCATGACGTTCGCCACAGCTTCGCCAGTCAACTGGTGATCCGTGGCGTCTCCCTGTACAAGGTTCAAAAACTGCTCGGACACAAGGACATCAAGACTACAATGCGCTACGCACACCTATCTCCGGAAGCCCTGGATCAAGCCGTCATGCAACTGTACACGGGGCTCACGCCAGCGGTGGAAAACCGCTGATTTGGAGGGGCAAACTCATGCTCACGCGGAACAAAACCTGTTACACTTTCTGTTACACTCCCTCCAAGCGAGGGGGTGACGCAACAAAAAACCGCGTAAAATCAATAAGATAGGATGATGGAGGCGGCGGGAGTCGAACCCGCGTCCGAAAGGCTTTGGATACGCCGTCTACGAGCGTAGTTCGTGATTTGGTTTTGAGACCGCCGACCCCCACGAACAAGGTTCATTGGTCCGAGCCCGATTGCTTTCGCCTCGCAGCGCCCGGGCGAGCCCTGCTAAGCTAGTTGACTGTTACGACGCCTCTTCCCTCCCCGCCAACACGAGCGAGAGAGACGGGTTGCCTTAGTTAGGCAGCCATTGCGTAATTATTGTTGGCAATTAATGCCGTCCGGCAGTTTAACGAGGCCACCGGACCTCGGCGCGCCGGTCGTACCCGCGGATCCTCCCGTCGAAACCGTATCGCCCCCGCATTTCAAAGAACCGCCGTCGCTCGCGCGTAAGATAACCCGCGGCGTGGAAAACGCAAGGCGAACCGGCCGTCGTCGTTTACGTGAACAGGCGATTGAAGATGCCGGAAAGGGTCGCGATCGTCGCCAACATGAGCAGCGGATCGACCACCGTCGACGCCTCGGGCGCCAAGTCGACATAGTAGCGTTCGTGCACGACGCCGGCGCGGGTCACGAACGTCCCCAGGAACCGGTCGCCGGAGTAGATTTTTTCCTCGCGGGTCGAAAACAACATGACCCGAGTTTTCAGCCGATCGAGAAAGTCGCCGACGGTGCGCACTTGCAGTTTCGCGTTGCCGAAGGCGTCCATGGCCACCCATTCCGTCGCGCCGGTTTGTTCGTTTTTCTCGCGTTGCACGACGCCCAGAATCTCATCGGTCGGCCGATTGACCTGCACGTTCCAGGACATCCCCCAGACCGGGCACATCCACAGCGCCATTTCCGGCTTGCCATTGAGCGTCCAGATTTCGGCGCGTTTCTTCAGCCGCAACGACGGACAGCGCACGCCGAACAGCTTCACGCCGTTTTTCGAACGCATTGTCAGGTTAACGGAAATTGTTGCGAATTTGTGGCGGATTTCCAGATGAGTCGGCACGGTGACGTCGGTCATGGCCCACTTCGGATTTCGTCAGTTGGGCCAACTTACTCCGCCAAATAGCGGATTTCAAGTGATTTTTTGGCCGTCGCGCACTTTTCGCCGCCGGTAGCGCCCCAGCCCCCAAGAAACGGGGGCCGCCGGCCGAACGCCGGCCGGCGACCCCCTGGGCGCAGCGCCGACCGCGACCTCGGAAACGAAAGGCGGTCAGAACGGATGGATCTTGATTTCGACCTTCGCCTGAATTCTCAAATCGTCGCTCGTGATGTCGATCGTTTGCGTGCTGATCGCCGTGTAGTAGTAATTCATGATCGCGCCGTCCATGACCTCGCCAAACGCCTGCTGAATGCGGTCGTAGCCGCCGGCCTGGATCAACTGGTCGCCCGCGACGGAATCGCCCGGATTGATGTCGGCGAGGCCGATCGGGTCGTCCGGTTGGTTCGCCTCGTTCGACCGCCGCAAGTACAGCCGGACCTCGGCCACTCCGGCCCCATTATTGTAAATGCCGCCCAACAACTCGGGATCGTAAACGCGCGAGATGTCCTTGCGGTAGGCGCTGAGGCCGTCGGCGGTAATCTTCTGCGTTTGCAGATAGGCGGGGGGCGTCGCAATGCCGATCTGTTGGATGAGCACCCCGTTCGCGTCGCCGCCCTCGACGGCGATCGCGAGGTAGATGTTCTGGTCGGCGTCGAGTTGGTTGAAGACCGACGTCAACCGCCCGTTGATGGCCGCGACGTTGCCGCTGAGCGTTTGCGGCGGGCTGATCGTCAGCGACTGCTGCGGCGACAAATGCAGTTCGGTGACGCCGACAGCCGACTGCCCGGGAGCATTCGGGCTCATGGCGAACAACACCGTCGCGCCGGCGTCGCCCAGGTTTGCCATTTGCACCGTGAAAAAGAACGCCATCTGCCCCAAGCCGAGTTGCGAAATCTCGATCGGGTCGGCGAGGCTGGACAGCGAACACGGGCCGACGATTTGCGTCTGTCCCGCCGCAACGAGAATGTTCTCCGCAATTGGCGTGAAATAGTATTCACTGACGACGCTGTCGTTCTCGATCGTTTGCGAAACCGTGATCGTATGTTCGGTAAGGTCGCCGACCAGGTCGTTCAGGACGTTGCACCCGCAGGCGAACATGACGCACAAGATCGCCGGCGCCAGCAACCTCCCAAACGCGAAGAAACGAAACGAGGATTTCAGCGGCAGTCGATTGCGGGCCAAACGGGTTCGCGCATCATTGCGACGTTGAGCTATCATAGCGAACCTTTCTCGACCCAAGACCGTGTAAAGCAAGAAATATGCCAGAATACAGACGCACTAAATGTCCTGATTCATTTCAAGCACTTGCCTCAATCATAAGCAGATATTGCGCGATTGAACGAATTGTCGGCGAAGCGGTGAATGTTCGGGCGCACACGTCGCAACGAATTGAAATATATATGGTTTTCGGCGAAACTGCCTGCGGGGGCGCCGGCGGTCGAACCGCTGAAAAGCCAGCGGTCGCGCTAAATTGCGCCGGGCCGGAAACCGCCGGCGATCACTTCGCGGGCGGTTTGCCGGCCTCCGCCCAATCCGGGGACGAGGGCGTCAACACGCGCCAAATGGGCGTCAATGTCACCCACACCTCCGACTCGCCGAATAAACGCGCGATGTAATCCTTGTATTTGGCGACCTGCGCCACGCAATCCTTGCACGCGGCCGGGTCGAAATCGACGTACAACATCTCGTTTTTGTCGTACGTAGTTTTTTGCTTGCTCTTGTCGAACCACGCGCCCGCCAAAGTCGTCCGTTCGGCGGCCGTGCGCGGAAACGTCGTCTGCGTGAAGCCGTCCGGAAAGAGCCGCGAAAACTCCGCCGCCGCGGCGTCCAGCTTGGTGATCGTTTTTTCGTTGACGGTGAGCAAGATCTGCGCCCGCACGCGGGGTTGCAGGAAGTAGTCAGGCGTGTTTTTGCCCAATTCGGTCGTCAACGGATTGCCCGGCGTGACGCCGCCCGCCGGCAAATCCGCCGCCGCGAGCAGCGCGACCGCCAGGATCATGCCCACCGTCGCCGAAAGTCGTTCTCGAGCCAGCATGTTTTTCTCCGCCCTTGTTTTGCGCTTAGGCGATAGTAGCCGGCCGACCCCGCGGTCACAAGCAATGAGAGATGTACTTTTGAGAAAGAACGTGCGAAAGAAATGCTCGTCTGGTCAAGGAGAGAATCATGAGCGCCCGATCGGCAACCAAACGATTTTGCCTCCTGCTGCCGCTGCTCGTCCTTTCGCTCGCGGCGTGCGCCAAGTTATTTCTGGAAAAAGGCTTCACGCCCGTCGACGGGGAGGTTCGCGGCCTGGCGGTCGGCCAGGAAACGGAAGTGCTCCGCGACGCCAGCGGCATTCCGTCGATTTTCGCCAAAAACGAGCACGATTTGTTCTTCGCCCAGGGCTACGTGCACGCGCAGGATCGCCTGTGGCAAATGGAACTAATGCGCCGGCTCTCCACCGGCCGCGTCGCGGAATTGGCCGGCGAAAAAACGGTCGACATCGACCACTGGATACGCCTCCTCGGGATGCCCGCGCTGCGCGAATACCTGGCGGCCCACCTCGGCGAACGCGAGCAGACGATCGCCCGCGCGTACGTCGAGGGCGTCAACGCGTTCATCGACGGCCACCGCGGCAACCTGCCCGTTGAATTTCAGATGCTCGGGGCCGTGCCCGAACGGTGGACCGTCGCCGATGTGCTCAGCGTCATGGTGCTCAACGCGTGGTTCCTGGAAACGAACTCGCGCCAGGAGTTCGCCATCATCGCCGGCCGCGCGGGCCTCGACGCGCGCGGTTGGGCCGACCTGTTTCCGTCGCACCCCGGCGCCATCTTGCCGCTCGAACCGCAATTCGAGCAAATTCGCACGCGTAAAATCGGCAAATTCCTGCCGGCCGTCGATTCGCTTCTGCAAGCCTCACCGAAGCTGTTGAGCGGCGGCAGCAACAACTGGGTTGTCGCCAAAAGCAGCGACGGCAAACCGTTGATGGCCAGCGATCCGCACCTGGAAGTGATGACCCCGGGCATTTGGTATTTCGTCAACCTGAACGCGCCGGGCTATCATGCGGCCGGGGCGTCGATGGCCGGCTCGCCGGGCATCGTCATCGGACGCAACGAGCACATAGTCTGGAGCTTCACCAACGTCATGACCGACGTGGTCGATCTGTACGTCCTGCGCCTGGACCCGGCGGACCACAATCGCTATTACGTCGGCGACCAGACGCGCGCGTTCGACCGCGACACGCAGGTTTTCAAGCTGCCGAAGGGCCAGCAGACGAAGACCATTCTGCACAGCGCGTTCGGGCCGATCATAACGGAAATCACGAAGGATTCCGATGCGGCGGTCGCCCTGCGCTGGTACGGCACGGTCGATCCGGCGCCGATCAACGATCAGACCGTTCTCGGCCTGCTGGAACTCAATCGCGCCACGACCGTGCAGGAAGCGTTCGCCGCGGGCCGGCGGTTCCGCGTGCTCGGGCAAAACCTGTTGGTTGCCGACGGCGAGGGCAATATCGGCTGGCACGCGACCGGCGCGCCGCCGCTGCGCCAGGGCTATTCCGGCTGGCTGCCCGCCGACGGTTCTTCGGGGAAAATGGACTGGATCGGTTATTTGGATTACGACTCGATGCCGTCGAAATACAATCCGCCGGAAGGTTTCATCGCGACCGCCAACAATTGTTCGGTGACGCCCAATTCGCCGCATGCGATTTCGTACGCCTGGTGCGCGCCGTATCGGTTCCAGCGCATCAGCGCGCGGCTCGCCCGGCTGAAAAACCCGACGTCGCAAGATTTTCGCGACCTGCAGATGGACGTGCACTCGCTCGAGGCCGACGAAATTGTGCCGAAATTGCAGGCGTACAAGTTCGCCGATCCGGCGGCGTCGCGAATGATGAAGATCCTGACGGACTGGGATCGCAACCTCGACGCGAACAGCGCCGGCGCGGCCGTGTTCGAAGTTTTCCTGACGGAATGGACGCGCACGCTGCTCGCCGACCGGTTGGGCGACGCGCTGCCGTACTATTTTCACGTTTGCGGCGAGGCGTACCTGGGGCAGAACGTCTTGCTCGACCGCCTGGATTCGCCGGTTTGGCAGGTAGGCGGCGTGCCGCAAAAGGACGCGCCGCAGCGCATTCTGGAGACGTCGTTGGCGCGCACCGAGGAATGGTTGAAGAAGAACTTGGCGCCCAACCCGCGAAGTTGGCGGTGGGGCGATCTGCACCATTACTTTTTCGCGCACCCGGGCGCGGACTCGCCGCTGACCCATTACCTGCTCAGCCGCGGACCGTTCCCGGCGCCGGGCGACAACAACACGGTGAATGTGGCGGCGTTCGATCCGGCCGAGGACGGCTACACCGTGGAAGTCATTCCCTCGCTGCGCATGCTGGCGCCGATCGGCGACCCCGACCGAACGACGATCGTCGGGCCGCTCGGCCAATCCGGCCAGCCGAGCCATCCGCATTACGACGACATGATCGAACCGTGGATGCGCGGCGCCGCCGTGCCGCTTTGGTTCACGCCAGAGGCCGCCCGCCGGAACGCCAAAGCCCGGATGGTGTTGAACCACTGACCTGCCAGCCGTCGATGCCCGCGCGCCGACCTAACTTTCAGGGCTGCCGGCGTGTCTCAGATTTTGGAAATGGCGAACTGACTTAACTCTCCGAAACCAAGCTTCAGAGAGCGCAAAGGGCACGAAAATGAACGCCAAAATTGGGTTTAGCGTTGTTGGAATCGTCCTTCTTGCCGTTACGCTTTCGTGGGCAGTGCAAGGGCCGCCCAACCAAATCGCTGCGTCGCCGAACGACCCGCAAAACGCGCCCGCCGAGCCGGCATTGACGTCGTCGCCGCCGGCTGACCCGGCAGACGCACAACCGCCGCCGGCCGCGCCGCCGTTCGCGCCGCCGAACGCCGCCGTTCCCGGCGAAAACCCAGGCGCCGAAGCGAATTCGCCACCCGTTGCCTTCGATCCGCAACAGCCGCCGCAATTGCCGGCGCCGGACGCTGACGGGGACGCGACCTCGCCGGCGAATTCGGACATCTTCGTCGATCAGGCGGCGCCGGATGCGATCTTCGCCGATGGTTATCCGCAGCCGATTTACTACCCCGTCTACGAACCGATATTCTATCCGGATCCGTATTACCCGTTGGTTTTCGGCTGTTGGTGGGATGTTTACTGGCCCGTAGCATATTGGGGATATTCTCCGTTCTATAACGGGCCGCGCTACTGGTCGGAATACCGGCGCTACCCGCACGGCTTCCACAACGACAACCCCAATAATAACTGGTCTGGAAACCGACCGTCCGGAAACGGCGTTCCGCCGGGCAATTCGTCGAGACAGTCGTCGGCGCCGCCGGCGTCCGGCATCGGCGGCGGAACGCCTCGTTCGCCGCAGGGGCTCGTCGCGTCAGCGCCGGAACATGCCGTCGTTGCGAACCGATCGAACGGCGCTCCGCGCGTTGCGACGCCCGGGTTGGACCGCGATTCCGCAAGAAACGCTAATGCCGCGCGATCGGCCAAGGCGCTCACCGGCGCGACCCACGCCGTAGTTCCGGCGGCGACGCCGCCGGCCAGGAAAATTGCGGCGGTTCCTGCCGTTCGAAACGCGACGCGCGTCAGACAAGCCGCGGCGGCGCCCCGGGTCGCGCCGCGTCCGCCGGCGGTGGCCTCGCGCGCCAATGCGCCGCGGATTCAGATGTCCCGGCCGGCGCCGCGCCCCGTCGCCGCATTCCGCAGCCCGGCGGCAGGCCGGTACACGTTTTCGCCGCCGCCGAAACGACGTTCGCACTCCTAAGGCTTTCCCCATCGATCGCCGATGTCGCGGCGCGGCCGGCGACCTAACCGGAGAGCCGCTTGCGGTGTCAACAGTTCAGGAATGAGGAATCCGCTTGACTTCATAAGGGATTGATTATATTGAAGTCGGGAAAGGGGTTCGGTCCGTGAAAAAGTGGATATACGTCAGCGTGGCCGCGGCGATTGCCTTCACGGCGCTCACGCTGGGGTGTCTGCGGGCGGACGCCATCGCGAAACAGACCTCGATCGCCAGACAGAACCTGATCGATCAGAGATCCCTCCAACAAGAGATCATCGACGAGCAGAAATATCTGATCACGTTGCAAAACGACGTGAAGAACTATCAAAGCCAATTGTCGGCGATTCAGGCGCAAAACGCGGAATCCAGAGAAATCTTGCGCGGCTGGGCCAGCCAGGCGTCAGACGCGGCGCCCCCGCCGGAGGCCGACCCGACGCAAGACGGCGATACGTACGTCGTCAACATTCCGCCGAGTCCGGAGCTGCCCGCCGACGGTCCGATGGTTGACGGCGGCGCCCAAGGCGGCACATACGCCATTTATGGCTCCTACGGGGTGTGGGGCGGCGGCGTTCCCTGTTACCGCAATTGCGATCGTCGTCCCGGCGCCGGCGGTTGGAACCAAACGGGCAATCTGCCTGTGCCGGTGAATGCAGCCTCGGCCGATTCGCGGCCCACGCCGCCGCAGCAAAGCGGCCGAGCCGTGGCGGGAATGTCGGTCCCGCCGGCCGGGCCGCCGCCAAGTTCGCGACCCGCTCCGCCGCCGACGCAGGTCGTTCACAACGCGCCCCGTGCGGTCGGCGAGCGGTTCGAAGCGCACCCCGCTCCGGCGCCCTCGTCGTTCGGCAGAAGAGGCGGGTATTACCGATGAGAACTCGGAAACGCCCGATAGCAACGAAGGAGCCGCGCTCATGAAAAATCTGCTGCTGGTGGCTTGTGGCGGCCTGCTGCTTCTTGCCGGCTTTGCTTGCGACAAAAACCTCCAGGCCGACGCGAAAACGCCGGCGCCCGCTGCGACGGCGGCGGCGAACGACAATGCGCTCGACCTGCTGCAACTCCAACAGGAAATCATCGAGCAGCAAAAGGCCATGACCGCGCTGCAGGCGCAGATCAAGGCGACGCAAGACCAGATTCAAGCGGTCCAGTCGGATCGGAAGGATTTCCAAGAGGCCGCCCAGGCGTGGGCCAAGAAAGCGCAGGAGTCCGCATCCGCGGCGGAAGCGCCGCGCGACAACTACACGTACGTCACAAATCTGCCGCCGCTGAATCAGCCGGCGCAACCGTCGTACGTCGTGGTCAATAATCCTGATGCGGGCGCCTATTATCCGTACGCTGGTTATCCGTATTACGGGGATTACGTCGCGTACGGGCGCGGATACTACTATCCCGGGTATCGCGGCTATCGCGGCTATGGCTATTCGGGCTATCGCGGATACGGCGAGTTCCGCGCCGGTTTTTCGGGCGGTCGGGGCGCCGGCGGCGGTCGCGGCGGGTTTTCGGGCGGTCGCGGTTTCGCCGGCGGTCGCGGCGGCGCGCGCGGCGGCGGTGGCCGGCGTTAACACGCCTTTCCGCGATGGCGCCGGCCGGCGTTGCCGAAACTATTCAAGAATTTCCAATTTGAATTCGCTGGAACGCGGGCCGGCTTCTTGCAAACGGATCCCCTGTTTCAACAGCGCGTCGCGGATCATCGCCACGCCGACGGCGCGCGAGCGAAACGTGTAGCGATTGAAATCGTTTTTGAGTCGATCCGCGAAACCCTCGGCAAAGCCCTGCCGCAGCGCCCGGCCCGCAGCCTCGCGCTGCTCGCCGGGCAGTACGTCTTCCCAAATTGACAGAATATCGTTGATTCTGTCCTGCGTGAGGTCGTAATCCAGTTCGAATCCGGAACCGAGCCCGCGGCCGTCCGTATACCCCATGCCGCCAATCGCCGCGACAATGAGGTCGTTCTCGCTCAATTGCGGCAGCAACTGTTCGACGAAATGAATCTTGGCCGTACATTCCGCGCGCCTCCGGCGGGCTAACGTTTCTTTCTCGATCGGCTCGGACAGCGGGCTGCGGTCAACCACGCCGCCGCCGAGACGCGCATCCTCGAAAAACATTCCCTGGCCAACGCCTGCCGCCAAAGACGTCGCGATCTCCGCGCTCAGATCGCGCAACCCCGCCACCGCGGTGTTCGGCGAATCGCCGAGACTCGCCGCGGTTGGACTTGATCCCGGGCGGTCCGCGCTCGCGATCGCCACGCCGGCGCCGCGCGCCAGATTGCGCCGCGCGTCTTCGTCGAGCGTCCGGTCGCCCGACGCCAGGGCGAGAAATCCCGATGGCCCCATCCACGCGCCCACTTGCACGAAACCCTCGCCGCGCCAGCGTCGGGGCAACGCCGCAACGTACGCGAGCGCCTGGCCGTTGCCGCTCCAAAAGGGCACGGCATTTTTCGCGATGTACCCGTAATAATCGTCGCCCCGCTCGATTCGAAAACGGTGAATGCCTTGGCGCAGGGCGTCGACCGTAAAGTCGACGTCGGACGTCACGTTGATGAATCCGGCGATGAGAAAACCGGCCAAAAATGCCCATTTCCAGCGGCTCCCCACCCGCCAGACGAGATACGAGAGAAAGGCGAGGAGCGTCAGTGAGATCGGCACGAGATAGCGCAGTTCGTGAAAATCGGTAAAGGGCGCGGACCGGATGCGGTACGCCCCCAGACCGTAGGCCGCGATGAAGAAAAACACTTGCAGCAAAAGAACGCGCGACAGCCACGCCTTCGAGGATTGGCCGGTGTTTTCGGCCGCGCTGTCGCGTGCGACAGCGATCGCGCCAAGCACGGCGAGAAAAAACCAGGCTCCAGACAAGTAGTCGCCGGCGAGGCCCCGGTAACTGGCGCAGTGCGGCAAAATCGCCACGAACAGCTCGCGCCATTCGCGCCAGCCGTCGACGAGCCAGTGTCGGGCCACCTCCGCAAATCGATTGTGGGCAATCGGCATCTGCGGGGAAATGAGTGACAGCGAAAACGTGACGAGGAAGCCGATCGCCGCCGGAACGAGCAGCCGCCGGACCTCGGGCCGTCGCCAGCGCCAGACCGACGTCGTCGCAAGCGCCGCAACGATCAGCAGGTTTTCCTGCGCGAAGGCGGCGGCCAGGCCCGCCAGCAAGCTGTAGGCGAAGGTTTCGCGGCGTCGCGGCGGCGACGCACCGGCCCGCGCAAACCATAGCAACAGCAAGCCGGAGAAGAGATAGCTTTCGACATGGCTGGCCCAGGACTGATGATAATTCCATTCGAGATAGGGCGGCGGGAAAAGAGTCCAGAGATAAAACACCAGCGCCGCCGGCCGCCCCCAGGCGCGCCGTACGGCAATAATCCAGCAAAAAATACCCGCGACTACAAAGAAAGCGCTGAGCAATTTTATCCATAAGAGCGACGAGCCGAACGCCCAATAGACGGGGAGGAGCAGCACCCCGAACAACAAACAGCCGGTGGTGTGCTCGTCCTGGTAGTATCCGGGCGGCGACGCCAGGCCGTCCAGCAAACCGGTCGCCAACGTGCCGCCGATGACCTGGACGTTGTCGTTCGTGAAGATCGCGGCAAAACGAAACGTAAAAAACGACAGCCACACGATCGCCAACGCCAGCCAAACGACTTGTTCGGGCACGTGCCGTCTGCCGAGGACAAAAGTGGGATCGCCGTCTTTTTTCATCGCGATTCGATGTTCGCCGAGATGGTTAAGCGGCCGCCCGACGCGGCCGGGGCGCAGTGTATGCCGCGCCGGCAACCGCGACAAGCGTTGCGGTCGGCCTGCGTTTGTCCGCGGCGCGGGTCGGCCGGAAAACGCCGGCGGGGCCGATTGACACTCAAATCGCGGCGGCTAAACTAGCGGTTCCTGAAATGGGCCGCGGGGTTGTAGCTCAGTTGGTAGAGCATCGGATTGTGGCTCCGAGTGTCAAGGGTTCGATCCCCTTCAACCCCTCTCGCTAAGTGCTTGAATCCTCAGGGTTTTCGCCCTGGGGGTTCGTTTTTTGGGGGCTTTGGCGCCCACCTGGCGCCCAAACTTATCCGCTGATCGTCTTTTCTGCCCCTGTTTCTTCGGTTTTCTTGAAGAGGTAATCGTCAAACTTCGATGCTGCTTCTCTTGTGAATTCGGCGCCCACGCTTGACTTGCAAAAACGATTCGACGCAGTTTATATTGGCGGCGTCGCGCTTCAAGGGAACCGGCAAGGACGGAGTTCGGCCGCTTGAGTCACGAACAACTGGAACGCCGCCGGCAATTCCCCGCATTGTGCCGTTTTCTCGCGCATTTGGCGCTGACTTGGCCGCAGTTCCGCCGAACATCGCCTCACAAGTTGATTTTCTTCGTGACGGAACGGTGCGACAGCCACTGTCAAACCTGCGGCGTTTGGACACTCGAATCGGACGGATCGAACGAACTTAATTCCGATCAGATTCTCCGTATCGTGCAAAGTCTTTCCTCTGATCTGTATTGGGTCACAGTTACCGGCGGCGAACCGACCATGCGTGACGATTTTCCGGAAATTATCCGCGGGATCGCGAATTCGTGCCCGAAGCTGACGTTGCTCAATTTTCACACCAACGGCTTCCATTCGGAGCGCGTGCTGAAGAACGTTCGCGCGGTTGCGGACGTTCCTGTTCCCTATTTGCTGGTTTCGGTCTCCATCGACGGAATTGGGGCTCTGCACGACGTCGCGCGCGGCACGCCGGGCGCTTTCGAAAATTTGGAACGAACCATTCGCGGCCTGCTCGAGCTGGAACAGAAATGGCCGCACTTTCACCTGTCGTTTGAAACCGTAGCGACGGCTATCAACCGGCACGCCCTTCGGGAAATTCACCGCTTCATCGTGCAACAATACGGCCCGCACACGCACGTCTATACCTTGGCGGACGACAGCGATCTGATTGGTCACGGGCCGGCCAGCCATGTGCGCTCGGGACCGGACGACGTGACCTATCTGAAGGAGGCGGCCAAAGAATTCCGCTTGCGCCGAATTGTCGACCTGTTGCCCCTCTCATTTATCGGCTTGGCGACCGATCACTTTTCCAGTCGCGGCAGCGTTGTCCCCTGCTCGGCGGTCCGCGACGTGTTGACCGTCGATGCGAAAGGCGTTGCGCGATACTGCTACTTTCACAACACCGCGCTGGGTTCTCTGGCAGACTTTGGCTGGAACGCAAAAGCGCTGTTGGCGGATCCCCGAACGGCCCAGGCAACGGTCGAGCTTTCGTCGTGTCGGCGCTGCTACACCCCGTGCATGGCGTTTTCGTCGCTGCTGCGCTCGCCGTTGCTGGTGCTGAAAGGATTGCGCCGAGCCATCGGCTGGAGGCTGTTCCACCGCGCGCAAACTCATTGACTTCGCGAAGTTCTGACACGACAATGCGCTCTGGCAAGTGAACCAAGGATCGGGGCCAGATCGCTTTCGGCGCCCCCCGCAAACGAGTCGTTCGTGGAGCATTCATTCCCGAGGCCGGCATTGACGAATCGTCAAGCGGTTGCCCGTTTGGACCGATAGAGCGCCGGATGAGGATCTTGTTGGCTTCAGCGCCGTACTCGCCGGATGCGACCCACGAAAACTATATGCTCGACTCGGTCACCGGCGCCGAACCGCCGACCGGCACGCTGTATGTCGCCGGCTCGCTCCAGCGGGCCGGCCATGACGTTCGTTTCCTGGATGGCGCCTTTGAGAGTTCGGCCCGCATTCTCGCGGAGGTGGACCGTTTCCGCCCGGATGTCTTCGGCGTCGGGTGCGTCGTGAACCTGTGGCCGCAAGCAAGCCGTCTGCTTTCCCAAGTGGGCCGCCACGACCCGTCCGTGACGCTCGTCGCCGGCGGTCCGGGACCGAGCGTTCTCGGGGAACGCTGTCTTGCCGAATGCCCGGCGCTCGATGTCGTCGTAATGCAGGAGGGAGAAATCACGACGCCGGAGCTGGTCGACCGTCTCTCCCGGCGTCAGACCCTCTGCGGAGTCGCCGGCGCTCTCAGTCGCGAGGAGGCCGCCGGTCGCGCTCACAACGATCTTCGACCCGCGATCGCCGACTTGGACTCCCTTGCCTATCCCGCCTACGATCTCGTCGATGTCCGGCGGTATCGGCCCCACGTTGGCGCCTACCGCACGCTGCCCGCCGTGCCCGTCGTCACGTCGCGAGGATGTCCGTTTCACTGCCTCTTTTGTTCCCAACTCCTGGGTCACACGATTCGCTACCGACAGCCGGATGCCTGCATGGAGGAAATTGCGTCGTACGCGCGCGATTACGCCGTCCGGCAAATCACGTTCTATGATGAGCACTTCACCTTCCGGCGAGAGCGAGTGGAGCGGTTCTGCGAGCTGTTCCTGGAGAAACGGCTGCGCCTCCTCTGGATGGCGGCGGCGCGCGTCGATTCGGTCGACGAGGACATCCTCAAGAAAATGAAGCGCGCGGGCTGCTCTCAGATTTTCTTCGGCATCGAATCGGGCGTTCAAAAGAACCTCGATTTTCTTTGCAAGGGCAACACCGTCGACATGGCGCGACGCGCGGTGGCCATGACGCACGCCGCGGGCATTCTCACCATGTCGTTGTTCATTCTCGGCATTCCGGGCGAGACCGTCGACGAGGCGAAACAAACCGGCCGCTTTGCCAGAGAATTGAACAGCCACTACTCCGAGTTCTTTCCCTTGACGCCCTTTCCCGGAACGCGGCTGGCCGAGATCGCCCCGGAATTTGGAGCGTTGGACCCGGACATTGAGCACTACAATATGCATTCGATCGTCTTCGTTCCGGCGACGATGACCCGCGAGGAGCTAGAGTCGGTCCGCCGTTGGGCGTATCTGCGGTGCTGCCTGAATCTGCGATTTGTCGCGCGACGGTTGCGCCACTTGCGGTATCGCGAGGATTTCGAGATTGCGTACCTCGGGCTAAAGTTCTTGATCCGTTTAATCGTCGATGATTTCCACCGCCGGATTTCAAGAAAGCGGGCGGACGGCGCGGAGCGCCTGTCGTGACGGCCGACCCGAGCCGCGCCACTTCCGAAACGGACGGCCGCGCCTTGTTGCGCGCCGCCGTCGTCGTGGTGTTCAAAACTCGGACGCACTACGTGGATCAGTGCCTTGAGTCGTTGCTTCGGATGGACGCACGATTCCTGAGCCTGATCCTCGTGCCCGACCGCTTCGTCGCGGAATACACGGAATGGGGGGTGCAGACGCCCTGCGTCGGAACCATCGCGCAAAAGCGCAATCGCGGCATTGAGGCGGTTCCGCGTGACTGTCCGTTCGTCGCCTTCATCGACTCCGATGCGTACGCGACGCCGAATTGGCTGTCCCTTGCCGTGGCGCGACTCGCTCGGGAGGCCGCCGATGTGGCGGCCGTTACGGGCCCCAATCTTACGCCTCCGGAAGATGGGTATTGGCGGCAGCTTCCCGGGCTGGCCATTGCAAGCAAATTGGTGATGGGCCGCGGCGCGTACCGGTTCTCGGACCGCCTCGTGCAGCAACTCGATAATTATCCCAACGCCACCACGTGCAACATGCTCGTGAGGCGGGATTTGCTGTCGCAGCTTGGCGGGTTCGACGGCTCGCTGCGCACGGCGGAGGATGTCGAGTTCTGCGACCGCGTGTTGAAAGCCGGCTACCGAATCGTGTACGACGCCCGCATTGTGGTTTTCCACCATCGAAGGGATCTCTTGCGGTTTTGCCTCCAGCAATTCAACGAAGGTCTGCGTCTCGCCGATTACAGGCGCTTCCGGCGCGCCGGGAGATTTTGGGTCTACATGCCGTCAACTCTCGTGGTTGTCGACGCAATCCTCGGACTCGTGATGAGACGTCCGGATCTCCTGTTGGCGCTTCAATTCGTGCAATTCGCGATTTTCTTGGCGGAACAACGCCACGGCCGCTCGCGTCACGCCATCGGGGCGGCGGCGACCATGTGGGCCTTCCTGGTATCCTTCGGTCTGGGCGGCATCTTTTCCTTCCTCGGCGGGCACCGGCTTTATGTCCCCAATCGGCATGATCCGAAATGAGCGTGTTCCGCCGCCGCGCCGCGCCGTTTGAGTCATCCCCCCGGGTTCTTTCACGAATTCACCCCGCTGTGAACGCCGGCCGGATGTCGTCAGCCTGTTTTCACGCAGGTTTCGCGCTCGTATCCGCCGACGAGTGCGACGGACAATCGCGGGCGCTGTCTGTTCGGCTGACGCCGCAAAATCTGCATCCGGGCCACGCGGAGCGGTCTCGCCGGCTGGACCCGCTGGGCATCTTTTCCCTCGTGATGTGCCTTGCGCCGCCGCTGTCGTTTCTGGAGATTTTGTTCCGCGGGGAGAACTGCATCCTCTGGATGAAAGATTTCTTGTTGGAAGGACTTTTCAACGCCGGGCTTTTGACGGTGTTTTTTCTAATGCCCGGGCCCCCGTACCGCCTTTTTCAGTTCTGGTCGGCCTTGTGGCTGATTCATACGGCGCTGTTCCTGAAGCGAAACATCATCGATCGCCCATTCGGATTTGTTGCCACCAAGTCTCTGTTGCGCAAATGGGCCGTCCAAGGACTATTCTTCTTCGGCAAAGTCAATTTTTTGGCGTTTGTTTTTCTTGCGGCGGGCGTGTGGTGGGCGTTGGCCGCCATGCGGCCGTTAACGGCCGCCTTGTTGGGCCTTTCCGGTTTGGGGCTTTATCTGAGCGGATGGGGAGTTTCACGACGTTGGGCCCGCCACATCTGGGCTCCGCTGACCGTTTTCGCCGGATTCCTTTTGGGTTTTCTCGAACTCACGCAATTTCAGGCGGCGCGCGAGGTGGCGGCGGATCAAATGAGCCGCGACGCGGCGTACGACGTGCTGGTTTCGCCGGACGGCGAAACGTATGCGACTTTTGCTCACTCGCCGGCAAAAAAACTCGTTGGTGAGAAGTGGGAGGAAATTGCGCAGACGTTTGAACCGCAACGGATGGCGTACGATTTGCAATCAAAAAAGATCTTCATCAGCAACAGGGGTAGCCGGGCGGGAGAGCAGCAGTGCGTCTTGGCGCTGCAGTCGGGCCGGCAATGGCAGGTGCCCACGGCCGCTCAGCAACTCCCCCTCTTTCCCGTGATTTCGGCCGCGGCGCGAAAACTATTTGAAATTCCGGAGGTCGGTCGGATACAAGTTATCGACGTTGACACCTTGCGACTCGAAACCATCGGAGACTGGTGGATGTTTTACGGCGGGGCCATCGATGATCGGCGGGGTCGCTTGTACGTCACGCCGGACATATTCCCGGGTTTGCTGCGAGCGCTGGACGTCCGTTCCTACGAAATTATCGAAAGCCGTTGGATCGGCTGGATAAACTTTGACGCGCACGTCAATGAGGAGACGGGCGAGATCTGGATCGCCCGTCCACTTGCCAACGAGATTCTCGTGTTGGATCTGCACTTGCGGCCCGTCGCTCGAATTCACGTCGGTTTTCAACCGCGCGAAGTGAAAATCGACCTGCGGCACGGGCTTGTCTACGTCGGCAACTACATGGGGGGGACCGTCACCGTTCTCGACTTGAACGCCAAGCGGGTATTGACCGCCGTTCGCCCACGGCAGGCGGCGGGCCGTGTGCCGTTGATGGACGCCGTTCTTCCGCTGCTGCGCGGTGTTTTCGTTAGCGATAACGACGCGCTCTACGTTTCGGAGAGAAAAGGAATATTTCGAATCGACGCTTCTCGGATTCGTGCGATTCTTCATCGTTGACCGATCAAATATCAAAAGAATCTGAACTGTGGTCCGGGTATTGGCCCGTAAGGCGAGTCGTTCACTCCGCAGAATCTGACTCGCGGCTCCCTATGAAGGCGTTTCCGGAGCGGCCGCTTGCCGCCCCGGAAACGTGCAGCGTGGATTCGAATCAGCAACCGCAACCGTCGCCGCTGCTGTTGCTGCCTTCCCTGCGCGTTTCGGGCGAGTTCTCGGGCGATTTGTCGTCGTCGGGCGAAGAATCGTCATCGGGCGAAACATCGTCATCCGGCGATTCATCGTCGTCGGGCGAAACGTCGTCATCCGGCGATTCATCGTCGTCGGGCGAGGCGTCGTCATCCCCGGCATCGTCGTCAGCCGCGTCGTTGTCGTCGTTGTCGTCATCATTGTCATCATCGTCGTCGTTGTCATCGTTGTCATCGTTGTCATCGTTGTCATCGTTGTCATCGTTGTCGTCGTTGTCGTCGTTGTCGTCGTTGTCGTCGTTGTCGTCATCATTGTCATCGTCGTCGATGTCATCGTTGTCGTCGTCATTCGTCGCGTCCTTGGCGCAACGGAAGCCGATGCAGTCGACCTGCGTGTTCGGATCGACCCAGCCGCGGGCGGAAACGCGCAGGGTGGTCGCGACATCCGTCCAACTGCCGCCGCGCACGACACGGCTGTCTTCGGCGCTGCCGCTCGGTCCTGGCGGGTCGTCGGCAGGGGAAGTCGCGTAATAGTCGGGGTCATACCAATCGTTCACCCATTCGTTGACGTCGCCCAACATGTCGCAGAGGGCCCAGTTGTTCGGGCTCAGCCCGCACGCCGGGTGCGTTATCCGGCCGGAGTCGGCAAGATACCAGGCGATGGCCGGCAGGCACGACGGATCGTCGCCGCAGTAGTAGATCGTCGTCGTGCCGGCGCGCGCTGCGTATTCCCATTCGGCCTCCGTCGGCAACCGGCCGCCGGCCGCCTGACAAAAGGCCAGGGCGTCCGCCCACGACACCGTCTCCACTGGGCACGCGGGGCCGCAACCGGCGAACCAACTGGGGTTGGCGCCCATGGCGCTGGCGTACTGGCCCTGCGTGATATTGGTCATCGTGATCAGGAACGGAGAGAGCGTGACGCTGTGCGGCGGGTTCTCGTCGGTCTGGCAGTTCGTGTCGCCGGGCGAGCAACCCATCGTGAACGAGCCGCCCGAGACCGGAACCCACGTCAGCGCGGCCGTGTCGTTGTCGTCGTCGTTGTCGTCATTGTCGTCGTCGTCGTTCGCCGGGACGAACCAGCCTTCGTAAACGCGCTCCATGAGCGCCTGATAGCCGCCGGGGCCGTCGGGGTGAATGCAATCGGTTTCCTCCGCGAAATATTGCGCCGGCGACGGCAGGTAATAATCGGGCGCGTCCGGCACGCCGCCGGCCGCCTGCAACGTGCCCAGGAGGTTCACCGCGGTCACTTGCGGATAGTCGGCGGCAAGGCCTTGGGCGATATCGGTCAAACGCGCCACGAGGTTGTCCTGCGTGTTCGTGTCGCCGCCGAGCCAGAGTTGGCCGTCCGTAACGCAGCTGCTGGAATGGACAAAGTTCAGGAAATCGTAGCCGTTCACCGAGATCTTCAGAGCCGGGCCCATCGCCAGCAATTCGTCGATGATCGTCCGCAGGTTCTGGTTAACAATGGGGAACAACGTATCGCCGTCGCCGCCGACTAAATACAGGTCGAGCAGGTCGTTGAGGCCGAGGCTGATAATGATCCAATCGATTTGTGGGTACTCGCCGAGCACCGTTTGAATGGAATCCAATTCGCCCGCCGCCGCCCAATCGCCGGTCGTTGTGCCGCCGACGCCCATATCCCAGACGTTCGCCTCGACCCCGTACGAATCGATTACGGTCGTCATCGCGTCGCACCACTGATCGGCCCAACTGTCGCCCATGGAAATGACGTTGATGGCCGGAGCGGCCAGCAACGGCAGGGGCAAGAGCAGGCCCAGCGCCAGCGCGAACGCGATTCCCCGTAAAATCATCCCGAACACCGCCTGAAAACGGCCGCCCCACCGGAGCCTTGCGAGGTGATTATAGAGAATCCCGGCAACGCGGGCCAGCCGCGATCATTCGCCGTTCGCGGAGCGAAAACGGTAATGTTGAATGGAGAATGGAGAAATTCGGGCGGCGCCGCCAATTCTTCATTCTACATTCTCCATTCTGCAGTGGCTCGCTTTTGGAGCCTCGGCTAACCGCCGTAGTGCAGGATCGCGCCTTCCAGGCCCACGGCGAACACATCCGAAAACGAGCTTCCCCAAACGCCGTTCAACTGCACCGTTGCACCGGTCGTCATCGCCGACCATGACGAGCCCTCGTAGAGCAATACCACGCTCGCGCCGATCCCGGTCGACGCGTATCCGACGGCGAACACGGCCGAGGCGGAGTTTCCCCAAACGCCGTACAATACCGCCGACGTCCCGCTCGCCATCGTCGACCACGCGGAACCATCGTAGTGCAGGACGGCGCCGCCGCTTCCGACGGCGAACACATCCGACGCCGAGCTTCCCCAGACGCCGTTCAGCCCGGGCGCCGTCCCGGTCGCCATGGTCGACCACGCGGAGCCGTCGTAGCTCAGAATCACGCCCGTCTGGCCGTCATCGTTTTGCCCGACGGCGAACACATCCGAAGGCGAGCTGCCCCAAACGCCGGTCAACGCCGCCCCCGCCGCGCTCGTCATCGCCGACCACGACGAGCCGTCGTAGTGCAAAATATCATCGCCGACTGCGAACACGTCCGACGCCGAACTGCCCCAGACGCCGTACAACGCCGCCGTCGCCCCGCTCGCCATCGCCGACCATGCGGCGCCGTCGAAGTGAATCACCGCGCCCCCCGCCCCGGCCCCGGCCGGCCCCACCGCGAACACGTCCGCGGCGGAACTGCCCCAAACGCCGAACAGCCAACTCGTGGACCCGTTCGTCGTCGCCGACCACGACGAGCCGTCGAAATGCACGATCATTCCCGTGTTGGTCGCCAGATTTTGTCCGACCGCAAACACATCGGAGGAGGCGCTGCCCCAACCGGCGGACAACGGGCTGCTGACGCCGCTAGCCAGCGCGGACCAAGCCGGCGACGCGGCGTCATC
>CAZHPN010000021.1:21550-48807 GCA_964534375.1 uncultured bacterium | reverse complement strand
CGGCCACGCTTTCGCATTGCTCGGAGATCCTAAATCGACTTTGCCGTTGCCCTGCACATGGGAGTAATGGGGCTTTCGGGACCAATTGCACTCATGGGGCGATCGGGGCCGTGCCCGTTCGCCAACCGGGCGCAATAAGACCAGGCAGACCCCGCGCCGGTTCATTCCGCAATCCGAAATCCGCAATCCGAAATTCGGTTGCGGCTTTGCCGCGCCGTGGCTCTGTAGTTCAAGTTGACCGGAACACGTGTCTTTGCTAAAGATTGCGAAACATCGGCGGCGAACCCCGCCGGGGATGAGAGCGAGAAAAAAATGAAACGTTTGGCTTTGGTCCTGACGGCGTTGTGTGGTTTGACCGCCCTGGCATATGCGCAAGGCGGGATCGCCCCCGACTTCACGCTCAAAGACCTCGACGGCGTGTCGCACCACCTGGCCGACGCCAAGGGCAAGGTGGTCGTGCTCAGTTTCTGGATGACCTGGTGCGTGCCCTGCAAGATGGAAATGCCGCAACTGAAGAAGCTGTACGATGTGTACAAAGACCAGGGAGTGGAAATCTGGTCGATCACGGCGGATTCGTCGTCGGACATGCCGCTGGTGAAAACGATCGTGCGGCGTTACCAGGTGAATTACCCGGTGCTCCTTGACACCGACAGCCGCGTCAACGCCTTGCTCAATCAGCGCAACGACTACCCGCTGACGATCGTGATCGACAAACAGGGCAAGATCCAGTGGACGCACATCGGCTACCAGCCGGGCGAAGAAAAATTGCTCGAAGAGCAAATCAAGAAAGCGTTGACGAAGTAAATGACGCGGCCCCTCGCCTGGTTGGCGGCGCTGTTGGCGCTCGGCGCGGCGACCGCCGCCTCCGCCCTGGAGGTGAATACGCCGGTCACGGATTCGGTGAACGTCATCGAAACGTTGAAATTCATCCGCGACATCACCGATCCAGCGCAGCCGTTCTACGCGTTCGTCAACCGGCTCGATCTGCAAGCGAGCAAGGGGCCGTTTGCGGCGGGTGTGCGCTACGACACGGAAGCCTACCTGCTCAATTCCGTTTATTACGTCGAATACATTCCGCGGAAATTCTTCTTTCAATACGACCAGAAGCCGATCTATGCGCGCGTCGGCGACTTCTTCGCGCGTTTCGGCCACGGCCTGACGCTCAGTCTGTTGAAGCAGGACGAATTCGGCATGGACACGACGATTCAAGGCGGCGTGTTCCGGGCCTCGTATCAGAACTTTTTCGAAATCGAAGGCTTGGGCGGCATGGTCAATCTCGGCGACGACGTCGCGTTCGTGCCGCAACGGGCCGAGGCGCCGATTCCGAGCTTTTTCAACGGCCGCGACGTTCTCTGGGGCGGGCGGTTGATGGCCGGCGACCCGCAGTACGTCCGCGTCGGCGGCAGTTGGGTCGGCGGCACACTGCGGTACGACGACACCAGCGCCTTCGCCGCCTACGATCGCGACAACCGCATCAACATCTATTCGGCGATCGCCGAGGCGCCGCACCTGGGCAAAGCCGGTTCGATCGAAGCCGAATACGCCTGGATGGAGTACGACGAGGACCACAAGAACGGCGTCAAGAACGTGCTCGACGAGGGCCGCGCCGCCTACTTGTTGAGCAATTGGTATCTCGGCCCGGTGACGTTGATTCTCGAAGGCACCGACTATTATCAATTCAACTACTTTCAATCGTCGCCCAATGAAACCATACCGGGTTCGAGCCCTGTCACGTACAACAGCCCGCCGAGCCTGGAGTACACGGACATCGCCTTCGGCCATCTGCCGAATTTCGTCGATGCGATCGGCGGCCGCGCCCGCGTGGATTACACGATTCCCGGCATCGACTTGGCGACCTACGTCAACTACCTGCGCGTCGAGAGCCATCCCACCCAGCCGGCCACGCTCGCCGAGCATTACGAGTCGACGAAGGGCAACCCCTGGCAGACGTGGATTCAGCACATTTTCGCCGGCGTCGACCGCGTGTTCAGCAACGGCGCCACCGCGACCCTCTACGGCGGGTATCGCGAAATCGTCGAAGGCCGCTTCCTGCACGGCCAGGTGAACGGCGCGACGCCGATCGTTTTCCCCTGGTCGATCAACGCCGAGGTGCAGGTCAAACAGTTCCAGGGCCTCGGCATCGATCGCTCCGCGCAGTATTACGATCAGGTGAACGTGCTGGGCCTCGCCTACGCGCCGTGGGTCTCGCTGGCGGGCACCTACGAATGGTCGAACGAGCCCAACGGCGGGATCATCACCCTGGATGCGCCGAAACAGAACCAACCCAATTTTTGGAACGTCGAAGCGATTATTGTCCCGGCCCAGTGGGCGCGAATCGACATCGCCTACGGCCGCTACATCGGCGGCTTGGTCTGCTCCGGCGGCGTTTGCCGGCAAATGCCGCCGTTCAAAGGCCTGAAAACCGAATTCATGTTCCGGTTCTAACAAAGCTCGAAAGAGCCAGGCGGCCGCCGGTCCCAGGCGCCGCCTTATCGCTCTCCCACTCAGTTTTTTTGCCGAATCATCGAATTTTTGAAGATCAAAGAGTCGATAACGGCTGGCCAATAATTTCCCCCACGCGACTTTTCCCTTTCTTAACAGCTAGTTGGCAAGAGCGCCGAAACTTGGCGCCCGTCTTGCTTTCCAAACACGGCAGATGGTGATTGAAGCGCTTTGGACCGCAAGACAGTGTTTTGGTAAGGCCAATCTCCTCTCCAGGCGGCGTCGGACAAAGCCCCCAGTCCGGCGCCGCTCCTCTATTTGACGGGCGAATCGCCGTCGCCGGAATGCTTGACATCCGTGACGCCGGCCCCAATCATTCTCGGATGACCGCCCGCCCGACAGCCGCGCCACGCGACCGCGCCGAAAAAGTGATATTGCCCGTCGAAGGCATTCACTGCGCCGGCTGCGTGGCGCGCCTCGAAAAATCGCTCGCCGCCACGCCGGGCGTTTTGTCGGCGACCGTCAACCTCGCGACGAACGAGGTCGCGGTCACCTACCTCCCCAGCGACGCGGGCCTGGCCGACATCAAGGCCGCCGTGGCACGGGCCGGCGACTACCGCGTCGCCGAGGCTGCGCCCGAGCAGCGCCAAGACGCGCTCGATGCGATTCGCCGACGCGAAGAGGCCGAACTGACGCGCAAACTGGTCGTCGGGGCCGCGGCGACGACGCTGGTGATGATCGTGCATTTTCACGCGCATCTGCCGAGCCTGCGCCTCGTCGCGCCGCAGTGGATCCACGTCGTCGAATGGCTGCTCACGACGCCGGTCTACTTCTGGGCCGGCTGGCAATTCCATCGCGGCGCCTGGGCGCTGCTTAAGCAGCGAAGCACCGACATGAACACGCTGGTTTCGGTCGGCACGACCGCGGCGTACGGCTATTCGACGCTCGCCACGCTCCGGCCCGGCCTTTTTGCGGCAGCGGCGGGCGGCGCGCCGGCGGTGTACTTCGAAACCGCGGCGATGATCGTCACCTTGATTTTGCTGGGCCGGCTGCTCGAGGCCCGGGCCAAAGGCCGCGCCGGCGACGCGATCCGCAAGCTGCTCGGGCTGCAGCCGAAGAAAGCGCGGGTGGTCCGCGCCGGGCGGGAGATGGAAATCGGCGTCGACGAAGTCGCGGTCGGCGACATCGTGGCGATCCGGCCGGGCGAAAAGATTCCGGTGGACGGCGTGGTGGTCGACGGCGCGTCGACGGTGGACGAGTCGATGTTGACCGGCGAGAGCGGGCCGGTCGAAAAGGCGGCGGGCGCGGCGGTCTTCGGCGCGACGCTCAACAAGAACGGCAGCTTCCGGTTCCGCGCCGAGAAAGTCGGGCGCGACACGGCGCTGGCGCAAATTGTACGGGTCGTCGAGGAAGCGCAAAGCAGCAAGGCGCCGATTCAACGCCTAGCCGACCGCATCGCCGCCATATTCGTGCCGCTCGTACTGGGCGTCGCGGCGCTGACGTTCGTCGTCTGGTGCTTTTTCGGGCCGGAGCCGCGTTTCGCGCACGCGTTGCTCAACTTCATCGCGGTGCTGATCATTTCCTGCCCCTGCGCGATGGGTCTGGCGACGCCGACGGCGATCATGGTCGGGGCGGGCAAGGGCGCCGCGAACGGCATCCTGATCAAGAACGGCGCGGCGCTCGAGCAGATGCGGCGGTTGGACACGATCGTCTTCGACAAAACGGGAACGCTCACGAAAGGCCGGCCGGAGGTCGTCGAGGTTGCCGCGTTTGGCGGCCGCAGCCGCGAGGAAGTTTTGGCGGCGGCGGCGGGCGCGGAACAGCATAGCGAGCACCCGCTCGGCGACGCGATCGTCACGGCCGCGGCCGCCGCCGGCCTGGCGATTCCGGCCGCCTCGTATTTTGAGGCAATTCCGGGACGAGGGATCGCGGCGACGATCCACGGCGCGCCCACCCTGCTGGGCAATCCGGCTTTTCTGCAAGAGCGGGACGTGCCGATCCCCGCGGACGTCGCCGCCCGGGTCGCGGCGGCGGCTGGCGCCGGTCGAACGCCGATTTTGCTGGCCGAGCGCGGGCGCTTGATCGGCCTGCTGGAGATTGCGGACGCGCCGAAGGACGACGCCGCGGCGACGATCGCCGAAATTAAACGGCTCGGGCTGTCGGTGTGGATGATCACGGGGGACAACGAGCGCACGGCCGCCGCCGTCGCCGGGCTGCTCGGCATCGACGAATTTCTGGCGGCGGTGTTGCCCGGCCAGAAGGCGGACAAGATCCGCGAGTTGCAAAAGTCGGGGCGAGTCGTGGCGATGGTGGGCGACGGCATCAACGACGCGCCGGCGTTGGCCGCGGCGGACGTCGGGGTGGCGCTCGGCTCCGGCGCCGATATCGCGATGGAGTCCAGCGACATCACCCTGATGCAGGGGTCGTTGACCGGCGTGGTCCGCGCCCTGCGCCTCGGCCGGCAAACGGTGCGCGTCATCAAGCAAAACCTCTTCTGGGCGTTTTTCTACAACGTCGTTGGCATTCCGGCGGCGGCCGGTGTGCTGTATCCATTTTTCCACATCCAATTGCAGCCGATGTTCGCGGCGGCGGCGATGGCGCTCAGTTCCGTGTCGGTGGTTTCGAACAGTTTGCGGTTGCGCCGGATGGCGATTTAGGGCGTGCGCATTACGTCATGCGTTCCGACGCGCCGCAGCAGACAATGGTCGCCCGCAATTTCAAAGGTGAAGCGATAGCCGTCCGTGACGTTGGCGCGCCAAATCTCACCGGCGCCCTTCATTTTCTTGACGTTCAACGACGGATGGTGCGGGTTGCGCATGAGGAGTTCGAGTTGTTTCCAGAAAGCGTCCTGGATCGGCCGGGGCAGCCGCGCGAAGTCCTTGATGAAGGCGGGAGCGCGCCTGAATCCCTTCATTTACTGTTTCTTTCGCGGACGCGGCAGATTCTTTGCGAAATCTCTCTTCAGAGCTTCCACCGACTCAAAAACTTCCGAAGCGAGACCGGCCGCGATTTCCGCGTCGGCCTCGGCTTCCTTCGCTTGCCACTCTTTCGTGTAAAACCACGCGTCCTCGGCGTCGATCACGCGCGCCGGGCGAAAGACGATAGCGCCGCCGCTCAGTTCCGCGTTGACGAGGTCGCCCTCGCGCAAACCCAACGCCCGCCGGAATTTCACCGGCAGCGTGACCGACCCGTTCCGCGTCACCTTAACCGCCGCCATGGCCTGCCTCGTAATTTCTGTTTTTCATAATTTCGTAATAACGGCAACGCGCCGTCAAGTCAACCGCGGCCGGGCGTCGATCGGCCGGCCGGAATCGGCGCGAACGCATCTTCCCGTTGCGGGGTTGACCCGCCGGCAAGCGGTCGGGGCGACAACCACGAGGCGCGGCCCGGCAGTCGCAATTTGGCGCATTGAATGAACCGTCATTCATTCGCTGATTTGACTTTGCCGCGCGGGAGGCCGATACTTCTGCGGCAAAGGGGGCCGCGCGGCAGGCGAGAGCATGAGCAACGTTCGCAACATTCGCACGCCGATTACGCAATACTACTTTACGGCCTTCGACTATCAGGCGATCATTCATAAAATGCGCGAGGAATTCGCGCGCGTCGCCGAGCGCGTCATCGGCCGCGATGTAATCATTCTGCAATTCGCCTGCGCGCTGCTCACGCGGCAGCACGTGATGCTGCTGGGCCGCACCGGCATCGCGAAGTCGATGCTTGCCAACGAGTTGTTCGAGATTTTCAAGGCGTCCGGGGCGAAGACGTTCGGCATCAAGGCCTCGGCCGAAGACACCAAAGACAACTACTTCGGCCCGATCGACATCCCGCGGTATCGCGACGAAGGCGTGAAGGCCCGGCGGACGCGCGGCTCGATCCTGGAAGCCGATTTTGCTTTTCTCGACGAATTGTTCGACACCAACGAGCAGATCCTGCGCGACATCATGCTGCTGCTGTCGGACCGGATGCTGTTCGAAGGCGCCGAGCGGTACCACGCGCGGCTGCACACGTGCATGGCGGCGTCGAACTACCTGCGGCTGAACGAAGTGACCGAGGCCGTGGTCGACCGTTTCGCCTATCGCAGCGTGATCGCGGCCGAGAGCAACGCCTTCACGCAATATCGCATCGACCGGTCGTTCCTCGGCATCCAGAGCGGCGCCGGCGGGCCGGTGAAGCCCATCTCGCGCGACGAGATCGACTACCTCGCGCGGATCGTGTGCGGGCAGATCGGCGACATCAATATTGAGATCAGCGACGACGTGCTTTATCTCAAGAACATCATCTTGCGATATTTCATCGACCGCATGAAAAAGGCGAAGGGCAATTATTACCTCAGCCCGCGCCGGCAAGCGGCCGTCATCAATCACTTGCGCGCCTGGGCGCTGCTCAGCGGCCGCACGAAAGTGGAAGAAACCGACCTGCCGAAAATGAACCTGATGCTGTGCATGGTCGGCGCGGAAGACGAAGAAGAGAAAATCTTCGCGCAAACGGCCGAAGAAACGATTCGTTACCTGCACAACGACGAAAACTTCCGCAAGCAGATCGTGCTGCTGACGACGATCCTCAACGTCATCGAGATGCTGCGCGCGAATCCGAAGCGCGCCGGGTCGCTCGACCTGGCGATGCTCGGCATTCTGCCGCCGCAGAAAAATTGGAAAGCGGACGTCGCCGACAAGCTGGGCGGCAAGAAAAACGAACTGCAAGTGACCATCGAGCAACTGCGCATGGCGCTCAACGAGCTCAAGCCGGCCAACCTCTACATTCAGGAGTTGGCTGACGGCTGCCACAGGCAGCTCAAGGATCTTGCCGTGCTTCACGTGGCGGGCGACGGGCTGCCGCTATGGACGCTCTAAGCCGGCTTGCGCAAGGCGCCGACGCGCCGCGGCCACCCGAAACGCTGCTGGTCGATTCGCCGGTCGACCAGGACTTTGACGACTTTTTGGACTTGTTCGCCGACCTGCGCGGCCTCGTGCCGTCGTCGTTTTTCCTCCTGTTCAAGATCGCGCGCATCGTCAAATCGCCCGACGGCAAACTCGGCGGCCAACTGAAGGGCTTCTTCGACATCTGCCTTTCCGCGGATCGCCGCACGGCCGTCGACTCGCCGTCGAAGAAATCGCTGGCGGAAAACGTGCCCGTGCTGACGGGCCACGATCCGCACTTCGGCGAGCGGCGCATCAAGGGCGTCGAGGAAGTCGGGGCGATCAAGCCGGGCGACGTGGCGACAGAGGACTTCACAGAGTTGCTGCGCAAGGCCGAAGAGCAGCAACTGCACATCCGCGTGCTCGTGCGCGACGGCAAGGGCTCAGCCGGTATGGAAACCGCGCCGATCCGCGATCGCGGCAGCCGGCAAATGACCAACGCCGCCGAGCAGAAGCTGTATATCCTGCTCGATCGCTCCTATTCGATGTGGTACCGCGAACGCATGCTGTTCGCGAAGGTGCTGGCGATCGAGTATCTGCGCCAGAAGAAACGCGGCGGCGCGCGACTGTTTTTTCGGCCGTTCGATTTCCAGGTTTACGAACTCACCAAGCTCACCGACGCGGCTGACTTCGACCGGCTGATGCGCCAATTGTTGTTCGTCGAGCCCGGCGGCAAGGGCACCGACATCACGCAGGCGATCAGCGTCGCCGCGCAAGACATTCGCTTCGACGGCATGTTCGAAGGCGCGGAAATCCTGTTGATCACCGATGGCATGGATGCGATCGACGCGGCGCAGATCAAAGAAATGCTCGGCGACAAAACGAAACTGCACATGCTGAAAATCGGCCGCGAGGCGACCGAGCCGCAGCCAAGCGAGATCAAAGATCTCATCGATAAAGACCGCAGCGTGGCCGGCCTCACGCGCGAACAGATCGCCGAATTTTACAAGCATAAAATCGAATCGGCGTGGTCGGAGGTGACCGAGACGCTGATCGAGACGGACGATCTCCAGGACCGAAATCTGGCGGTCGGCGAGGACGAAATTCAATTTGCGCTGCGCGCCGTGGAAAAATTGGCCGCCGCCGATCCGCAAAACATGTCGCTGGCCGAAGCGGAAAACGCTTTCCGAAAAGCGTCGTTTTTGGAAGGCTTCGTCGAGTTTCTGATCGACCACGCCGCGGATTCGCCCACCGTGGCGGGCCGCAAGGGCGATTTGGAAAACGCCTTGTCCCGCTTGCACGGATACAAATTGCGCATTGCGGCCAAGAGCGGCATCACCGCGAACTTGCTTGCGGCGAAAGACGTGCGCTTCGTTACGGACAAGGCGCTGCGGAAGCAAGCCAAAAAAGGGAAGATGTCCATGGAAGATTTGGGGCGGGTGCAAGAGTCCGCCGATTTGATGCTGAAATTCAAATTAGCCGCCGCGCAGCCGCCAGCCGGCGAAGGCGAGGGGATCACCTTCTGGCAACTGCTCGGGATGGTCGCGAAAAGCGCGGCGCGGTCGGTTACCGGTTGGCTGTTCGCGGGCGGCAAGGAAGAGACAGCCGAGTCGACGCCGCCCGAACCGAATCCTGACGGAACGCCGGAGGGCGACGAAGACGACGAGCCGGCGGAACAAAAAGGGAAAAAGTAAGATATTTCGGTTAGATACGGCTTTGTCCGACCCAGCGGGCAAACGCTGTCGGCGGCGGCTTCAGCCGTCGCTAGCGCTTGACAGAAAGAATGAGCGGCGAGTAGAGTCGAACGGGTTGTCTTCCCCGGCCCAGGCCGGGAGAGCGTATTTTTGCAGTCGGAGGTTCTATTAATGAGCGCGGAAACGAAGAACAGCAAAGGTGTGAGCGGGGCGCCGGACGAAAAACTCGGCGAACTGCTAGTACGGGAAGATTTGATCAGTCCGGAACAACTGGAAACCGCGCTGGCGGAACAAAAAGTCTCCGGCGGCCGCCTGTCGTATCACTTGTCGCGGCTCGGCTATCTCGAAGAGAGCGAATTAGCGGACATTCTCTCGCGCCAATACAACGTGCCGTCGATCAACTTGTCCGAATTTGAAATCGATCCGGAAGTAATTAAGTTGATTCCACGCGACGTGGCGGAAAAGTACAAGGTCATTCCGATCAGCAAGGCGGACAATTCGCTGATCGTGGCGATGGCGGATCCGTCGAACATTATCGCCATCGACGACATCAAGTTCATGACCGGGTACAACATCGAGGCCGTGGTCGCGACGGAAGACTCGATTATGGCGACCGTGGAAAAATATTACGACACCAGCACGACCGAGGATTTCGAGAAAGTCATCGAGACGTTCGACGAAGAAGAACTCGAACTGATCGAAAACGAAGAAGACGTCAACTTCAAGGAATTGGAAAAAGCGGCCGAGGACGCGCCGGTCGTCAAGCTAGTGAACCTGATCCTTTCCGACGCCATCAAAAAGGGCGCGTCGGACATCCACGTCGAACCGTACGAAAAAAGTTTCCGCGTGCGCTACCGCATCGACGGCGTGCTCCATAAGGTCATGGACCCGCCGCGCAAATTGCAAAACGCGATTACGTCCCGCTTGAAGATCATGTCCGAACTCGACATCGCCGAACGCCGCCTGCCGCAGGACGGCCGCATCCGGCTGAAAACCGCCAAGGGCAAAGAAATGGACTTCCGTGTTTCGTCAATCCCGACGATTTTCGGCGAGAAGGTCGTGCTCCGCTTGCTCGATAAAGACAGCCTGCAACTGGACATGACCAAACTCGGCTTCGAAGAGGGGCCGCTCAAGTGGTTCAAAGAAGCGATCCACAAGCCGTTCGGCATGGTGCTGGTCACCGGCCCCACCGGCTCCGGCAAGACGACCACGCTGTATTCGGCGTTGACCGAACTCAACACGGTTCACGACAACATCAGCACCGCGGAAGACCCGGTGGAATACACGCTCAAGGGCGTCAACCAGGTGCAGATGCATGACGCGATCGGCCTCAATTTCGCGGCCGCGCTGCGGTCCTTCCTCCGGCAAGACCCCGACATCATCATGGTCGGCGAGATCCGCGACTATGAAACGGCGGAAATTGCGGTCAAGGCCGCACTGACGGGCCACTTGGTGCTCTCGACGCTGCACACCAACGACGCGCCGTCGAGCATCAACCGTTTGCTCAACATGGGCATCGAGCCATTTCTGGTCACCGCGTCGGTGCTGCTCATCCAGGCCCAGCGCCTCGTGCGAAAAATCTGCACCGGCTGCAAAGACCACATCGAGGTCAGCCCGCAGGTTCTCAAGGACATTCAGGCGACCGACGAAATGGCGCAGTCGATGGAATGCTTCAAGGGCGCCGGTTGCATGAAGTGCTCGAAGACGGGTTACAAGGGCCGCATCGCGTTGTCCGAGGTCATGCCGCTCTGGGAAGAGATCAAGGAGTTCGTGCTGAACGGCGCTTCGACTTCGGAAATCAAACGCGAGGCAATCCGGCTCGGCATGAAGACAATGCGGCAGGCGGGCATCACGAAAATCGGCGACGGCACAACGACCATCGACGAGGTGGTGCGCGTGACGGCCACCGACTGACGCCGGGATCCGGCGCTCGTCGGCCAGGGGTTGGTGTGCCGCGGGGGGCAAACGCGACGCGGCTGCGAGGCAGATCAACAACCGGGGGGACGAAGTCGTGGTAGACCTTCACCAGTTGCTGAAATTAATGGTCGAGAAAAACGCCAGCGACCTGCACGTGACGACAGGCACGCCGCCGCAGTTGCGCATCGACGGGCGGTTGACGCCCGTGAACATGCCGCAACTCACGGCCGCCGACACCAAGCGGCTGTGCTATTCGATCTTGACGGAAAACCAGCGCCGCATCTTCGAAGAAGAAAGCGAACTGGACCTGTCGTTCGGCGTCAAAGGGCTCTCGCGGTTCCGCGCCAACATTTACAAGCAGCGCGGCGCGGTGGCCGGCGCCTTCCGGACCATTCCGTTCAAGACGTTCTCGTTTCAGGAATTGGGTCTGCCGCCGGTGATCAACGACATCGTCAACCGTCCGGCCGGGTTGATTCTGATCACGGGCCCGACGGGTTGCGGCAAATCGACGACGCTCACGAGCATCATCGACAAAATCAATATGAGCCGGAACCAGCACATCATCACGATCGAGGATCCGGTCGAGTACCTGCACGCGCACAAGGGCTGCGTCGTCAACCAGCGCGAGGTGCATTCCGACACGCAAAGCTTCACGCGCGCCTTGAAGTATGTGCTGCGCCAGGATCCGGACATCGTGCTCATCGGCGAAATGCGCGATCCGGAGACGATCGAGGCCGCGCTGAACATCGCGGAAACGGGTCACCTGACGTTTGCGACGCTGCACACGAGTTCGGCGGTGCAGTCGATCACGCGCATCATCGACGTGTTCCCGCCGCACCAGCAGCAGCAGGTGCGGGCGCAAACGTCAATGGTGCTCGAAGGCGTCGTGACCCAGCAGTTGCTGCCGAAGGCGAGCGGCGTCGGCCGCGTGCTGGCGGTCGAGGTCATGGTGCCGAACGCCGCGATTCGCAACTTGATTCGCGACGACAAGGTGCACCAGATTTACAGCCAGTTGCAGGTCGGACAGACCAAATCGGGCATGCAGACGATGAACCAGTCGCTGCTCGAGCTGTACCGTAAGGGCCTGATTACGTTGAAGGAAGCGCAAGGCCATACCCCGGAACTCGATGAATTCAACACGATGCTCGAAGGAAAAACTCCCCCTAGGCGAGCGTGATGTGGTAGACTAGGGAGTAGTGCAGCAGCCGGGAGGTTCGCTCGATGCCGATATACAAGTGGGAAGGCAAAAGCCGGACGGGTCAAACGCTCAAAGGGGAGATGGACGCTCCCAGCGAGGAAGCCGTCAGCGCGAAATTGCGCAGCCAGCAGATTATGCCCGCGAAGATCAAGGGCAAATCCAAAGGCGAGATGCTGCTCAATATCAACATTGGCGGCGCGCCGAAGATTACCGACCAGGACGTCGTCATTTTTTCGCGGCAGTTCGCCACGATGATCGACGCCGGTCTGCCGCTGGTGCAATGCCTGGAAATCCTGATCAACCAACAGGACAACAAGTCGTTCCAGAAGGTGCTGGGCGACGTGAAAACCGACGTCGAATCCGGTTCGACGTTCGCGAAGGCGCTGGGCAAGCACCCGAAGGTTTTCGACCAATTGTACGTCGCGCTGGTCGCGGCGGGCGAAGTCGGCGGTATTCTCGATACGATCATGAACCGCCTGTCGGCGTACATGGAAAAGTCGGCGAAATTGCGCGGCAAGGTCAAGGGCGCGTTGATGTACCCGATGGTCGTCATGATTATCGCATTCGTCGTCATGATGATCATGCTGATCTTCGTCATCCCGACGTTCAAGAAGATGTTCGAAGACTTCGGCGGCCAGTTGCCGGGGCCGACGCAGGTCGTCGTGAATCTGTCGCAGTTTGTGCGCAACTGGTGGTACATTCTGTTTCCGTCCATCGTCGGCTTGGTTTATCTTTATAAATTCCTGATCAACACCGCCAAGGGAAAGATCCTCAAAGACAGCGTTTCCCTAAAGCTGCCCGTCTTCGGCGATCTGATCAGGAAACAGGCCGTGGCCAAGTTCACTCGCACGCTCGGCACGATGATTACGTCCGGCGTGCCCATTCTCGACGGCCTGGAAATTGTCGCGAAGACCGCCGGCAACAGCACGATCGAGAAGGCCATCTTGAGAACCAAGGACAGCATCGCCGAAGGCAAAACGATCGCCGAGCCGTTGCTGGAGTCGGGGGTGTTTCCGCCGATGGTGTGCCAAATGATCACGGTCGGCGAAGCCACCGGCGCGCTGGACGTCATGCTCGCGAAAATCGCCGATTTTTACGAGGATGAAGTCGACGTCGCCACCGACAGCCTGACGAAACTGTTGGAACCGTTCATGATGGTGTTCCTCGGCATCGTCGTCGGTGGATTGCTGGTCACCATGTACCTGCCGATCTTCAAGATCGTCACGGTCATTGGCAAGTAAGCCGGCGAAAATCTCCGCCCCCGCCGCGCCTTTCAAAATTGCGGCCGGCTCGGCGCCCGAGCAGGTGCGCCTGCTCCAATGGCTCGTGTTCCTCCGCGTCGTCGTCGCGTTCTTCATCCTCGGATCGACGTACGTTCTTTATGGGCCCCGCTCGTCCGCCGTCGTCTACGGCATGATCGGCGTCAACGTGCTGATCACGTTGCTTTCCGCGACGCTGATCGAACGCAAAGCGTCCAGCCGGCTGTTCGTGCTCTTCCAGATCTACTGGGACTTCCTGTTCGTCACGGTGCTCGTGTACTTCACCGGCTCATTCTTCAGCCTGTTCTCGTTCCTGTACGTGCTGACCATCATCTACGCCGGCATCTTCATCGGCCGGGGACAGAGCATCTTCATCGCCTTCGCCAGTTCGGTCGCCTACGCGGCCGTGCTTTGCGGGCAACTCTGGGGCGTGTGGCAACCGTTCGATCTGCTGGGCCTCGATCTCAAGCCGCCGACGAACGAGGAAGTCTTCGTCAAGATCCTCCTTAACGCCCTCGCCTACTTCGCGTCGGGAATGATGGCCAGTTACCTCGCCGCCCGGACGCAAGCCGCGTCGCTGCAACTTCAGCGGCAAACCCAGGAAATGGAAGATCTCAGGATTCTGAACAAGAACATCGTGCAGTCGCTGCCCATCGGCCTGATCACGTGCGACCGGCGCGGCGTGGTGATTTTCGCCAATGAGGCGGTCCAACCGATTCTCGGCCGTGGCGACCCGGAGTTGCGCGGCCGCCGGCTCGGCGAATTGCTGCCGCCGTTAGGCGCGTCCGTCGGGCACGTCAGTCCGATGGACGTCGATTTCAGTCCGGATTCCGACCGACGATCGGTGCTGTCGATTACGGCGCACAACCTGCGCGACGCCGGCGGCCAGGTGGCGGGCCGGGTCGTGACCCTCCAGGACGTCACCGCATTGCGCGAGTTGGAGCAGGCCGCGAAACAGGCGGACCGGCAAGCGGCCATCGGCAAGCTGGCGGCCGGCATGGCCCACGAAATTCGCAACCCGCTGGCCAGCATGTCCGGCGCCATTCAATTGCTGCAAAGCGAATTGCAGTTGGACCCCATCCACACGCAACTGATGAACATCGTCATGCGCGAGACCGATCGGCTCAACAAGCTGATCAACGAGTTCCTGACCTACGCGCGGCCGGCGCAGCGGCACGATTCCATCGCCGATCTTTCCGAGATTCTGGCCGAGCAACTGGGCGTGTTGGCTCATGATCCCGCCGTCCAGGACCGCATCGTGATCGAGTCCGATTTGCAAAAAAACCTCATCTGTCGCTTTGACCCCGACCAGATTCGCCAGTTGTTCTGGAACCTGTGCCTGAACGCTGTCCAAGCCATGGACGACGGCCCCGGCGCGCTGACCGTCGTCGCGCGGTTTTCGACGCGCTACCCCGGGTACGCCGAGGTCGAGGTGCGCGACACCGGCAAGGGCATCGACAAGGACATCATGGGCTCGATCTTCGATCCGTTCTTCACGACCAAGGAAAAAGGCACCGGCCTGGGCCTGACCATCGCCTACCGCATCGTGGAAAATCACAACGGCAAGATTTTCGTCGACTCGCCGGGCGGCGGCGGCGCCGTTTTTCACGTGCTCCTGCCTTCGACCAAAGACTATCCGATAACGATCTATAAAAATTAGGCGGCAAAGGCCACCCCGTTTGACGCGCGTCGGCGCCGGATTTCCAGACTAGCGAACGGAGTAAACGATCAGTTGTTCCACGTGATGCGTCGGCTTCGCGCCAGCAATCGGCACTCCGACTATCGCGAATCGACTCGAATCTAGACTCCACACCGCCTCATCTGCGCGCGCCATTCTAGGCAGGCTTTCGAGTCGCTTGCCGTCGGCCGTACGATACAGCACAAAACGGTCCGGTTCTCCGTCTCGTTGAGCCGCTTGGGCGCGGAGGTAATATTTGAGATCAGGACTGTATGTGCTCTTCAGGTTTGTATTTTTAGGCCCGATGTCCGGCAGCGGCTTTCCCGTTGAAAGCGAATAGGCCTTCCAATATTCCGAGAAAATCAGGATCCTTTCGCCCGACACAGTTTGAAAGGCAATCTTGTCGGCAGCTTTCCGCACTCCGAACGACAAGACCAATCGTAGCGCAGGATACACGGAAACCAAGCTCATGTCGTAACTGTTGGCCATGTACATGTCGCCGGGCGCGGGAAGCGGCGTGCCCAACAATGCGACAACATCATTTCCAACGGGAACGACCATGTAGACGATCTGGGAAAAGCTGCTCGGTTGATTTTTCAAATGCGAACACAGAATTGCTTCAAGGCGAGATCCCTCGGAGCGCGCGGGCGGACATGGGACGGCAGCAACGGTTTTCTTGTCGACGAGCGTTATCTCGCCATTTTGCTGCAAATCAAATCGAGAAATCCCAACGGCGCCGCCAAATGCGCCGTTTACGGCCTCATCGTAGGTATACATGATTGATCCGCCACCCGGCGAGAAAAAAGGATTGTCAAGGTAGCCCGTATGCGGGTCGGCGATCTTCACGATTTGCTTTGATGCGCAGTCATACATTCGAATGCCATTGCCTTCCATTGTTGCGGCAAGCGCTCGAAGGCCAGTAATAGGCTTGACTTGCTCCGAAAAAACCAGTCGTTTGCTATCGCGAGAAAGGCTTGGATGCCATCCGTATTTGACTTCGCAGGCGATGTTTCCGCGCAAGTCGATCACTTTGATGACCGGATCAGCAAAGCGCGGATTGGCTTTTTCTTTCGCTTCCAGCGCCTTGAAGTAAGAGTCCGGCAGTCCTTCGGCGTCACAGCCGTCCGGTGAATAGCCGCGCGTCACAAGAGTAATGAAATCTCCATCCTGCGAAAATTGCGGCGTAAGAATTTCTTGTCCCGGCGCCGACCATACGAGTTCTCGCTTTGCCGCTGCTGGCCATTGGTTATCCGACCGTTCGGCCGAAAGGGGCCAAGCCATGACAAGGAGAAAGGCTGAAAAGGCGACCAGGACTTTTGCACTCCGCGGCATAGATCCTTGTGGCCAAATAATGCTGCTGTGTCAAGTGTCATGGTGTGCGTTCCCAACAGCCTGCAAGGAACCTATTTCTACGGTCCGTTCACTGACGAACGCAACGCGCGTCGTAGTTGTTCGGTTCGTCGAAGCGGTAGACGTAGCCGAAGCTGAAGTTGATCATCCGCGCCACGTCGCTGGCGTCCGCTTCCTCGGAGGACGACCAGTAGGGGGTATCGGTGGATGCCCCGCTCAGTTGCGACGGCCAGTAACATCCGCCCGCCGGGCCGCCATCTTGGGCGCACCCGCTGCACGGGTCCGTCTCCGAAGTGGCTGGCGCCTTGTTTGGGAGCACCTTGTTCGGGACGCCGGCCGGCTGCACGGGCGGCCGGCCGGCGGTTCGGCGCGTCGCGCGCCGTTTGCACGCTGCGCCGGGCGGGGAAAAGGACGTGCGCGGATCGGGATGCCGCCGAGAACCTCGTCGCCCTGCGCCAATTGGCGTCAACCTGTGCGAAAACGAAGCCTCTCAAGGAGAAACACGGCCCCCCGCCAAATGGCTCACGGCCGGACGGAACGACGATTGCGTCAAAAAGCTGCTGGGGGTTTGGATAGGTTTGCCCTGCGGCGGACGGGGACGTTTGGGTGGCCATCGTTCCGGCCCTCGGCCCGGCGTTGGCTGTCCTCCATAACGGCGCGTGGACGGTCAAACAATATTGACGCTGATGAAGGCATGAACTACGGCGGGACTGGCCTCAACATGGCGATCGCGCCGGACGGCTGGCTGCAGGTTGTTTGCCTCGGCGTGGACGGCGGCGTCCGGCGCGCGCAGGTCAGCCCGACTTGGATTTGCGGCGAATAGTGCGCGTGCAAACTTGGCGCAAACTCCGCGAGATATAATCACAAATAACTAACTTCTCGGCGTTTGACTTTCAGTTTTCGCGGAACTAGCATCCGCCCCGAAAATTGGCGGCCATTTCGCTGAAGGGAAAGGTTGTCCTCATGATCGAAATACGCTTTCACGGCCGCGGCGGCCAAGGCGCCGTCACCAGCGCGGAACTGCTCGCCCAGGCGGCCATCGCCGAAGGCAAATTCGCGCAGGCGTTCCCGAGCTTCGGGCCCGAGCGGCGCGGCGCGCCGGTGCTGGCGTTCGCGCGCATCGATTCGCGGCCGATCCGTCTGCGGCAAGCGATTTACGAGCCCGATATCGCGGTGGTGCTGGAAGAGGCGCTGATGAACATCGTCAACGTCGAAGCCGGCATGAAGGCCGACGGCGTGGTCATCGTCAACACGCACAAGACCGCCGCGGAATTGCGCGAGCGCTACAAGCTGAAGTGCCGGATCTTCTGCGTCGACGCCACGAAAATCGCGCTGGAAGGACTCGGCCGTCCGATCACCAACACCACAATGCTCGGCGCGGCGATCAAGGCCTGCGGCTGCGTGAATCTGGCGAGCATGGAGACGCCGCTGCTGGAACGGTTCGGCAAAATCGGCCCGAAGAACCTCGCCGTCCTCAAACGCGCCTTCGACGAAGCCGTTTCGGAGAACCCCGCATGAAAACCAAACTGCTGCCCACCTGGACCGAAATGCCGCTGGGCTGCGCCGTGTCCGAACCCGGAACCGCCGTCGAATACAAAACCGGCGATTGGCGCAGCAACTACCCGCGGACCGACGAGAACAAGTGCATCGCCTGCGGCGTCTGCTGGATCTATTGCCCCGACAATTCGCGCCGCGCCGTCCGCCGGCAGAAAGCGCCCGAAGGCGCGATGTACACGCACTACTTCGACTTCAATTTCAACTTCTGCAAAGGCTGCGGCGTGTGCGCGGCGGAATGCCCCACCGGCGCGATCGTGATGCTGGAGGAGGTCAAACGATGAGCGGCCGAATTACGCCCGGCAAGCCGATTGGCATGGAAGTGTCGATTGCGCAGGCCGAAGTCGTCGCCCAGTGCGACGTCGATTGCATCGCGGCCTACCCGATCACGCCGCAAACGCATATCGTCGAGCACCTGGCCGAACTCGTCGCCGACGGCGATTTGGACGCGGCGTTCATGCCCGTGGAATCCGAACATTCGGCGATGAGCGCCTGCATCGGCATGTCGGCGGTCGGCGCTCGCACCTTTACGGCGACCTCCAGCCAGGGCCTCGCGCTGATGCACGAGATGCTCTACATCGCGTCGGGCATGCGGCTGCCGATCGTCATGTCGTGCGTCAACCGCGCGCTCTCCGCCCCGATCAACATCTGGGGCGACCAAAGCGACATCATGGCCGAACGCGACACGGGGTGGGTGCAGATCTTCACGGAAAACGGCCAGGAAGTGATCGACCAGACCATCTGCGCGTTCAAGATCGCCGAGGACCATCGCGTCACGTTGCCGACCATCGTCAATATGGACGGCTTCCAAATGAGCCACGTGATCGAGCCGATGGTGTTCTACCCGACCGGGAAAATCCGCGATTTCCTCGGCGTCTATCAGCCCCTGCAACGGCTCGACCCGCGCGATCCGAAGATGTTCGGCCCCGTGGGCATTCCCGAGGTCTACACCGAAACCAAGAAGGCGCACGACGTCGCGCTGATCGACAGCCAGGCGGTCATCGAGGAAATTTGGGAGAAATTCGCCAGGGAGTTCGGCCGGTCGTACGCGGCCGTCGAACCGTACCGGACCGAGGGCGCCGACTATCTGCTGGTCACGATCGGCGGACTGGGCGAGACCGCCTCGGTCGCCATTGACGAATTGCGCGCCGCCGGGGTCAAGGTCGGGCAGATTCGCCTGCGGTTGTGGCGGCCGTTCCCGCACGAGAAAATTCGCCAGGCGCTCGCCGGCGTCAAAGGCGTCATCGTCTTCGATCGCTGCCTCAGCGTCGCCGGAACCGGCGGACCTGCGGCCACGGAAATCAAGGCCAGCCTGTACAACCTGCCCCAGCGGCCGACGGTCGTCGGCTTCATCGGCGGCCTCGGCGGCCGCGACGTCACGGTCGGCGACTTCCGCGCCATGATCCAAAAGGGCATCGACTACATCGACCGCGGCGCGGCGCCGATTTACGAAATGGTGGGGGTGCGCGAATGAACGATGTCAATTACGGCGTCTACGCCGCCCGGCTGCTGCCGCAGGAAGAGCTGTTCGTGCAAGGGCACCGCGCCTGCCAGGGCTGCATTCCGGCCCTGATGCTGCGGCAAATCACCAAGGCGACCGGCCGCGACCTGATCGTCTGCAACGCGACCGGCTGCATGGAAATCATTTCCAGCCCGTATCCGTTCAACGCCTGGCGCGTGCCGTGGATTCACGCCGCTTTCGAAAACGCCGCCGCCGTCGCCTCGGGCGTCAGCGCGGGCATCGAAGTCCTCAAACGCAAGCAGCGTTTCTATCATGACCGGCCGAACAAAATCGCGGTGATGGCCATCGGCGGCGACGGGGCCACCCTCGACATCGGCCTGCAGGCGCTTTCGGGCGCGCTCGAACGCGGCACGGATTTCTTCTACGTCTGCTACGACAACGAAGCGTACATGAACACCGGCATTCAGCGCTCGTCGGCCACGCCGCTGGGCGCCTCGACGACCACGAGCCCGACGGGCCGCGCGAATCCCGAAGGGCAGACCACGTGGAAGAAGAATTTCGCGGAAATCTGCGCCGCGCATCGCATTCCGTACGTGGCGACGGCCTGCCCGAGCTATCCGTTCGACCTGATTCGCAAGGTCAAGAAAGCGGCGACGGTCAATGGTCCGGCCGTGCTGCACGTGTTTGCGCCCTGCCCCACGGGTTGGCGCTGCGAGGCCAACCTGGGCATCCGCCTCGGCCGGTTGGCGGTCGAAAGCGGCATGTTCCCGCTTTACGAAGTGGACGCGGGCAAATACACCATCAACCTCGACATCGAGGCGATCAAAAAATCGGTGGACGATCCCATGGCCGAGCTGTCGAACTATCTCTTCCAGCAAGGCCGGTACCGCCACCTCAAAACCAAAGACGAATTGCTCGCCCAAATCCGCGAGCGTCTGCGCGCGGACTGGACGGCCCTCAAAGCCAGAGCGGGGATGTGATCATGGGCGCTGAGACTTTCGCCCCGGAGACCGTCGACGCCATCGTCCGGAAAAACGGCGGGACGTCGGCGAACCTGATTTTGATGCTGCAGGACATTCAAACCGAATACCGGTACCTGCCGCACGACGCGTTATTGTACTTGAGCGACAAGCTGAACGTGCCGGTCGCGCGCGTTTATCACGTCGCGACGTTCTACAAGGCGTTCAGCCTCAAACCGAAGGGCAGGCACGAATTTCATGTCTGCATGGGCACGGCGTGCCATGTGCGCGGCTCGAAACTCATTCTCGACCAGATCGCCCGCGAACTGGACTTGCCGCCGGGCGGCACCTCCAAAGACCTGAAGTTCTCGCTGGACACGGTCAACTGCCTCGGCAGTTGCGCGCTGGGTCCGCTGGTGGTCGTCGATCACGAATACGTCGGCCACGCCAGTTTGCAAAAAATGAAGCGGATCGTGGCCAACCTGAAGAAGAAAGAGGACTAGCGCAATGGAAAGGCTCACCAGCTTTGCGGCCTTGGAAGAATACCGCGGCCAACTCGTCGCGGGCCGCGATCCGCAGCGCGTCATGGTCGCGGTTTGCGCCGGCACGGGTTGCATCGGTTGCGGCGCCAATCAGGTCGTCGCGGCGTTCAAGAAAGAATTGGCCGAGCAGGGGCTCGCCGACAAAGTCGAATTCCGCGCCACCGGCTGCCACGGTTTCTGCGAACGCGGCACGCTGGTCGTGATTCATCCGCAGCGGGTTTTTTATCAGGTCGTCTCCGCGAAAGACGTGCCTGAGATCGTCGAGAAAACCGTAAAGACCGGCGAAGTCATCGACCGCCTGCTCTACGCGGACAAAACCGACAAGGACCAAAAGGTGCTGCACGAGCACGACGTGCCGTTCTACAAGCACCAGCGCCGCCTGATTTTCGGCAATAACGGCGCGATCGACCCCACCTCGCTCGACGACTACATCGCGCTCGGCGGCTACGCCGCGCTGGCGAAGGCGCTGGCGACCATGCAATCGGACCAGATCATCGCCGAGGTGAAGAGGGCCGGCTTGCGCGGGCGCGGCGGCGGCGGCTTCCCGGCCGGTGTAAAATGGGAAAGCTGCCGGAACGCGAAAGGCTCGCCGAAATACGTCGTCTGCAACGCCGACGAAGGCGACCCGGGCGCTTACATGGATCGCTCGTTGCTGGAGGGCAATCCCCATTCGGTGCTCGAAGGCATGGTTATCGGCGCGTACGCCATCGGCTCGAACGACGGCTACATCTACGTGCGCAACGAATATCCGCTGGCCGTCCAGAACGCGACCATCGCGATCGACCAGGCGCGGGCCGCCGGGTTGCTGGGCAAGAACATCCTGGGCACGGATTTCTCGTACGACATCAAGATCAGCCGCGGCGGCGGCGCCTTCGTCTGCGGCGAATCCACCGCGCTGATGGCTTCGCTCGAAGGCCAGGCCGGCGAACCGCGCGCCAAGTACGTGCACACGGTCGAGCACGGCCTTTACAACCGGCCGACGAACCTGAACAACGTCGAGACCTGGGCGAACGTGCCGTACATCGTGCTGCACGGCGCCGACGAATATCGCAAGATCGGCACCGAGGGCAGCCCCGGCACCAAGATCTTTTCGCTCGTCGGCAAGGTCAACAACACGGGCCTCATCGAAGTGCCGATGGGCATCACGTTGCGCGACATCATTTACAACATCGGCGGCGGCATCCCGAAGGAAAAGAAATTCAAGGCCGTGCAGACCGGCGGGCCGTCGGGCGGCTGCATCCCCGCCGAGCACCTCGACCTGCCGGTGGATTTCGACAAGCTGTACGACGTCGGCTCGATGATGGGCTCGGGCGGCATGATCGTCATGGACGAAAACACCTGCATGGTGGAACTCGCCCGCTACTTCACCGCGTTCCTCAGCGACGAAAGCTGCGGCAAGTGCCTGCCGTGCCGCGAAGGCCTGACGCAGATGCGCGGCATCTTGCAGGACATCTGCGACGGCAAAGGCCAGGACGGCGACCTCGACCTGATCGAAACGCTCGCGGGCACGATCCGCGAGTGCAGCCTCTGCGCCCTCGGGCAGACCGCGCCCAATCCGGTCGAATCGACGCTGCGCTTCTTCCGCAGCGAGTACGAGGCGCACATTCACCACAAGCGCTGCCCGGCCGGCGTCTGCCCGCCGCTGATCACCTACAAAGTGCTGCCCGACCGCTGCACCGCGTGCGGCGCCTGCAAACGCGTGTGCCCGGCTGCGGCCGTCGAGGGTCAGAAGAAAGTCGTGCACCGCATCCTCGTCGAAAAGTGCATCAAATGCGGCCAGTGCTACGAAATCTGCCCCGCCGACGCGATCATCAAGGAGTGACCGATGGCTGATTTGATCAACCTCACCATCAACGGCCGGCCGACCGCCGTTCCCTACGACACGCCCCTGCTGACCGCCTGCCGCGACGCCGGCGTCGACGTGCCGACCCTGTGCCACAACGACAACGTCGCCGCCTACGGCGTGTGCCGCATTTGCTCGGTGGAAGTCAACGAAGGCCGCAAGACCCGCGTCGTCCCGTCCTGCGTCTATACGGTGCGGCGCGAAATCGCCGTGCAAACGGACTCGCCGCGCATTCACCGCCATCGCGCAATGTTGCTCAACCTGCTGCTGGCGCGCTGTCCCGACGAAGAACCGATTCAAAAACTGGCCGCCCAATACGGCGTTCTCGCGCCGCACCCGCGCTTCCAAAAAAAGAACGACGACTGCATTCTCTGCGGCCTGTGTGTGCAAATCTGCCGCGACATCGTCGGCGTGGCGGCGCTTGGTTTCGAAGGCCGCGGGTTCGAACGGCGGGCGGTCTCGCCCTTCGACGCGGAAAACCCGGTCTGCATCGCCTGCGGCGCGTGCGCCTTCGCCTGCCCGACGCAGTGCATCGAGTTCGGCGAGGCCGGCGGCAAGCGCTGGCTGAAGCGCTGGCATCGCGAAGTCGACATGCTGGTCTGCGAGAAGTGCGGCAATTACTGGTTGCCCGACGCCCTGTCGCACCAGTTCGCCAAACGCATGGGCATCGACCCGGCGTCGCTCAACGTCTGCACCAACTGCCGGTGACCGTCAGGTTTGAGTTCGAGGCCGACGAGGCGTAACAACTGGGCCTCGCGAATTCCGGCCGACCGTGAACCCGGTCCCGCACGACCCGCCTTGGCGCCGCATGACGGCGCTGCTTATATTATTTGCAGCGAACTTCCCCGGATTCGAGGGCGCGATGGCGACCGACGAGGTCGAACGAACCAATCCTGAGTTATGGGTCGAGCGCCACGGCGACTACCTCTATCGTTATGCCCTGTTTCGCCTGCGCGATCCGACGACGGCGGAGGAGATGGTCCAGGAGACCTTCATCGCCGCGCTGCGGAACCGCGCGGGATTTTCCGGCCATTCGTCGGAGCGCACCTGGCTCGTCGGCATTCTCAAGCACAAAGTTCTCGACCATCTGCGGCGGATCTACCGCGAAAAGGCCGCGTTCGGCGAAACCGACGCCGACGAGGCGTTACGGACCGATTTCAACTGGTTCGGCCTGTGGGCGGCCTCGCCGGGCCAATGGGCGATGGATCCGGAACAGGCCCTCGAGCAGAAAGAATTTTGGGAATTGCTGCACGATTGCCTGCGAACGCTGCCGGCGAAAACGGCGGATGCGTACGCGCTTCGCGAAATTGACGGCCTCGACGCCGAAGAAGTGTGTAAGGTTTTGCATATTTCTCCGAATAATCTATGGGTGAGGTTGCATCGCGCGCGGATGGCTTTGCGGCAATGCCTGGAAATCAAGTGGGAGAGCAAGAGCGTACGAAAGGAGCCGGGATGATTTCGTGCCGCGGCGCTTCGTGGCTATCCTCGCAGTCCTTGGATCGGCCGCTGACCAAACTCGAGTCCGTGTTGCTCAAGGCGCATCTGCTCTTTTGCGACGGCTGCAGGCGCTACGATCGTCAGCTCAAGTGGCTGCGCCGGCACGCCAACGATCTCGGTCATTTCCTGGACGACGAAAGCGCGACGCTGCCGCCGTTGCCCGAATCGGCGCGGCAGCGCATCGCCGAAGCGATCCACAAGGAAAGCAACTGATTTTTCTCCGGATTTGGCCGTCGGGCGAATGACGCCGAGAGACGGGTATCGGCGCGCGCCGCCGAATTGACGCCGGCCGGCGTGCGGTCTAATCTACGTTCCATTGTTTCGTCCGTTCCTTTTGGCGGCAGCCGGGTTTTATTTTCCAACATCTGTTGCAACGCGGGGAGAGAGGTCAGCCAGCTTGCCGGACGAAGACAGCCACCGCGAAAAACCGCCGGTCGCCGATCGCCTGAAGCGCTTGGTCATCGGCCAACCGCGCGACCTGGGCGACCGCTCGCTGTTCCATCGGCTGTCGCTGCTGCCGTTTTTGGCCTGGGTCGGCCTTGGCGCCGATGGCTTGTCCTCGTCATCGTACGGCCCGGACGAAGCGTTTCGCACGGTCGGCCACCATACCTATTTGCTGCTCGGCCTGGCGGCGATGACCGCGCTCACGGTGTTCCTGATCGCGGCCGCCTACAGCCGACTCATCGAGGATTTCCCCCACGGCGGCGGCGGTTACATCGTCGCGACGAAGCTGATGGGGCCCGGCGCCGGCGTGGTCTCCGGCAGCGCGCTGCTGGTCGACTACGTGATGACAATCACCGTCTCGATCGCCGCCGCCGGCGACGCGCTGTTCAGTTTCTTGCCGATGGAGTGGCACGTCGCGAAGGTCCCGGCCGAAATCGGCGCGGTGATCCTGCTGTCGGCGCTCAATATCCGCGGCGTTCGGGAATCCGTGCTGGTGCTCTTGCCCGTGTTCCTGGTCTTCGTCGCCACGCACCTGATCGTGATCGTCGGCGGCCTCGTCGCCCACGTTCCAGCGCTGCCCGAGACCGCCCGGACGGTGGCGGTGAATTTTCATTCCGGTCTCTCGACGCTCGGCGTCGCGGGCATGTTCTTTCTGTTCATCCACGCCTACTCGATGGGCGGCGGAACGTACACCGGCATTGAAGCGGTTTCCAACGGCATCCCGATCATGCACGAACCGCGCGTACGAACGGCCAAACGCACGATGTTGTACATGGCCTGTTCGCTGGCCTTCACCGCCGCGGGCTTGCTGATCTGCTATCTGCTTTGGCACGTCGCGGCCACGGAAGGCAAGACGATGAACGCCGTGCTCGTGGAGAAGATGACCCACGGGCTGCCGGGCGGCGCCGTGTTCACCGTCCTGACGCTCGTTTCCGAAGGCGCCCTGCTGATTGTCGGCGCGCAAGCCGGCTTCATCGACGGCCCGCGCGTGCTGGCCAATATGGCCCTCGACTCGTGGGCGCCGCGCCGCTTTTCCACGCTGTCCGACCGGCTGACGACCGCCAACGGCGTGGCGCTGATGGGCGCGGCCGCCTTGACCGGCCTGCTTGCCACGAAGGGCGAAGTTCGCAAGCTGGTCATCATGTACAGCATCAATGTGTTCCTGACTTTCTCGTTGTCGATGTTCGCCATGGCCCGCTCGTGGTGGCGGCCGAACGCAAAAGCGGCCCCGTGGAAAGGCCGGTTTGCCTTGTTCGTCTTGGCGTTCGCGCTCTGCGCGACGATTCTGGTCGGCACGGTCCTCGAGAAGTTCGGCGAAGGCGGCTGGATTACGATCGCCGTCACCACCGCCGTCGTGGCTCTCTTTTATTCCATTCGTTCGCACTACCGCCAGATCGGCTTGAAACTTCAGAAGTTGTTCACGGATCTGGAAGGTTTGCCGCTCGCGAAAGATCCGCCAACGCTGGACGTCGATCCCAGCCAGCCGACGGCCGGCGTGCTCGTCGCGGCCTACGGCGGCCTCGGCATTCACACGTTGTTGCAAGTCTTCCGCGTCTTCCCCAGCCACTTCAAGAACGTCGTGTTTCTCTCGGTCGGCGCGGTGGATTCCGGCGCCTTTCGCGGCGACGACGTCCTGGCGGAAGTGCGCCAGCGCACCGAAGGAACCCTGCACCAATACGAGGAACTCGCGCGCGGTCTGAAGATTCCGGCGACCAGCCGCTATGACATCGGCGCCGACATCGTGGACGCGGCCGAAAAACTCTGCAAGAAGGTGCGCCAGGATTTCCCCGAAATCACCTTTTTCGCCGGCAAAGTCATTTTCGAACGCGAACGCTGGTATCATCGTCTGCTGCACAACGAGACCGCGTACGCGATTCAGGCGCGCCTGCAATGGGTCGGCATGCCGATGGTGATCTTGCCGGCGCGGTTGCGGTGATGCGCGTCCAAGCCCGGCGAAAACGAACCGCCTTCGAATTCGCCGCCGTGTTCCTGGCGCTGCTGGCCGGCTGCGTGCTTGGCGAACTGGTGGTGCGCGCGACAAACGTCGATTGGCGAATTCTGAAGAAGAACCTCACCCGCTGGGATCAATACCGCGAAAGCCATTTGGCCGACCCCGACCCGGCGCTGCTCAATCGTCTCAAACCGGATTCGCACGTCGACACGTACGGCCGCCTCGGCTGGCATCGCGTGGACGTGAATTCGCAGGGCGCCCGCGGGCCCGAACGGAGCGCGGCCAAAGCGGCCAGCGTTTATCGCATTCTTTGTCTGGGCGGGTCCACGGTTTTCGGCGCGGACGTGCGGGACGACCAGGCCTGGCCGGCGCGGCTCGAAGACCTGCTCAACGCGCGGGGCTGCGGGAAATTCGAGGTTTGGAATTTCGGAGTCTGCGGCCACAAAATGGGTCAGTCGGTCCGCCTGGCGCGGCAGGTGCTCGGCCTGCAACCCGATCTGCTGATTTTTTCGCTGTCGAACCTGGGCGAGCCGATGTTTCTGAACGGCGACCTCGTGCGCTCCTACTTCGAAAAAAACCCGGACCTGTGGCGCCAATACCTGCCGGCGTGGCAA
>CAZHPN010000021.1:0-21540 GCA_964534375.1 uncultured bacterium | reverse complement strand
CAATCGACGCGGCTGCATTTCGTGCCGGATTCGCTATTCGCCTGCGTCTACGGCCATTTTCGGCTCGTCCGTTTCGCGGTGATGGCCGGCGCGTCGTTTTCGCGCAAGTTCTTGGAATCGGTCGGCACGTGGAAGCCGGATCTCGACGAATTCGAACGGCGCAACAGCGCGGAGTTGCGGGATTTCGTCGCCGCCTATCGCGAGAAATTCAAGATTCTGATATTCGTCGGCCCGTACGCCTGCACGGCGGAACAGCGGCGCAAGAACGAAACGAGCGTGAAGGCGCAGGCGTATTGCTATATCTACATCGACGAGCAGGGCAAATATCTGACGGGCGTTGGCGCGCCGGTTTATCATCTCAGCGGCGAAAACGCGCCGCCGGAATTCACCGAAATCCACCCCTCGCCGCGCGTCCTGGCGTGGTACGCCGAGAACCTGGCGGACTACCTGGCGAAAAATCAGTTGTTGCCGGCGTGCGATCGCGGCCCGCAGTAAAACCGCGTGCGGGCGTCGATTTTCGCGCCGCGCTCAGGCGATTTGCGCCACGAGCTTGGGGCGGCTCGGCCGCGGCACGGCCTTTGCCTTGGCGAAGTGCTTGTCGAGGAACGCCAAGACGTAATCCGTGAAGATCGTCGGGAACTCGATCACGCCGGCGTGGCTGCCGCCCGGCACAAGATGCATTTCGGAATTCGGCACGAGCTTGTGCATTTGCTCGGCGACTTCGACGGGCGTGAACGTGTCCTGGTCGCCGACGACGATCAGCGTCGGAACTTTGATGCGCGGCAGCACGCTGACGGCCGAGTGATTGTTCATCGACTGCGCCAGCAATGTAAAATTGCGCAGGTTGAGATTGACGATGTGCGGCCGATAAATTTCGAATTGCTCGCGGCTGGCGACGTCCCAGTTGATAATCAGCAGCCGGGTCAGCGGGAACGCCCACGGGCCGAGCAGAATCGCTTTCCAAAACAGGCCGCTCGTTTTCGGCAGATACCGGACCACGTTGCGCAACATCGGTTCAACCGCCATGTCGAGCAGGGGGCCGATGTAGGAAAAGGTGCGGAGCGTGTACTCGTACGTGCCGCTGAGCGCGATGAGGCCGAGCGCGACCTCCGGCCGACGGCCGTAAAGTTCAAGCGCGACCTGGACGCCCATCGAAAAGCCGACAAACACCGCTTTCTTGGTTCTTGTGGCCGCCAGGACCGCCTGCAAATCCTGCACGCAGGCGTCGATCGTGGCCATGCGCTCGTCGGCGGGAAGCGCCGAATCGACGTGGCCGCGATAATCCCAGATGATCACCCGATGCCGCGGGCTGAGCGCGTCGATCATCGGCTGCATCCAACTCTGGTTGCAGGTCAGGCCGTTGCAGATGACGACGGTCGGGGCGCCCTGGCCGTAAACGCGGTACGCGATGCGGGTGCCGTCGAAACTGGTGAGGAACTTGCTTTCTTTCATAGCTCACGTTTCCTTTGTTGCGTTGGGGGAAATCGCTGTTGCCGATCGTGGATGACCTCGGATTCGCCGTAACGCGGCGTGTCAAACCGCGCCGATATTAACAAAGATTTGAAAAAAGAAAAGGACCTTTCGTTCAAAACGACGCGAAATTATGCGAAAGCCGGTTATTGGGGGGGCGATGGAGCGAGCGCGGCCCGGTCCGGCGCGCGCGCCGGCGCAGGTCACATCAAGCGGGCGGTGATTTTCTGCATCGAATGGAAGGCGTTTTCGCCCATTTCGCCGCGGATCTTATTGACTTTGGCGGCGACAAAATCCCGCCAGGCGTCGCGCCCGTAATGCCGCAGATAGTCGATCATGTCCGTCGAAATCATCGATCTCAGCGACGCGCAATACGACGCGCACACGCCTTCATCCACCTCGCGCTCGCTGCCGGAAAATTGGCGAGCGCAGTCGCAGAGGCGCTCTGCCAATTTGCGCTCCAGTTTGGAACGCGCCGGGTCGCCCGCGGCGGCGCCAGGCTTGGCGCTAATGAGGCACGGCGACCCGAGACTGACGATCGATGCGGCGGCGTGGCGGTTGACGAGAATGCGTTCGTTATCGGACGCCGGGTCGAGCGGAAAAACGAAAAAGCCGTCCTTCGTCGAATTGTAGTCGTACGTGATGCCGGTCAGTTCCTCGCCGTCCAAGAATTTGATGCGGATTTTTACGCCGGCTGCGGCCGGTCGGGCCGCGGCCTTCGGCGCGCTGGGATCCTTGATTAAGAAGACGGCCTTGAGTTCGTCGAGTCGAATCTCTCTGGCGTCTCCCGAGGACGTCGTGATGTGAAACGTGTCCTTCGCGCCGACATCCAACGTGTATCCGCGCACCGTGCCGCCCTTGAGAAACTTGACGATAATGTCGTTTTTCATTTTGCGGCCTCCCAAAGAACTTTTCCACGTACAAGAAATACCACGAAATCTTCGCAAGTCAAGCGTCAAGCGTTGTAAACAAATTGATTGAAACGCCAGCAGATGCGAAGCATGGGCATTTCGCGCGCCGCTCGCTTGGCCAGGCGGGAAATTACGAGTGCTGCGAAAACTGAGAACGGCGAGAGCCGGCTGACTCAATACGCCTTTTTCAAAATGTCCCAGGCGTCCTCAAACGCGATCTCTTCCGGATTGTAGATGCAGGCGCCGTCGTCGATCGCGACGCGGGCGATGCGTTCTAGTTGGCTTTCCGCGACGCCGGCTTCGCTCAACGTGATCGCCATGCCCGATAGCTCGTGCAGGCGCCCGGCCAGGTCGCGAATCGCCTGAATCACCAGCCGCGCGCGCTGCACGTCATTGTCCGGCGGATTCTTCAGGCCCAACGGCCCCGCCAATTCCGCGATCGGGCGTGCCGCCTTGCCCAGGTTGTAGTCCAAACCCCACGGCAACAGGATGGCGTTCGCCACGCCGTGCGGAATCTCGCAGATCGCGCCGACGGCGTGCGCCAGGGCATGCACGACGCCGGTCATCGAATTGGAAAAGCCGATCCCCGCCAGCAGCGCGGCGTTGGCCATGGCGAGGCGCGCGTCTTCGTCTTTGCCGTTCTGCGTCGCCGCAACAAGGTTTTCGAAAATCAGTTTGACCGCGGCAAGCGCGAACGCGTCCGAAACCGGATTCTTCTGCAGGTCGATGTACGCTTCGCACGCGTGCGTCAATGCGTCCATGCCGGTCGCGGCCGTGACCTTCGGCGGCATGGTCAGCGTCATCACCGGGTCGAGCACGGCGATCGCCGGGTACAGTTTGTCGGAAACGAACGGCATTTTCACGTTGCGGTCGACGTCCTTGATCACCGAGACCAGCGTGACCTCGGAGCCCGTGCCGGCGGTCGTGGGGATGACCACCAGCGGCCGTTGCGGCTTGGTCAGGCGGTCCATGCCCTGGAATTGCAGCAGGTCGGCGGCGCCCTCGCTGATCACGATGTTCGCGCCCTTGGCCGAATCGATGCAACTGCCGCCGCCCAGCGCGATCAGGCAATCGCAGCCGTTTTCGTGAAAGAGTTTGGCGATTTCGTTGCAGGCCTTGTTGCTGGAATCGACCGGCGTCCGATCGTAGACAACGCCGATCGCGAGGTTCTCACCGATCAACGCGTCTTGCAGCTTCTGCAGCAAGGAGGCGCCGACGACGCCCGGGTCGGTGACGACCAGCGCCTTTTTCACGCCCAGCAACCCCATTTCATAAGGCAGACCGGCCAACGCTTTCTTGCCGCTCAGGATCTTCACCGGACAATAGAAAGAATAGTACTCGGGTCGCATGGTCCCCTCTCTTTGCCGGGGTTTCGTTTCCGGCTAGCGAACGGCGCGCAAGATCAGCCCCGGAACCAACGCCAGGTAGATGGCCGCCTTGATCGGCAGACCGCTCGCGCCCAGCCGCGGCGGGCGGCGGTAGGTCTTGTCGACGACGATCCGCGGGAACAGGAACGATTGCACGATGGCCAGCGTCCGCGCCACCTGCGAACTCTCGGCGATCGGGCCGTGGACGATGAAGCGCCGCTGGGCCGCGGCGACCGGCGTGCCGATCCGGCCCAGAAACACGAGCAACGCGCCATCGATGTTCTTAAAGAGAATCGCGACGTTCGGGTTCGGCAGACCCTTGCCGAAGCAGCGCACGCCGCGGCCGGTTTTCTTGATCGCGATCGACGGGCCATGCGGCAGAACGCCCAACGAAAAAACGAAGCCCTCCGCCCACACCGAGATCTCGTCCCGCAGCGCGCGGTTCAACCGCGCCGCCACTTCGAACGCCACGCCGACGGCCAGCAATGCGAGCCGGGCGATCCACATTTTCAGTTGGTAAACGCCGAGCGCGCGCCAACGATGAAATTTGTCCCCCATCGCATTTGGTCCTTTCGAAATCCGCGCGACGGTCCCGCGACCGCCGCCGCGCCGGCCTACATCTGCTCGGGCGCGTCGATGCCAAGCAGCGACAACCCGAGGCGAATCTGGCGCGCCGTGCAATCGCACAGCGCCAGCCGCGTCGCGCGCACCGCGCCGGCGGACGTCAGCACTTGGCAGTCGCGATAAAAGCCGTTGAACGCCTGCGCCAGGCCGAACAAATGTTCGGTGAGCAGATGCGGGTAATATTCCGTCGGCACATCGTGGACCGTGTCCGCGAACCGCAGCAGGCACAGCGCCAGCGCGCGCTCCGCTTCGTGCTCGAGCGCCGGCCGCACGTCGGGCGGCAGTTGCCACGCGGGCTCGCCGGCCTTGCGAAAAATCGAACGGATGCGCGCGTGCACGTACTGCATATACGGCGCGGTGTTGCCGTCGAAGGCGAGCATGCGGTCCCAATCGAAGCGGTAGTCGCTGTTGCGATTCTGCGAGAGATCGCCGTATTTCACGGCCCCGACGCCCACCATTTCGGCGACGCGCTCCACCTCGTCCGGCGGCAGGTTCGGACCTTTTTCCGCGATGATCGCTTTCGCCCGCTGCACGGCTTCCGCCAGCAAATCGGCGAGCCGCACCGCGCTGCCCTCGCGCGTCTTGATCGGCCGGCCGTCGGCGCCGAGGATCGTGCCGAAACCGACGTGCTCCAGCCGCAGCCGAAAGCCCATCTTCCGCGCGGCGGCGAAAAGCTGCTTGAAGTGCAGGCTCTGCCGCTTGTCCACGGCGTAAACAATTTCGTCGGCGTGGTGCGCCCGAACGCGATAAGCGATCGTCGCCAGATCGGTGGTCGCGTAATTGAAGGCGCCGTCCGATTTGCGGATCATGAACGGCTTGTCCGCGAGTTCCGGGTCGTCGGCGCCGTCGAAGAAAATCAGCGCGGCCCCCTGATCTTCGCGGGCGATGCCGCGCGCCAGCAGGTCGGCCACGAGCGGTGCGAGATCGTCGTGGTACGCGCTTTCGCCGCGCCACTCGTCGAAGCGCACATCGAGCCGCGCATAGATTTTCTCGACTTCCACGCGCGTCGCCGCCGCGAATCGCCGCCACAGCTCCAGATTGTCCGCGTCGCCGCTTTGCAGCTTGGCGAGCTCCGCGCGCGCCGCGTCGGCAAACGTTTCGTCCGCTTTCGCCGCGTCGTTCGCGAGGCGGTAAACGCGCTCCAGTTCGTCGGTCGGGCTCGCCGCCAGCGCCGCCTCGTCGCCCCAGCGGCGGAAGCCGAGAATCAGCAGGCCGAATTGCGTGCCCCAGTCGCCGGTGTGATTGTCGCCGATGACGCGGCCGCCGAGAAAACGCAGGATGCGCACGATCGCGTCGCCCAGGATCGTGCTGCGCAGGTGGCCGACGTGCAGCGGTTTGGCGACGTTGGGGCTCGAAAAATCGACGACGACCGTCGCCGGCCGCTCGACCGGCTCGACGCCCAGCCGCTCGTCGTGCGCCATCGCCGCGAGCCGCGCGCCGAGAAACTCGGCCGACAACCGCAGATTGATGAAGCCCGGCCCGGCGATCTCCGGCGGCTGGCAGATGTCCGCCAGGTCGAGCCGCTCGACCACCTGCGCCGCCAGGTCGCGCGGCTTGCGGCCGAGTTTCTTCGCCGCGCCCATCACGCCGTTGGCCTGGTAGTCGCCGAACTGCGGGTTGCCCGTTTCCTTCACCGCCGCCGGCGCTTCCTGCCCGGCCATATCCGACAGCGCCGCGGTGATTCGCTGGTTGAGCACGTGCCGAATGCGCATCGTTAAGCCTCGCGCAAATGCGTTTTTGAGGCGAGGAATGTAGCACTTTTTGCCCGGGATCAACAGGATCGGCCAAACCGCTCCTGCCGTCGTCAGATGGAAGCAACAAGTAAAAATTGCGCCGGATCGCGCAACGAAACGGCGCTTCGTCCGGGCCGGGCGCCACGGGATGCTTTTTGCGCCCGATTGGGTTATCTTTCGTGCATGGCGAAACCGGACGACGACAAGGCCCATTTCGACTTCGGCGCGCTACGTCAAGCGACGTCGCTCGGCGCGGTCGGCATCGAGATGGGAGGCAGCGTCGCCGTTGGCTGCGCCATCGGGTTTTACCTCGACAAGTGGCTGGGCACGCGGCCTTGGATGTTGGTCATCTGGACGATACTCGGCCTTGGCGCCGCGGCCAATGCGGTGTATTCAGCGTACCGCAAGGCGAAGAAAGTCGGACAGGAGGACGAGCCTGGCGATCAAGAACGTCATTAACGAACGCAACACGCTCAATTTCGTCAGCAAAATTGGCGTGGTGCTTTACGTCGTCTTCGTGGCGGTTTCCGTCGTTCTTTGGCGGGTGTTTCACAATCTCGATATCTTGACCGGCACGTTGCTCGGCGGCGGCTTGTCGCTGATCAATTTCGAGCTGCTGAAAGCCGTCGGGCGCAAGATCTTCGAAGACCCGAAGCGGCTCAAACTGCAATACTTCGTTTTCGTCTGGCTCAAGTTAATGGCCCTGATCGCGATCTGCTTCGCCGTCGTTTATTACCAGGCGGTGAACGTGCCGGCGTTCTTCGCGAGCTTGGGCATCATCGTGGCCGCCATCATCGGCGCGACGATTTACGCCGTGAGCCACGGATTCGGCGATCTGATCGACGACGAAATGCAAAAAAGCGAAGAAAAATTCATCGGTTGGGACGACGTAGACAACAAACTCAAAAAGGTTTATAAACCGGGCGCCAAGAAGACCGTTTTCGACTAAGAAGTACGCGAGGAGAGCCCCAGCATGTTACGTTCCCGCACGGTCATCAGCGCGCTCTTTCTGCTCCTGATTTGCTGCACTGCGGCATGGGCGCAGAACACCGAGACGACCTCCCCCGCGACGCCGAATTCAGTTTCGAGTCCGATCGCCCCGGCGTCCGGGCAAGGCACGATTCGGCCGGTAACGGCTCGGTGGCTCGCCGCCAAACAGACCAACGAATCTACGCCGCCCGCGGCCGCCGAGACGGCAAAGCCGGCGACCGGCGAACCGGCCGAAGAAAAGCCGGAGCACTGGACGTTCTTTTTGTTGCTCCCGATGGGTTGGACCTTCGACCTCGCCGAGAAAATCGCGCCGCTGTTCGGCACAGAGCCTGACAAGGCCAAATACACGGCGGAACGTCTGCAGCACGTGCTGATCATGTTTTTCGTGGTCACGCTGCTTTCGATCATGGCCGTTGTGCTCGGCGGTCATTACCGCAAGCTCTTGGCGCAAGACAACCCGGCGCCGTCGCCGAATGTTTCGCTCGCCAACTTCATGGAAATGATCGTCAATACCGTGCTCGGGCTGATGCAGGAAGTCATCGGCGGCCACAACACGGAAAAATATCTGCCGCTGGTCGGCACGCTGGCGATCGTGATTTTGTTCAACAACCTGCTGGGCTTGATCCCCGGCTTCCACACCGCGACCGACACCTTAATGACCAACGCCGCCATGGCGCTGACCGTGTTTTGCATCTACCACTATTACGGCGTCAAAACGCACGGCGTCGGCAAATACCTCGCGCACTTCATGGGCCCGCTGGAAGGCAAGATGAAATACATCCTGGCGCCGCTCATGGTGCCGATCGAACTGATCAGCGACATCGTGCGGCCGGTCAGTCTCTCTTTGCGTCTGATGGGCAATATGATCGGCGACCACCGAGTCTTTCTCGTGTTCATGAGCCTGGCGCCGATCCCGCTGTTGTATCCGATTCCGTTCCTCGCCCTCGGCCTCTTGGTGGCCATCGTGCAAACGCTCGTGTTCTGCTTGCTGACGATGGTTTACATCGGCCTCGCCACGGCGAAGGAGCATTAGTTTTGGCAGCAACGCGTCGCGGATTGCCTGCGACGTTTGAAGTGCTGGACGGAGGAGTTGGCAGATGAAACGGACCGTTATGGTGCTGGCCATCGTGGCTCTGACGACGGTTGTCCTGACAGGGTCGGCTCTGGCAGCGGGAGAGGGATTGGACAACAGTGTGAAGAGCATGATCGCCCTCAGTTGCGGTCTGGGCATCTCCATCGCCGCGCTCGGCGGGGCCTTGGGCCAAGGCCGCGCCGCCGCCGCCGCGATCGAGGCAATTGCCCGAAATCCCGGCGCGTACCAGAAGGTTTTCACCCCGATGATCCTCGGCCTCGCCCTGATCGAGTCCCTGGTCATCTACAGTCTGCTGGTCAGCTTCTTGCTGTTCTTCAAACTGTAGTCGCGAAAACCGATGCGCCGAAAAGGCCGTCCCTCACCGGACGGCCTTTTCCTTTTGCGGACACCGCGGGGCGGCGAACGCCCTGGCCGAGATAGGTTGCCCATGGCGAAGCCTGCCGTCAGCGGTGCGCGACCCAAACGAAGAATCTGGGTTTTCCTCGGCGTCGCCGGCGTCGCCGTCGGGGGCTTGCTCGCCTGGTTCGCGACCTGCTTCCCGCGCGGAGGAGGACCCCCGCTTGAGCTTTCGGCGGCCGGGCGGCCGGCGGCGGAGGCGGCACGCGGCGGTTTCGACGGCGCGGAATTCGTCTATTGGCGCGACGGCGCGCCGCTCCGCGGGCCGCTGACCTGCGACCTGCTCAGCCGGCTGTTGCGCGAGGCCTTGGCCCCCGCACGGGGCTCCGGTTTCGTCTGGCAGGTGTGCGACCCGACGCCGCGGCCGGGAATCCTGGCGTGGCAGGCCGCGGATTTCGCCATCGGCGGCGTGCCCGTCTCGCGCGCGGCGTTTTATTACGAGCGGCCGGAAGTCGATTGGCCGGCGCTCGCCGGGCCGCGCCGGCTGACCGTGCTCGCGGCGAAAGGCGCGACCGCCGAGTTCCGCGTGCGCAACGACGCGCTCGCCGCGTTCTTAGAGACGCAGAATCGCGACTTGCGCAATATCCACATTGAGACCACCGCGGAGCAATTCGGCGTATCCGCCTTGGCGTGCGGGTGGTTCGGCCTGAAAATTCCCGTGGCGGCGGCCGGCCGGTTCGCGTTGGAGGGCCGGCGGCTGCTGTTTCACCCGGACGCCGCGAAAGTCTGGCGGTTCAACGCCCCGAAATTCCTGCTGCGCCGTCTCGACCGCTGGCTGAACCCTGTCGCCGAGATCGACCTTTCCGCCTGGGCGCTGGAACCCGTCGCCGTCCGCCTGCTGCCCGCGCCGACCGACGCCGTCGCGATCAATGCGCAGAGCGGCGCGACGGTCGGGCGGTAAATGTTCGCAAAAACAACTTGCGGCCCGCGCGGGGCGCTGTTACAAAAGGCCCCGATGATTGCCGCGGTCAGCACGCACTTATTTGCCCACCATCGCTTGCGATCGTCGAATTTGGAGTGGATCGCCGCGGCCGGATTCGACGCAATCGAGCTGTGGGGAGCGGAGCACCATTTCGCCTTCTACGACGACGCGGCGGCGGCCGAGTTGCGCGCGTGGCTCGCAGCGACCGGCCTGCGCGTCGCGTCGATCCACCTGCCTTTCCAACACGAGTTCGGCTCGCCGGAATTCCGGTACGTGAGCTTCGCCGATCCGCGTCCGGAAAACCGCGCCCTGATGGGCGACAAGGCGGTGCGGTGGCTCGACGTCGGCGAGTCGTTCGGGTGCCAGCTATACGTGCTGCATCCGACCGCGACGCGCGTGCGCGGCGACGCGACCGACCGTCGCCTGCGGCCGGCGCTGGATTGGCTGGCGCCGCAGTGCGAGCGACGCGGCGCCCGAATCGCGCTGGAAAACATCATGCTGCCCGGCACGCGGGCGGGCGCGCTGACGAAGATTTGCTGCGACTATGGCGGGCGCGTCGGCGTCTGCCTCGACGTCGGCCATGCCCACATCGACGGCGGGTTGATTTGGGAAATCGCCAACGCGGGCGACCATCTGCTGGCGTTGCACGCGCACGACAACCACGGCGAGATCGACGAGCACCTGCCGCCGGGCCGCGGCACGATCGATTGGTCCGCCGCCTCGACGGCCCTGCGCTGGCAGGCGCCGAACGCCGGGCTGTTCACCTTTGAACTCAACGGGGCGGCGGTGGAAGACGACCGGCACGAACGCGATTGCCGCGCGAAGCTCGGCGAGGCGATGGCGTTCTGGCGACGGTTCGCGGAGCGAGTCGCATGACGATGACGGCAGCCGAGAAAGCGCAACAGGCGGTTCACGAAATGGAGCGGGCCGCGCCCTACGACCTGCTGGCGCACCGCATGGGCGGCGACGCCTCGGACCGCCGCTACTTTCGCCTGACCTACGGCGTTTTCGGCGAACGGCGCACGGCGGTGATGATGGAATTGGCGCAGGCCGGCCCGTTCATCAAATCCGAGGAAGTGACGCTGTACCACGACGAACGCGGCGAGTTGCCGTTCCTCAACATCCACCGCTTCCTCGCCGGCCTCGGCATGCCCGTGCCGAAAGTGCTCTACGCGAACACCGACTTGGGCGTGCTGCTGCTGGAAGATCTGGGCGACAACTTGCTCTTCGACGTCGCGCAGGCGCAGGTCAAAGAACGCACGAAAAAGCTGTACCAGCGCGCGCTCGACCACCTGGTGTATCTGCAAATCGCGGGCACGGCGCGGCTGGACGCCGATTGCGTGGCGTCGCGCCAAACGTATTCGACGGAACTGTTCCTCTGGGAATTTCGCCACTTTTTCGAGTACGGCATCGAGGCGCGATTCCACCCCTTGCCGGCCGACGCGCGGCAGGAGTTGGACGACGCCTGCCGGCCGTGGGCGGCGCGTCTGGCGGCGCTGCCGAAGGTGTTCGTCCACCGCGATTATCACAGCCGCAATTTGATGGTGCGCGACGAGCGCTTGGCGCTCATCGACTTTCAAGACGCCTTGCTCGGGCCGCGAACTTACGACCTGGCCTCGCTGCTTCGCGACAGCTACATCGATCTCGGCTGGCCGCTGGTGGACGAATTGGTCGAGCATTACCTGAAAACCTGGGAAGCGCGCGGCGGCGAACCCGTCGACCGCCGGCAATTTCTCGCCGAATTGTGGGCGACGGCCCTCCAGCGCAATCTCAAGGCCGCCGGCCGCTTTGTGTACATCGAACGCGTCAAAGGCAAGCCGGGCTACGAGAAGGACATTCCGCGGACGCTCTCGTACCTTCCGGGCTACGCCAAGCGCGCCCCGGAACTGGCGCCGCTGGTCGAACGCCTGCGGCGCTGGACGCCGGAATTGCAGTGAGCGCGCTGGCCGCGATGGTTCTGGCCGCCGGGCACGGCGTCCGGCTCGCGCCCCTGACCGAGGAAAAGGCCAAGCCGGCGTGTCCGGCCTTGAATCGCCCCATCATTCATTTCCCGTTGCGCCAGGTCGGCGCGTTGCGACCGGATCGCGTCGTCGTCAATCTGCACCATTTGCCGGAAACTGTTGCCGCGGCGCTCGAGCCGCCGCCCTTCGGCCTGGCCGTGCGCACGATTTACGAGCCGGCGATTCTGGGAACCGGCGGCGGCTTGAAAAACGCGCGGGCGCTGCTGGACGGCGCCGAGACGATCGTCCTGCTCAACGGCGACACGATCGCGGAAACCGAACTCTCGGCGCTCGTCGCCGAACACCGGCGGACCGGCGCGCTCGCGACCATGCTGCTGCTCGACGATCCGCGAGTGGCGCGTTACGGCGCCGTCGAGGTCGCGCCGGACGGCGCCGTGACGGACATCGCCGGCCTGCTCGCCCGGCCCGGCGTGCGGCGCGGCCTTTTTGCCGGCGCGCACATTTTGTCGCCGGAGATTTTTGCGGTCATGCCGCCCGACGCGGCGATCTGCATCATTCGTCAGGTCTACCTGCCGCTGATCGCCGGCCGGCGTGGCGCGGTGCGCGCCGCGTTCGGCGCCGGACGCTTCTTCGATCTGGGCGCGCCCGCGGACTATCTGGAAGCGCAATGGGCGCTGCTCGACGACGCCGGCCCGTTCGCGTTCGTGCGAGATGGACTGCAGGAAATCGCGCCCGGCGTTTGGTCCGATCCGACCGCCGACCTGTCGCCGCTCGCCGTAATCCGGCCGCCCGCCTTGATCGGCCACGCGGCTGTTGTCGACGCCGGCGCGTCCATCGGCCCGTATGCGGTTATTGGCGCGCGCGCCCGCGTCAGCGCGGGGCCGCCGATCGATCACACGGTAATTTGGGAGGAGGCGATCGCGCGCGGTCCGTTGTCGCACGCGATCGTGACGCCGCGCGCGACCGTGGCCGTTTGACGGCCTGAAGTTCTCGTCAACTCGCGGGCGTACCCGCTTCGGCCGCTTTCGTTTCCCGTTGCGCCTCAGCCCGCGTTTCGGCCGCGAGGATCGGCTCCACGTCGCAAACCGGCTCATGCCAGCGTTCCGCGATTTTCGCGAACAACTCCCGCGCCAGAACCTGGTGGCCGTGCTGGTTCGGGTGAATCCGGTCGGCGAACGGATTGCGGCCCGCCGCCAGTTCGCGCGTGAACAACGCCGGCAGATCGATGTCGTCCGGACCGGGCGTCCAATCGTCAAAATAGGCGCACGGAACGGCGCGATCGTCCACGCGGCTGTTGTCGACGCCGGCGCGTCCATCGGCCCGTATGCGGTTATTGGCGCGCGCGCCCGCGTCAGCGCGGGGCCGCCGATCGATCACACGGTAATTTGGGAGGAGGCGATCGCGCGCGGTCCGTTGTCGCACGCGATCGTGACGCCGCGCGCGACCGTGGCCGTTTGACGGCCTGAAGTTCTCGTCAACTCGCGGGCGTACCCGCTTCGGCCGCTTTCGTTTCCCGTTGCGCCTCAGCCCGCGTTTCGGCCGCGAGGATCGGCTCCACGTCGCAAACCGGCTCATGCCAGCGTTCCGCGATTTTCGCGAACAACTCCCGCGCCAGAACCTGGTGGCCGTGCTGGTTCGGGTGAATCCGGTCGGCGAACGGATTGCGGCCCGCCGCCAGTTCGCGCGTGAACAACGCCGGCAGATCGATGTCGTCCGGACCGGGCGTCCAATCGTCAAAATAGGCGCACGGAACGGCGCGATCGTCCACGCGCGAGCCACAAACGACGGTGAGCAGGAACCCGCCGCCGGCCTCGACCCGCTGCCGCAACGCCTCGCGATTCGCCAAAAAATCCGCCTTGGTCACCCGCGGGCGTCGCGCCGCCGGTGCGGGCCGCGGCCCGGTGAGCCATTGCGTCGCCTGCCGCTCGAGGTACGACACGTTGATGCTGCGCACCAGCCGATAAAACAGGCTGCGGTTCATCAAGGCGCGGTGCAGCCGCAGGCTCCAGCCGGGCGTCGTGGCCCAATCCTTGTCGGCGCGGATCGGCGCAAAAACGCTGTCGTTCGCGCCGAAGAAAAAGACCAACGCGTCGGGCTGCGCTTCGGCCCAAATCGTCTCGGCCAACAGCCGGCCCTGATAGCTCGACGCGCCGGGCCGGCCGAAATTCCAAACCTCGACGCGCTCCTGCGGATAGCAGCGGCCGAGCAAGCGGTCGAGCGTCTGCGGGTATGGCAGACTCAGCCGTGACAAGCCCACGCCGAACGTCGAACTGTCGCCGAGGCAAATAATGCGTTTGAAGCCGGGCAGTTTCGGCGTCAGCGCTGCGCGAATGTTGTAGTGAAACGGATCGGGCGGGTACACGCGGACGCCGAGCGTCAGGTTTTCGTCCCAGTCGTGCGACCCCGTGCGCAGCGGAAAATAGAGCCACCGGTCGGCGTACACCTGTTCGCCCGATTGCGTGGTCAAATTGAACGCGCGAAGCAGGAGTTCGGCGGCGACGAGAAACGCCGCCAACGCGACGCCGGCGAACACTGCGCGGCGGCGCAGTCGAATGTTGCGGACACGGGCCATGCGGTCGGCGCGTCGTTATAAATAGCGTGCGATCATCAACTCGGCGATCTGCACGGCGTTGGTGGCGGCCCCTTTGCGGATATTGTCGGACACGACCCACAAATTCAGGCCGTGCGGCACGCTTTCGTCGCGGCGGATACGGCCGACGAAAACCTCGTCGCGCCCGGCGGCCATGACGTTCAACGGATATTCCTTCTTGGCCGGATCGTCGACGACGACGACGCCCGGGAACTTCTTCAGCAATTCGCGAGCCTGTTCCGGCGACAGGTCGTTTTCGAATTCCACGTTCACCGCCTCGGCGTGGCAGGCGAACGTCGGGACGCGCACCGTCGTCGGCGAAACCTTGATCGCCGGGTCGAGGATTTTCTGCGTCTCCCACACCATTTTCATCTCTTCTTTGGTGTAACCGTTCTCCAGGAAGATGTCGATCTGCGGCAGGCAGTTGAACGCGATCTGGTGCGGAAACACGGTCTTGGTCACTTCTTTCTGGTTGAACAGCGCCAGCGTTTGGGCCGCCAATTCGTCAACCGCCTCTTTGCCCGCGCCCGACACCGACTGGTAGGTGGCGACGACGACGCGCTTGATTTTCGCGGCGTCGTGCAGCGGCTTGAGCGCAACGACCATTTGGATCGTCGAGCAGTTCGGGTTGGCGATGATGTTGCGCGCGCGGTAGCCGGCCAGGGCCTGCGGATTGACCTCCGGCACGACCAGCGGTACGTCTTTTTCGAAGCGGAACGCCGCCGTGTTGTCCACGACCACCGCCCCGGCGGCGGCGGCGAGCGGCGCGAACTTCTGGCTGATCGGCCCGCCGGCGGAGAACAGCGCCAGGTCGATGCCGGCAAAACTGTTTTCGTCCAGCTTCTTGACGCGCAACGACTCGGCGCCGAAGGCGACCGTGCCGCCCTCGCTGCGTTCGCTGGCCAGCGCCCGCACTTCCGCGGTCGGGAACTTGCGCTCCGCCAGCACCGACAAGATCTCCTTGCCGACCAAACCGGTGGCGCCGACGACCGCGACGTTGTACGCGGATTTCTTGCCCATCGTGACTCCTTCGGCGGGCGGCGGCGCGCTGCGCGGCCCGTCGGAACGACGTTTACTTCGCGTAGGTCTCCTGGCCGCCACGGCGGTGGACCAAAAACCACTTCAGCGGGGCGCTGCATGCGTACCCCATGACGAACAGGAAGATCGTTTTCACCGGCTGGGCGAACACGACCGCCAGCGCCACGACGACGAACAGCAGCGTGCCGAACGGATGCCGTTTGTGAATATCGAGATGCTTGAAATTGGGATAATAGAAACTGCTCACCATCAGCAAGGCCAGCGCAACCGTCAGGATCAGGAACAGCCAATAGCTGCCCGTGGCGCCCGAGGCGGCGACCCAGCCCATCTCGTGGAACAGCAGCACGGTGAACGCCATGGTCACCGCCGCCGCGGGGATCGCCAGGCCCTGAAAGACGCCCGGCGGCAGTTTGTCGGTCGTCACGTTGAACCGCGCCAGGCGCAGCCCGCCGCAGACCGCGAACAAAAACGCCGCCACCCAGCCCAGGCCCGTGCCGTGCGCCTCGTGATAGCCCCAGCGCAAGGCGAAGTTGTAAACCAGCGCCGCCGGCGCGAGGCCGAAACTCACCAGGTCGGAGAGCGAATCGTATTGCACCCCGAACGAACTGGTCGTTTTGGTCAGCCGCGCGACCCGGCCGTCGAGGCCGTCGAAGATCGCCGCGGCGAAGATCGACCACGCCGCGACGAAGAAATAGTCGACGCCGGGCCGCGGATTGATGAACGCGCCGAACGACATGGTGATGCTGTAAAAGCCGAGCATCAAACTCGCGGTGGTGAGCAGATTGGGCAACAGATAGAAGCCGCGGCGCGGACCTTCCTTCGCCAGTTCGCCGGCCGCCTCGCCATGTTCGTCGAGCGGCGGCAAGCCGTCGACGACGGGGGGCGCCGCGTACGGCGCGCGGCGGCGGCCGAAGCGGCGACGCAAGATTCCGGGTTTAGCTGGCATCGGACAACCTCCCGATGCGGGTCGCGGCGCCGCGCACGCGGTCGCCAGGCCGCACCTCGATTTCCGCCGACAGCGGCAGATACAAATCCACCCGGCTGCCGAAGCGAATCAAGCCGTAGCGCATCCCTTTGACGAGTTGGTCGCCGGGCCGCGCGTAGGTGACGATCCGCCGCGCCATCATGCCGGCGATCTGCACGAAGACGAAGCGCCGGCCGCCCGGCGTCTCGGCGATCACCGCGCATTGCTCGTTGTCGAGCGAGGCTTTTTCCGCCGACGCCACGAGAAAGCGGCCGGGGCGGTATTGCACGTCCAGGACTTTGGCGGTCAGCGGCACGCGATTCACGTGGACGTTGAACGGACTCATGAAAATGCTGAGGCGCTTGCAGCGGCCCATGCCGAAACGCATGTCGTCGAATTCGGCGACGGCGATGACCTCGCCGTCGGCCGGCGAAACGATCGCGTCGGCGCCGGGCGGGACCACGCGGTGCGGGTTGCGGAAAAACGCCACGACGAAAATCGTCAGCGCCGCCCACACGGTCGTCGCCCACCACGGCGCGTGGAAGACGAGCATCACCAATAATATCAACGCCGCGACGGCGATAAACGGCCGGCCTTCGGCAGCAACTATCGTATTTTCATTCTTCATCGTCGCTGTCTTTCCGTGCGCTCGGCGGGACGGACGCCGCCCTGGCGCCTACTCTTGCCCGGCGTCTTGCGGGCGCCGGGCGACGATCTGGGCAATGCGGTCCTTGCTCGCCAGCTTCAGCTTGGACAAGCGCTTGCGCTCCAGTTCCTCGGCCGGCGTGCGCACGTGCCGCCTGTTGAGCGCGTCCACCTGCCGGTCCAGTTCCTGGTGTTCCGCCAGCAGGCGGCGCAACTCGACGTCATTTTCCGCGCGTGCAGCCAGTTCCTTGTCGTTCATTCGGCTTCGACCCTCCGGATTCTTGCATTAGTGCCGCGCCGTTTGCAAGAACGCCACGCGGCCTCGCGCCCGTTTTTCTTATTTCGTCGCCGCTTCGACCCCAGGCGCGAATTTCGGGTTCAACTCGGCGTCCGACGGCCGTACGTAATGCGCGATCAGACCCTTCTCCCCGGCGAGAAAGGCGCGCCGCCCCAGCCAGCCGACGCTCGCCGCCCGCGGGCAACATAGCGTCAGCGGCGCCAGTGCGGCGTCGGGTTTGGCGGCCCGTATCTCGTCCCAGTACAGTTCCGCCCCGTCGCCCACGAACAGGCATGGGCCGGCGATCTCGGCCGCCCACGGCGCGGCCGGCGTGGAAACGTCATCGCGCAGCCGCCGCAGGCCGCCGCGACCGTCCGGTTGAAAAAGCGCGGCGTAGACCTGTCGTTTGCGGGCGTCGATCAGCGCCGCGATCGGCGCGGCGGCGAACGCGAGCGCGAGCGCCGTCGCTTCCAGGCTGTCGACGCCGACCAACGGCAGGCTCGCGGCGACGGCCATGCCTTTGGCGCTGGCAATGCCGATGCGCAGCCCGGTGAAACTACCGGGGCCTTTGGCGCAGGCGAGCAACGCGAGGTCGGCGATTTTCCAGCCGGCGTCGCCCAGCAGGCGGTCGACGGCCGGCAGCAGGCGCTCGGAATGCGTGGCGCTGACGTCCAATTGGTGCGCCGCGACCAGCCGGTCATCGTCGAGCAACGCCGCGGAGCCGGCGCGCGAACTGGTGTCCAGCGCCAGGATTTTCATGCGCCGAGCATTTCCTTCAACTTGAAGAACACCCACCGGAAATCGTTGTAGAAGATCAACATGAACAGGGCGGCGAGCACGACGATGCCGATGCGCAGCGCCACGCCCATGGCCCGCTCGGAGAGCGGCCGGCGGCGGACGCCTTCGATCGCGAACAGCAGCAGGTGGCCGCCGTCGAAGATCGGAATCGGGAGCAAGTTGATGAACGCCAGGTTGAAGCTGATGATCGCCGTGAAGATCAGGAATTGAATCACCCCCATTTGCGCCGATTCGCCGGCCATTCGGGCGATGGCGATGGGGCCGCCGAGACTGCTGGTCGGCACTTTGCCCACGAACAGGTAAAACAAGCCTTTGATCAGGCGCACGGTCCACGTCCACGACTCTTGCAGGCCGCGGATCAGGATTTTGACCGGGTTCCAATAGCGCTCGACTTCTTCCACCGCGGGCGTGAACGCCACCAGACGCTGAATGCCGATTTGGCCATAGGTTTCCTTTTGCCCGAGCGCGTTGAGCTCTTCGACCTTGCGCGGCACGGCTTTGATCGTCGTGGTCGCGCCGCTGCGCAACACCATGATCGAGGTCTCCCGATCGGGCTTCGCGCGGATCGCCTCGGTGAATTCTTTCCACGAATTCACCATCCGGTCGTCCACCGCGAGCAAGCGGTCGCCGGCGTGCAAACCGGCCGCCTCCGCCGGGCTCGCCGGCTGAACCGCGTAGACGTACATTTCGCCGGATTCGACGCCGAGTTTCCCCAGCGTCCACGGGCCGTCCGCCGCGGGCGGCACGACCACCGTTTCCGACAAGGCCGGATGCTCTTGAAAAACGTTCGGCTCGCCGCGGCCGACGCCCAGGCGCAGCGGCCCGGTCGCCGCCGCCAACAGCGGTTCGAGTTCGGCGAAAAACACCACCGGCTTGTCGTCGACGGTCAGGATCACGTCGCCGGTTTTCAAGCCCGCCTTGGCCGCGTCGGAATTCGCGTCGCGCACGCCGATCAGCGGCCGCAGGCCCATCGGCGAAACGCCGATCGAGCCGCGCTGCGTCTCGAACATGTACAACATGTCCGGCGCATTGATCCGCTCCGGTGTGATCGGCAATGACAAACGCCGGCCGGCGCGCTCGATGGCGAACACGAGCGGCCTCGCCGCGCTGTCCGCGACGCGCAACGACAGCTCGTGCCAGAAGCGAATCGGCTTGCCGTCGATCGCAACGACGCGGTCGCCGGGCAACACGCCGGCTTTGGCCGCGGGGGTGTTGGGCGCCACATCGCCGATGACGGCGGCGGGGGCGGGAAAGCCGAAGACGAAGATGATGCAAAACAGGACGAAGCCGAGCACGACGTTCATCGCGGGCCCGGCGACGACGGTCAGCATCCGTTTGTACACGGGCGCCGTGCTGAAGGCTTTGTCGCGCTGGTCGTCGGACACCGGCTTGTCGGGTTCCTCGCCAACGAACTTTACGTAGCCGCCGAGCGGCACGGCGCCGATTTTGAATTCGACGCCGTCGCGCGTCCATTTGTACAGCGCCGGGCCGAAGCCGATCGAAAACCGTTCGACGCCGATTCCCAGCAGGCGGCCGGTCTTGTAATGGCCATACTCATGAGCGATGACGACGATGGAAAGCAACAGAACGAAGGCGCCCACTGAGATCAAAAACGAGGAAATCAATTTCTCTTTTCTCCTTCCAGCCTTGCGGCGATTTGCTCGGCTTTGGCGCGAGCCCGCCGGTCGATGTCCAAAATGGCATCGAGGCTGTCGGCTCGGCCGCCTTCCAACATATTAAGCGTTTCTTCGATGATTTGGGAGATCCCATAGAAACCAATTCGCCCAGCCAGGAAGGCGTGGACCGCGGCCTCGTTGGCCGCGTTGAGAATCGCCGGGTCGAGTTCGCTACCAGCCAGCGCCTGGTACGCGAGATTCAGGCAGGGGAATTTGTCGCGCTCCACCTCGTAAAAGTGCAGCGCGCCGATGCGCGTCAGGTCGAGGGAGGCGATGACGTCGGGCAGCCGGTCCGGATAACTGAGCGCGTAGGCGATCGGCCCCTTCATGTCGGGCACGCCCAGTTGCGCGACAACCTGTCCGTCGTGGAACTCGACCATGCTGTGCACGATCGACTCGGTGTGCACCACGATGGCGATCTTCTCCGCCGGCTGCGCGAACAGCCAGTGGGCCTCGATCACCTCCAGGCCCTTGTTCATCAAGGTCGCGGAATCAATGGTGATTTTCCGCCCCATGCGCCACGTGGGGTGCGCCAGGGCGTCGCCGGGCGTCGCCTGCGCGATGAGTTCGCGGTCCCATTCGCGGAACGGCCCGCCGCTGGCAGTGAGCACGATCCGCCGCACCTCGTCGCGGCGATGGCCGGCGAGCGATTGCAGCACCGCCGCGTGCTCGGAATCGACCGGCAACAGCGCGACGCCCTTCTCCTTCGCCGCGCGCAGCACGAGCGCCCCGGCCATCACCAGCGTTTCCTTGTTCGCCAGCGCGATCTGCTTGCCGGATTGAATCGCGCTCCAGGTCGGCTCCAGCCCGGCGGCGCCGACCACCGCCGAGACCGCCATCTCGGCGTCGGGAAAGCGCGCGACGGCGTTGAGACCCGCCGGGCCGTAGAGAATCTCGGGCGCGTCCGGCCCGAGTTGATCGCGCAGCCGGCCGGCGCCGGCGGCGGTGCGCACGCTCGCCAGCTGCGGCCGGAATCGGCGGATTTGCGCGGCCAGCAAATCGGTGTTGTCGCCGGCGGCGAGCGCGGTCACGGCGAAGCGATCGGGGTGGGCGGCGACGACCGCCAAGGTTGCGGCGCCGATGCTGCCGGTGCTGCCGAGGATGACGAGGCGTTTGACCATGGTCAGGTGTGTGCGCCGTGACAGCAGCTCATAGCGCAGTGAATCGCCAGGACGATGTAGTAGTACAGAATCGGCGCGCAGAAGATGACGCTGTCGATGCGGTCGAGCACCCCGCCGTGGCCGGGCAGGAACTTGCCGGAGTCTTTGACCCCCGCGCCGCGCTTCAGCGCGGACTCGACCAGATCGCCGATCGGCCCGAGCACGCCCAGCACGACGCCGAGCGTCAGCCCCTGCCAGAACGTGAAGCGGGAGAACATGCCGATCAACGCGCCCAGAATGACCGTTGCGGCAAAGCCGCCGATCGAGCCCTCCCACGTTTTTCCCGGGCTGATGCGCGGCGCCAGCTTCTTTTTGCCCATGGCGCTGCCGACGAAGAACGCGCCGGCGTCGTTGATCCAGACCAGCGCGAACAGCACGAACAACAGCTTGCCGTGGCCGTACCCGGTTTCGACGCCTTTCAACGCGACGACGTAGCCCGACAGCAGGCCCGGATAGATCGCGACGAAGACCAATTTGGCGGCGCGCGTCGCGGCCGTCGACAGGTCGGTCGACATCAAGCCGGCGACCCCGAGCGACGCGAGAAAAATCAGCACGACCGTCGGCGCAATGCACATGTCGCTGCCGGTCGCCGCGGCGAGGCACGCGACGATGGAGAATACCGTCGCGGCGAAACGGAACGACGGATCGCCCTCGCCGAAAACCAGCCGCGCGCTTTCCGCGCCGCCCATGCCGGCGGCGATCACGACGACCGCCGCGAGAATCAGCCAGGGCGGACCCCAGCCGATCAGCCAGATGAATATCGGCAACAGCACCACCGCCGCGATGATTTTGGTTTTGTTCATGGTTCGTCTTTCCTTGTGGTTCCCGGAACTCTTCTAAACCTTCTCCGTCAACTGTTCGCTGGTCTTGCCGAACCGCCGCTCGCGCCGGGCGAAATCCGCGAGCGCGTCCGCCAATTCCGCCT
>CAZHPN010000020.1:0-48814 GCA_964534375.1 uncultured bacterium | reverse complement strand
AGGCGATGCAGGGCGTCGAAGACGCGCAGGGCGAAGGCTCGATCGACGAGTTGATGAAGGCGCTGGACGCGTACGTGCCGATTCCGGTGCGCGAAGTGGACAAGCCGTTCCTGATGCCGATCGAAGACGTGTTCACGATTTCGGGGCGCGGCACGGTGGTGACCGGGCGCGTCGAGCGCGGCGTGGTGAAGGTCGGCGAAGAAATGGAAATCGTGGGCATCACGCCGACGTTCAAGACGGTGGTCACGGGCGTCGAGATGTTCCGCAAGCTGCTGGATCAAGGGCAGGCGGGCGACAACGTCGGTTGCCTGCTGCGCGGCGTAAAGCGGGAAGACGTGGAGCGCGGCCAGGTGCTGGCGAAGCCCGGGTCGATCACGCCGCACACGAAATTCGAGAGCAACGTTTACATCTTGTCGAAGGAAGAGGGCGGGCGTCATACGCCGTTCTTCCCGGGGTATCGGCCGCAGTTCTATTTCCGAACGACGGACGTGACCGGGAACGTCAAGTTGCCGGAAGGCGTGGAGATGATCATGCCGGGCGAAAACGTGCAGATGGACGTCGAGTTGATCACGCCCATCGCGATGGAAGACGGTCTGCGCTTCGCGATCCGCGAAGGCGGCCGCACCGTCGGCGCCGGCGTCGTCACCAAAATTCTGGCGTAATCGCGCGAAAGGGAGCCAGTCGTGGAAGGGCAAAGAATTCGCATTCGCTTGAAGGCTTACGATCACAAGCTGCTCGACAAATCGGCGAAAGAGATCGCGGTGGCGGCGAAGAACACCGGCGCCAAGGTCAGCGGGCCGATTCCCTTGCCGACGCGCATCGAGAAGTTCTGCGTCCTGCGCTCTCCGCACGTCGACAAGAAGAGCCGCGAACAATTCGAAATCCGCACCCACAAACGGCTGATCGAGATCTTCGACACCAATCAGCAGACGATGGATGCGATGAACAAGGTCGAGCTGTCCGCCGGAGTGGACGTCGACATCAAGTTGATCTGACGGGAGAGAACCGATGGCTACCGGAATCCTGGGGATCAAACGAGGCATGACCCAAGCCTACACCGAGGCCGGCGTGCGCGTGCCCTTGACCGTGATCGAAGCCGGCCCCTGCGTCGTGCTGCGCGTCAAAACCAAGGGCGACGACGGCTACAACGCCATTTGCGTAGGCTTCGGCGAAAAGGATCTCCGCAAGTTCAACAAACCCGAAGCGGGTTTGTTCAAGAAGATCCTCGGCGAAAAAACCAAGGTCGGCTTCGCCGTGCTGCGCGAGTTTCGCGTGACCGACGCCGCCGCCTTTACGGTCGGGCAGAAGATCACCGTCGAGCAGTTCGCCGTCGGCGACATCGTCGACGTGATCGGCCGGAGCAAAGGCAAAGGCTTCGCCGGCACGATCAAGCGGCATCATTTCCAGCGCGGCGACGTGACCCACGGTTCGAAAAATACGCGCGAACCGGGCTCGATCGGCCACAACGAATATCCCGGCCGCGTCATGAAGGGCAAACGCATGCCCGGCCATCTGGGCGACGATCGCGTCACGACGCAAAAGCTGCGCGTGCACCTGATCGATGCGGAAAAGAATCTGATCTTCATCGTGGGCTCCGTCCCTGGCGCAACCCGCGGTTTGGTCACGGTTCAACCGAGCGTCAAGGCGTAGAAGGGGCGGAACCTATGGCAAAATTCGACGTCCTCAATATGCAGAATCAGAAGGTCGATCAAGTCGATCTGCCCGAGGGCCTGTTCGCCGGCGAAGTGAAAGAACACCTCTTCTGGGAGGTCGTTCGCCAGCAGATGGCCGACCGGCGGTCGGGCACGGCCTGCACCAAGACCCGCGGCGAAGTTGCGTACAGCGGCATCAAACTGTACCGCCAGAAGGGTACCGGCCGCGCGCGCACCGGCGGCAAGCGCAGCCCGACCCGCGTCGGCGGCGGCACGATCTTCGGGCCGCGCCCGCGCGATTACTCGTACCGCGTGCCGAAGAAAGTCCGGCGGGCGGCGGTGGCCGGCGCGATCTCGATGAAGCTGGCCGAGGGCAAGCTGCTGATCCTCGACGCGCTGTCGCTGCCGGAAATCAAGACCAAACGGTTCGCCGAATTGATGGACCAGTTGGGCGTCCGCAGCGGGCTGTTCGTCATCGAGGCGAAGGACGAGGTCGTGGAGAAGAGCGCGCGCAACATTCCGCTGGCCAAGGTCCTGCGCGTGGAAGGCCTCAACGTCTACGACCTGCTGCACTTCGAGCACCTGGTCGTGACCAAGGCCGCGCTGGCGAAGATCGAAGGAGCGCTGGGCCAATGAAAGAAGCATACAAAATCGTCAAGCGACCGGTGATCACGGAAAAGGCGAACCTGCAGAAAGACAGCGACAACCAGCTCGTCTTCGAGGTGGCGCCGTATGCGAACAAGATCGAGATCGCCAAGGCCATCGAAGAGTTGTTCAGCGTCCACGTCGAGAAGGTTCGCACGCAGGTGTCGCCCGGCAAACGCAAGCGCGCCGGCCGCCACACCGGCTACACCCCGCGGTGGAAGAAGGCGGTCGTGACGTTGCGCGAAGGCGATTCGATCGACTTCTTCGAAGGCATGTAAGGAGAGACCGATGGGCATCAAAGGCTTCAAACCGACCAGCGCGGGCCGCCGCTACATGACGGTGTCCACGTTCGAGGAAATCACGACGGACAAGCCGGAACGCAGTCTGCTCAAGCCGCTCAAGAAATCCGGCGGCCGCGGCAACACCGGGCGGATCACCAGCTTTCATCGCGGCGGCGGCCACAAGCGGCGCTATCGCCTCATCGACTGGAAGCGCGACAAGCGCGACATCGCGGCGAAGGTCATCACCATCGAGTACGACCCGAACCGCTCGGCCCGCATCTGCCTGCTACAGTATCCGGACGGCGAAAAGCGCTACATCCTGCACCCGCTGGGCCTGAAAGTCGGCGACAAAATCATCGCCGGCGAGCACGCCGACATCAAAGCGGGCAACGCGATGCCGTTGGCCAACATTCCCGACGGCGCCTGGGTGCACAACGTCGAGTTGAAAATCGGCCGCGGCGCGCAATTGGTCCGCACGGCCGGCAATTACGCGCAGATCCTCTCGAAAGAGGGCGACTACGTGCTGCTGAAAATGCCCAGCGGCGAAATGCGCAAAATTTTCCACCGCTGCTACGCGACCATCGGCCAGCTCGGCAACATCGACAACGCCAACCTGCACATCGGCAAGGCCGGGCGCAGCCGCTGGCTGGGCATCAAGCCCAACGTCCGCGGCACGGCGATGAACCCGATCGACCATCCGCACGGCGGCGGCGAAGGGCGTTCGAAGGGCAACCACCCGGTGACGCCGTGGGGCATACCGACGAAGGGTTACAAGACCCGCAACAAGAAAAAATCGACGAGCAAGTACATCGTCAAACGGCGTGGAAAGAAGTAAGGAGGCTCGTGCATGGCCCGCAGCGTAAAGAAGGGACCGTTTATTGACGGTCATCTGCTGGCGAAAGTGGAGCGGTCGCGGGACGCCGGCTCGAAGCAAGTGATCAAGACCTGGTCGCGACGCTCGACCATCATCCCGGACATGGTCGGCATGACCTTCGCCGTGCACAACGGCAAGAAGTTCATTCCGGTCTACGTCACGGAGAACATGGTCGGCCACAAGCTGGGCGAGTTCTCGCCGACGCGCACGTTTCACGGGCACTCCGGCGATCGCAAAGCCAAGTAGAACGGAGCAAGGGAAATGGACGACGAAAGCACGGAAATTCGCGCCAAGGGACGCTTCCTGCATCTGTCCGCGTTCAAAGGCCGCGTCGTGGCGAAGCAGGTCAAGGGCAAGCCGGTGGCCGAAGCGTTGCAGATTCTGAAGTTCTCCGGGAAGAAGGGCAGCGCGCCGGTCATTTACAAAGTGATGTCGTCGGCGCTGGCCAACGCGAACCAGCGCGGCGGGATCGACGTGGACGCGTTGTACGTGAAGAACGTCATCGTCGACGGCGGCCCGACCATGAAGCGGATTCGCTTCCGCGCGCGCGGTCGCGTCGATCGGTATTTCAAACGGATGAGCCATATCACCGTCATCCTGGATCAGCGGTAAAGGGGCGCCACGTGGGACAGAAAACACATCCAATCGGTTTCCGCCTCGGGATCACGAAAGACTGGAACAGCCGGTGGTTCGCCGAGGGTCGGGCGTACAAGGATTTCCTGCACGAGGACCTGCGCCTGCGCAAATTCATCAAAGAGAAGATCGGCCACGCGGCGATCAGCAAGATCGAAATCGAGCGCCGCGCGAGCAAGTTGGACCTGACGATCCACACCGCGCGCCCGGGCATCATCATCGGCAAAAAGGGCGCCGAGGTGGAAGTGCTGCGCAAAGAACTGCAAACGATGTTCAACCGCGAGATCTACATCAAGATCCAGGAGATCCGGCGGGCGGACATCGACGCGCAGCTCGTCGCCGAGAACGTCGCCAACCAATTGGTGCGCCGCATCGCCTTCCGCCGCGCGATGAAAAAATCGGTCGGCAACGCGATGAAGATGGGCGTCAAAGGCATCCGCATCGCGACCTCGGGCCGCCTGGGCGGCGCGGAAATGAGCCGCTACGAGTGGTACCGCGAGGGCCGGGTGCCGTTGCACACGTTGCGCGCGGACATCGACTACGGGTTCGCGGAGGCGAAGACGACGTACGGCATCATCGGGGTCAAGGTTTGGATCTATCACGGCGACGTCGTCACGTCGTGAATTGAGGAGAGTTCGTCATGCTAATGCCCGCGCGGAGCAAGTTTCGCAAGCAGATGAAGCGCCAGCTCAAGGGCGAATCGTATCGGGGCAACACGTTGAATTTCGGCGAGTACGGCCTGCAGGCGATCGGCCGCGGCCGGCTGACGTCGCGGCAGATCGAGGCGGCCCGTATTGCCATGACCCGCCACATCAAACGCGGCGGCCGCATTTGGATCCGGGTGTTCCCGGACAAACCGATGACCAAGAAGCCGGCCGAAACGCGCCAGGGCAAGGGCAAAGGCGCGCCGGAGTATTACGTCGCGGTCATCGTGCCGGGCCGGATGCTGTACGAAATGGAGGGCGTCACCGAGGAAATCGCCAAGGAAGCCTTCCGTCTGGCCTCGCACAAGCTGTCGATCAAGACCCGGTTCGTGATGCGGGAGGGGCACCATGAAGAGTAGCGAACTGCGCGAATTGCACGCCGACGAATTGGCGGTCAAGGAGCACGATCTGATCCAGGAATTGTTCAACCTGCGCTTTCAGATGTTCACCGGGCAACTGGAAAACACCTCGCGCCTGCACGAAGTCAAGCGGGACATCGCCCGTGTCAAGACCGTGATCCGCGAACAAGCGCTGCTGGGGAAGAAAAATGACTGACGAGAAAGAACGCGGCTCGCGGCGGATGTTGCAGGGCGTGGTGGTGTCGGATAAGGCGACGAAAACCGTCACCGTGGCGGTCGAGCGTTTCTACCAACACGCGACCTACAAAAAGTACATTCGCAGCAGCAAGAAATACATGGCCCACGACGAGAAGGACGAGGCCCATGTGGGCGACACCGTGCAGATCGTCGAAAGCCGCCCGTTGTCGGCGCGCAAGCGCTGGCGGCTGGTGAAGATCGTGAAACGGGCCGAGTGAGCCGGAGGACGCCATGATCCAGATGCAAACCATCCTCAACGTCGCCGACAACTCGGGCGCGCGCAAGTTGATGACGATCAAAGTGCTCGGCGGCTCGAAACGCCGGTACGCCAAGGTCGGCGACATTGTGGTCGTGTCCGTGAAAGAAGCGGCGCCGGCCGCCAAGGTGAAAAAGGGCGAAGTCGCGCAAGCGGTCATCGTGCGGACCAAAGATCGCATTCCGCGCCCCGACGGCACCTACCTGCGGTTCGACGAAAACAGCGCCGTGCTGATCAACAAGCAGAAGGAGCCGATCGGCAACCGTATTTTCGGGCCGGTCGCCCGCGAACTGCGGACCAAGGGCTTCAACCGCATCATCAGCCTCGCGCCGGAAGTATTGTAGGAGACGACGATGGCCAAAAAGAAACCCCAGGGCAAACCGAAGGTCGCCGTGCGCATGAACATTAAGAAGGGCGACATCGTGGCGGTGATCGCCGGCAAAGAGCGCGGCCGCCTCGACAACGCCGCCAAGCGCGGCAAGGTGCTCAAGGTGCTGCTCGAATCGAGCCGCGTGGTCGTCGAGCGCATGAACATGATCAAACGGCACACGCGCCCCAGCAAGACCAATCAGCAGGGCGGCATTGTCGAGAAGGAAGCGCCGATTCACGTCTCGAACGTGATGCTCGTGTGCGGGCGCTGCAACCAGCCGACGCGCATCAAGTTGGAGCGGACCGCCGACGGCGCCAAAGTCCGCGTCTGCAAACGCTGCAACGATGTGATCGAATAAAGGGCGGAGGACGTACGATGGCGCCGAGAATGAAGCAATTCTATGACGAGACGGTGGTCCCGGAACTGATTAAGCAGTTCGGGTACAAGAACCCGAACCAGGTGCCCCATCTCGACAAGATCATCCTGAACATGGGCCTGGGCGAAGCGATCCAGAACGTCAAGGTGCTCGACTTTGCGGTCGACGAGTTGACCGCGGTCACCGGCCAGAAGGCCGTGATCACCAAGGCCCGCAAGAGCATCGCCGCGTTCAAGCTGCGCGAAGGCATGAACATCGGCGCGCGCGTCACGCTGCGCGGGACGCGCATGTACGAGTTCTTCGATCGCCTCGTGAGCATCGCCCTGCCGCGCGTGCGCGACTTTCGCGGCGTCTCCGACAAGGCCTTCGACGGCCGCGGGAACTACACCATGGGCGTGCGCGAGCAGATCATTTTCCCCGAGATCAACTACGACAAGATCGACAAGATCCGGGGGTTGAACGTGACGATCGTTACGACGGCGAAAACCGACGAGGAAGGGTACGCGCTGCTCAAGCAAATGGGCGTGCCTTTCCGGACTCGCTGACAGGAGCAAGCCGTGGCAAAGAAATCGATTCGCATCCGGGCGCGGCAAACGCCGAAATTCAAGGTGCGCCGCTACAACCGGTGCCCCCTGTGCGGCCGGTCGCGCGGCTACCACCGCAAATTCGACATGTGCCGCCTGTGCGTGCGGAAACTGGCGCTGTCGGGCGAATTGCCCGGCGTCGTTAAGTCGAGCTGGTGAGCAAGGAGTTCGAGCATGGTCATGACTGATCCCCTGGCCGATATGCTGACGCGGATTCGCAACGGCAGTCACGCCAAACACGACAAAGTCGAGATGCCCTCGTCGAAGATCAAGGCCGAGGTCGCCAAGATCCTGCGCGAAGAAGGGTTCATCAAAGCTTACCGCGTCGTCGAAGACGAGAAGCAGGGCGTCTTGAAGATTTACCTGCGCTACCGCGATGGCGGCGAACCGACGATCACCGGCATCCGCCGGCTGAGCCGGCCGGGTTTGCGCCGGTACGTGGGCTGGGACGAAATCCCGAAAGTGCTGGGCGGGATGGGCGTCGCCATCCTGACCACCAGCAAGGGATTGATGACCGGCAAACGCGCCGTGGAACAACGCCTCGGCGGCGAGTTGCTGGCCGAAATTTGGTAGCGATTACTTCGCAGGAGCGAGAACGATGAGCCGCATAGGCAAATTGCCGATTCCGATCCCCGCGGGGGTGAAGGTGCAGATCCAGGGCCGCCGGGTCCAGGTCGAAGGCCCTAAGGGCAAGCTCGCCTACGAGCACAACGCCCAGGTGGCCGTCGCCCAGGAGCCGGGCCGCCTGCTGGTGTCGCGCGACGACGCGCAGGCCGGCGCCTCGGCGCAGCAAGGTCTGGCGCGCACGCTGATCAACAACATGGTCGTCGGCGTGACCAAGGGCTACGTCCGCGAACTGGACATCATCGGCGTCGGCTTCCGCGCTGAGGTGAAGGGTCCGACGCTTTTCGTCACCGTCGGCTTCACGCAGCCGGCCGAGATCGCGGTGCCGCCGGGCATCGAGGTGCGGGTGGACAAGAACACCCATTTGGTCGTCACCGGCATCGACAAGCGCTTGGTCGGGCAGTTCGCGGCGAATGTGCGCCGCCTGCGTCCGCCGGAACCCTATAAGGGCAAGGGCATCAAGTACACCGAGGAGAAGGTTCGCCGGAAGGAAGGCAAGACTTCCGCTTAAGGAAAGGGTCGCGACGTGTCGTACAAGAAAGAGAACCTGTCGGCGAGGGAACGGCGTCAGCGGCGCGTGCGGCGCAAGGTGCGCGGCACGCCCGAGCGCCCGCGGCTGTGCGTCTTCCGCAGCGCCAAACACATCTACGTCCAGGTGATCGACGACGAGCACGGGTCCGCCATCGCGGCGGCGAGCACGCTGGATAAAGAGTTCCCGAAGCCCGCGGACAAAGGGAAAATCGCCAAGGCCAAGGCCGTCGGCAAGCTGATCGCGACGCGTCTGCTGGCGATGAATCAGAAACAGGTCGTCTTCGACCGCAACGGTTTCCTGTACCACGGTCGGATCAAAGCAGTGGCCGACGCGGCCCGCGAAGCCGGGCTGGATTTTTAGGGAGTTAACGAATGGCCGAGCAACATCGCGAGCACAATCGCCCGTTTCGCGAAGACGAACCGGAGTTCATCGACAAAGTCGTGCACATCGCGCGCGTCGCGAAGGTCGTCAAGGGCGGCCGGCGTTTCCACTTCTCCGCGCTGGTCGTCGTCGGCGACGGCAAGGGCAAAGTGGGCGTCGCGCTGGGCAAGGCGGCGGAAGTGCCCGAGGCGATCCGCAAAGGCGTCGAACGCGCGAAAAAGAACATGTTTCGCGTCCCGATCGCCGACGGCGGCACGATTCCGTACATGATCACCGGGCGCTTCGGCGCGGCGTCGGTCATGCTCAAGCCGGCCGGCGAAGGCACCGGCGTGATCGCCGGCGGCGCGGTCCGGGCCGTGCTCGAGGCCGCGGGCGTCTCCAACATCCTGACCAAGTGCCTGGGCTCGCGCAACGCCCACAACGTGGTCAAGGCGGCGGTGGACGGCCTGAAGCGGCTGCGCTGGCCCCATGAATATCAACGCGCTTTGACGCCGACCGACGGCGTCGTCGCCGAGTAGCGCCAGGCGAGAAGCGGGAGAGCAGCGATGAACGGCAAACTGCGCATCACGCAAACCGGCAGCGGCATCGGCCGGCCGAAGAAGTACAGCGTCATCCTGCGCACGCTGGGTCTGGGCAAATTGCACCGCACGGTCGAATTGCCCGACAACCCCTGCGTCCGCGGCATGGTGAAGAAGGTCATCCACCTCGTGAAGGTGGAGGAGGTCGCCTCATGATTCACCTCGGCAATCTCAAACCGCCGGCCAAGCGGGAGCGGAAAAACACCAAGCGCCGCGGCCGCGGCGAAGCGTCGGGCCTGGGCCGGACGGCGGGCCACGGCAACAAAGGCCAGCGGGCGCGCGCGGGCGGCACGAAAGGCCCCGGGTTCGAGGGCGGCCAGATGCCGCTGCAGCGGCGCCTGCCGAAACGCGGGTTCCGCAATCTGTTCCGCAAGGAATTCTCGATCCTCAATCTGACCGAAATCGCGACGCACTTTCAGGCCGGCGACGTGGTCGATCCGGAGACCGTGATCGCCAAGAAACTCGTGCGGAAGCTCGCGAAAGACGGCTTGAAAATCCTGGCCGACGGCGAATTGACCCAGCCGCTGAAGGTGAAGGCCCACAAGGCCTCGAAGCAGGCGGTGGAGAAGATCGTCGCCGCGGGCGGCGCGTTCGAACAAATTCAAAAGCCGGCGAGGGCAAAGCGGTGATCGGCGCTTTTGGCAATATTTTCAAGATTCCCGAGCTGAAACGGCGGGTGCTGTTCAGCTTCATTATGCTGGCGATTTATCGCGTCGGCTGCGTCGTGCCGACGCCGGGCGTCAACGGGAAGATGATCGCGGATTGGTTCGCCTCGAAGCAAGGCACGATCCTCGGCATGTTCTCGATGTTTTCCGGCGGCGCGATGGAGCACGGCTCGATCTTTTCGCTGGGCATCATGCCGTATGTGTCGTCGTCGATCATTTTGCAACTGTTGACGGTCGTGATCCCCTACCTCGAGCGCTTGAGCAAAGAGGGCGAGGTCGGCCGCCGCAAGATCACCCAATACACCCGGTACGGCACGGTGATCCTCTCGGCGTTCCAGAGCTACATGATCGCCTACGCGCTGGAAAACGGCCTGCTGGGCGGCAACGCCGTGATGGTTCCCGGCCTGAAGTTCCGCCTGATGACGATGGCGACGCTGACGTCGGGCACCGCGTTCATCATGTGGCTCGGCGAACAGATCGGCGAGCGCGGCATCGGCAACGGGATCAGCCTGATCATCTTCAGCGGCATCATTGCCCGCATGCCGGCGGCGATCGTCAAACTCGGCTACACCGCGTGGCAGGAAACGCGCGGCATCTTCAAGATGCTGCCGGTCCTGGTCGCGATGGTCGTGGTGATCTGGTTCATCATCCTGGTCGAGCGCGCCCAGCGGAAGATTCCGATCCAGCACGCGAAGCGCGTCGTCGGCCGGAAGATTTACGGCGGCGCGAGCACGTATCTGCCGTTGCGCATCAACACCTCCGGCGTTATTCCGCCGATTTTCGCCAGCTCCGTGCTGATGTTCCCCTCGACGATCACGCAGTTCTTCGACAACCCGATTCTGGTGAAGTTCAACGAGTGGCTGCAGCCGACCGCCGTGCTGTACAACGTGCTGTACGTCGGCCTGATCGTGTTCTTCTGCTACTTCTACACCGCGGTCACGTTCAACCCGGTCGACGTCGCGGAGAACCTGAAGAAATCCGGCGCGTATATCCCGGGCCGCCGTCCGGGCAAGCCGACGGCCGACTACATCGACCGGATTCTCACCCGGATCACCTTGGGCGGCGCGATCTACGTTTCGATGATCTGCGTGCTGCCGACGATCCTGATCGCGCAGTTCCAGGTGCCGTTCTACTTCGGCGGCACCTCGTTGTTGATCGTCGTCGGCGTCGCGCTCGACACGATCCAGCAAGTCGAAGCGCACATGCTGACCCGGCATTACGAAGGGTTCCTGGGCGCCAAAGGCAAATTCAAAGGACGGAGGTAACCAATGCGTCTGATTATGCTCGGCCCGCCCGGCAGCGGCAAAGGCACGCAAGCGCAGAATCTGATTCAGCGGTTCGACATTCCGCAGGTCTCGACCGGCGACATTCTCCGCGCCTCGATCAAGGCCGGCGCCGATCTCGGCCGGAAGGCCAAGGCGTTCATGGACGCCGGCCAGCTCGTGCCGGACGACGTCATCATCGGGATCATCCGCGAACGGCTCGCGTGCAGCGATTGCGGCAAGGGCTACCTCTTCGACGGTTTCCCGCGGACGGTCGCCCAGGCCCAGGCGCTCGACGCTATGCTGGCCGAACGCGGCGAAAAGCTCGATCACGTCGTCTGCATCGACGTGCCGGACGCGAACATCGTCGGCCGCCTCACGGGCCGTTTGACCTGCCCGAATTGCAGCGCGATGTTCCACGTCAAGACGATGCCCCCGAAGCAAGCGGGCGTCTGCGACCGTTGCGGCAACGCGTTGATCGTCCGCGACGACGACAAGGAAGAAACGATCCGGAAGCGCCTGGCCAATTATCACGGCCAGACCTCGCCGCTGATCGCGTATTACGACGGTAAAAAACTGCTTCGCCGCATCGACGGCGTGGGCGCGCCGGCCGACATCGGCCAGCGCGTAGCAGCGGTCTTTGAATAGCAGTGTCATCAATCTGAAGACGCCCGAGCAAGTCGAGCGCCTCCGCCGGGCCAATCGCCACGTCGCCGAGATTCTCGCGACGTTGCGCGAGGTCGCCGCGGTCGGCATGTCCACGCTGGACCTGGACCGCATGGCGCAGGACCTGTGCAAGCAGCGCAAGGTGCGGCCGGCGTTCCTGGGGTTGTACGGCTTTCCGAAAAGCCTGTGCATCTCCCTGAACGAGGAAGTGGTGCACGGCATCCCTTCGGCGCGGCGTCTCTTGCGCGAAGGCGACCTCGTGAGCATCGATTTCGGGGTCGTGTACGAGGGCATGTACGGCGACGCCGCGTTGAGCTTCGGGATCGGCCCGATGAGCGAACTCGCGGAACGGCTGATGCGCACGACCGAGGAATCGCTGTATTTGGCGATCGCGCAGGCGCGGCCGGGCAACCGGATCGGCGATATTTCGGCGGCGGTGCAACGGCACGCGGAGGCGGCGGGTTTTTCGGTGATCCGCGACCTGGTGGGGCACGGCGTCGGAGCCGCGCCGCACGAGGGGCCGCAGGTGCCCAACTTCGGCAATCCGGGGCAGGGCGTGCGGCTGCGGGCGGGCATGGCGCTGGCGCTGGAGCCGATGGTCGCCGCCGGGAATTGGGCGATCGACATTCTGGATGACGGGTGGACGGCGGTGACGGCGGACGGCAGTCTCGCGGCCCACTTTGAGCATTCGATCTTCATCGCCGAAGACGGGCCCGAAATTTTGTCCCAAGTGGGCTGAGAAGGAAGCAAATGGCGAAAGAAGGGGCGATCGAGGTGGAAGGCCGGGTGATCGAACCGTTGCCCAACGCGATGTTTCGCGTGCAGTTGGACAGCGGCCACCAAGTGCTGGCGCACATCTCCGGCAAGATGCGCATGCATTACATCAAGATCCTGCCGGGCGACAAGGTGACGGTGGAGCTTTCCCCGTACGATTTGACGCGCGGCCGGATTACCTATCGGGCGAAGTGACGTTTGATATCTGATTCGTTGGGTTAAGGAGCGAGTATGAAAGTGCAAGCATCGGTGAAAAAGCGTTGCAACAAGTGCAAGGTGATCCGGCGCAAGGGCGTGGTGCGGATCATTTGCGAAAACCCCAAGCACAAGCAGCGCCAAGGATAGAAGGAGGCAGCCAGTGCCACGTATAGCAGGCGTCGACATTCCGAACGACAAACGGATCGTGATCGCGCTCACCTACATCTACGGAATCGGCCGCACGACGAGCCAGAAGATTCTGGAGGAAGCGGGGATCGACCAGTCGGTCCGCGCCGCCAAGTTGACGGACGGCCAGGTCGCGCGCATCCGCCAGATCATCGACGCGAAGGTCAAGGTCGAAGGCGATCTGCGCAAAGAAACGCAGATGAACATCAAACGGCTGATGGACCTGGGCGCCTATCGTGGGCTGCGCCATCGCCGCGGTCTGCCCGTGCGCGGCCAGCGCACCCACACCAACGCTCGGACGCGCAAAGGGCCGCGCCGGACGATGGGCCGGAAAAAGTAAGGAACGGGAGGGTAATCGATGGCATCCCCCAAGCGCGGTGCTAAAAAGAAGATCAAGAAGAACGTGCCGCAGGCCGTGGCCCATATTAAGAGCACGTTCAACAACACGATCGTGACGATCAGCGATGCGTCCGGCAACACCCTGTGCTGGTCCAGCAGCGGCACGCAGGGCTTCAAGGGCAGCCGCAAAGGCACGCCGTTCGCCGCCCAGCTCGCCGCCGAAGACGCCGCGCGCAAAGCCGGCGAACATGGCGTCCAGCAGTTGTCGATCCTCGTGAAGGGGCCCGGGCCGGGCCGCGAAGCCGCGCTGCGCAGCCTGCTGGCCTGCGGCTTCAAGATCACGATGATCCGCGACGAGACCCCGATTCCGCACAATGGTTGCCGGCCGCCGAAGCGGCGGCGCGTCTAAGGAGGACGGACATTGGCAAAGTATACCGGACCTGTTTGCAGATATTGCCGCCGCGAAGGCGAGAAACTGTTTTTGAAGGGCGATCGCTGTTTCACCGACAAGTGCGCCTTTGAACGCCGCAAGGAACAAATCCCAGGCCAGCATTGGCAGCGGCGCGGCAAGTCGAGCGATTACGGCGCCCAGCTTCGCGCGAAACAAAAAGCGAAGCGCTACTACGGCATTCTGGAGCGGCAATTCCGCGGCTACTTCGCCAAGGCCGAGCGCATGCAGGGCGTCACGGGCGACAACCTGCTGTCGTTGCTCGAACGCCGCCTGGACAACGTCGTCTTCCGCATGGGTTTCGCCGCGAGCCGGCGGCAGGCGCGGCAGATGGTGCGACACGGCCATTTCGCCATCAATGGCCGCAAGACCAACGTGCCCAGCGCCATCGTCAAACCCGGCCAGACCGTCGCGGTGCGCGAGCAGAGCCGGAAAGTTCCGTTGATTGTCGAGGCGGTCGAGGCCATGGGCCGCCGCCAGACGCCGCCCTGGTTGGAAATCCGCCCCGACAAGCTCGAAGGCGAGGTGAAATCCAATCCGACCCGCGAAGAGATTGGCGGCACGATCAACGAGAAGTTGATCGTCGAGTTGTATTCGAAGTAACACGGCGACCGAACGAGCCGACCGGAAAGGGAGTTGAACGATGTACCATGTGTGGCGCGATTTAATCCGTCCCAAGCGCATCGTGGGCGAAAATGTCACCGGCAACTACGGACGTTTCATCGCCGAACCCCTCGAACGGGGCTTCGGCACGACGCTCGGCAATGCGATGCGTCGCGTCCTGCTTTCGACGCTGCAAGGTTCGGCGATCACCGCCGTGCGCGTCGAAAACGCGGCCCACGAATTTACGACGCTGCCGGGCGTCAAAGAAGACCTCACCGATATCTGCCTGAACCTCAAACAGGTCCGCCTGAAAATGGCGACCCCCGAAACCCGCAAATTGCGGCTGAAGGCCAAAGGCAGCGGCACGATCAAGGCCGGCATGATCGACACCGATCCCAACGTCACGGTGCTCAACCCCGACCTGGTGATCGCCACGATGTCGAAGGAAGCGTCGGTCTCGATGGAATTGGAAATCCGCAGCGGTCGCGGCTACGTCCCGACCGAATACCTGGTCGAGGAAGAAGTGCCGATCGGCACGATCATGCTCGACGCGAATTTCAGCCCCGTGGTCAAGTGCAATTACCAAGTGACCAACGCCCGCGTCGGCCGCCGCACGGACTACGACCGGTTGATCCTCGAACTCTGGACCGACGGCTCGACCACCCCCGAGGACGCGATCGCGCTGGCGGCCAAGGTGCTCAAAGAGCAGTTCACGGTGTTCATCAACTTCGACGAAGAGGAAGAAGTCTACGAAGAGGTGATCGAGGAAGAAGACGAACTCCTCAACGAGAACCTCAACCGCTCGGTCGAAGAACTCGAATTGTCGGTGCGCAGCGCCAATTGCCTGAAGAACGCGAACATCCGCTACATCGGCGAATTGGTGCAGAAGACCGAAGCCGAAATGCTGAAGACCAAGAACTTCGGCCGCAAGTCGCTCAACGAGATCAAGGAAATCCTGGCCGAAATGGGCCTCTCGCTCGGCATGCGGGTTCCGGTTTGGAATCCCCCCGACGAGATCGACGAGACCGTGGAGTAGGCAGCCGGGAGAACGAAGTCGGGAGTTAGAAGGGAAGAACGATGCGCCATCTGAAAACCGGAAGAAAATTCAACCGCAACTCGACGCACCGCTACGCCATGTGGCGGAACATGACCACCAGTCTGATCGTCCACGAGCGGATCAAGACGACGAACGAAAAGGCGAAAGAACTCCGTCACTACGTCGAAAAAATGGTGACGATCGCCAAACGCGCCCGCGCCCTCGGCGAGAACGCCGCCGACACCTCCATCGCCGCGCGCAAGCTGCATCTGCGGCGCCAGGCGTTGGCCTTCGTGCGCGACAAAGACGCCGTGACCAAATTGTTCGACGAACTCGCGGCCCGTTTCGCCGATCGCTCCGGCGGCTACACGCGGATCATCAAAGTCGGCGACCGCATCGGCGACGGCGCCCGCGTCAGCTTTATCGAATTCCTCGCCGCCGACGAAGAAGTGGCCGAAAAGAGCAAGAAATCGGCCGCCAAACGACGCGGCAAGCCCAAGGTCAAGGCCGAAGCCGAAAAAGCGGCGCCGGCCCCGGCCGAGGAACCAGCCCCCGCGGCGCCGGACGAGACCGTGCCGGTCGAAACGCCGCCGGCCGCCGAGGAGCCGACGCCCGAGGAGCCGAAACAACCGTAGCTCGCCGCGCGCTGCGCTCTTATCGCGCCGCGGCAAATCGAGTAGAATGGCGGGGCAGGAAGAAACGACTTCCTGCCTCGTTCGTTTTTTGAGGGATCGTTCGATGGATCAAATCGCTGGCGAAAGCGCCGAGAAGAAAATCAAACCGTGGTACGGGGACTTCCGCCTCTTCTTCCTGATGTTCCTCGTGCTCGCCATGTTCATGCTCCGCGCGGTGCTCGGCAACGGCGCCGGCTGCGGCGGTGCGGGCCTTTCCACGCTCAACATGCCGGCCCCCGCGGTGCAGATGACCGGCCTCGACGGCGCCGTCATCGCGACCGCCGACCTCAAGGGCAAGGTCGTCTTCCTGAATTTCTGGGCCACGTGGTGCCGCCCGTGCCTTGACGAATTGCCCTCGATCCAGGGACTGTATCGGAAGTACGAGGGCAACCCCGACTTCAAAGTCATGGCGGTGTCGGTGGACGAATCCGACGACAAATCGGTGCGCGATTTTCTCGCCGACTACAACCGGAAAACAGCCGCTACGCCGCTGGCGTTCCCCGTCTTCCACGACCGCGACCGCAAAGTCGCAACCGCGTACAACATCAGCGGCTTCCCCACGACCTTCCTGATCGACAAAAAAGGCGTCGTGCGCAAATGGTTCGTCGGCCCGCGCGACTACAACGACCGCCACTTTTTCGCGATGGTCGATCAGTTGCTGGCGGAATAGAACGCAACGCCTACGCCGGCGGCGAAGTGCTCTGCGCGACCGGCCCGCCGGCGATGTTCTCCGCCAGGGCGACCCGGTAGAAAGCGAAGCCGCGCATCCGCCGGCCGCGCGCGCCCCAATAGCGCGCGCGAAACTCGTTGGCGCCGGTGTCTTCCAGCAGGCGATGCCCGCGCGCGGCCAGAAACGCCGGCATCTGCCCCGGGTCCATCCCCCAGATCCACGGCTCGCCATCGCCGGCGACCTGCTCTTTTGAAGCGCGCGAGCCGTCGAAGTCCACCGTGCCGTCCAACAGCCCGCCGTGGAGATACGTGAAGACCAGGCGGCTGCCGGGCGCCGTGGCGGCGGCCAGGGCGAGCAGGGTGGCGTCTACGGCGGTCTCGCCCAGGTAGTGGGTCACGCCCTCCCACAGGACGAACGCGCGCTCGTCGCGTTCGAGGCGAGCCATATGCAGGACGCTACGCAGGTCCTGCCGCGTCAGATCGGCGGCGACGAAGGAAACATGATCGGGCGTCGTGTCCAGAAGCGTCGCCAACCGTTCCCGTTTTCGCGCCTGCGTGGCCGGATGATCCACCTCGACGACCCGGCAGCCGGCGAGTTCCGGCAGACGGTAAGCCCGGCAGTCGAAGCCCGCGCCCAGGATGACCACCTGCCGGATGCCATCGCGGACGCCCGCGAGCAGGAGCTCGTCGATCAGGCGGGTGCGCGCGATGCCCGAAGTCATCGCGCCCGGCCAGCGACGGTCCACGTACCCGCGCACCAGCGCGCCGGCGAACGGCAGGGCCGCCCAGCGGGCGATGCGCTGCAATGACGGCCCGAGAAATTGCACGGCAAAAGGGTCTTCGAACAATCGCGCCCCTGCCGGACGCCGAGCGTTTTCCAGCGCCCGAAAAGCGGCGGCGTACTCGGCGGTGCGGCTTGCCTGGTCGGCTCTCATTTCGGCTCAACGCGTTTCATCATCGGGCGCGGCCTTTCTTACCACGGTCAAAACAACGTATCTGCATCTCAGCGTTCGGCGCGCTCATTTTGGCCACGCCACCCGCCAGGCGCAAGCAGTCCTTCGACGGTCGCACGCCTGACGATTCCCGGATGATCTCGCAGCGGCGGATGGCGCGTCCTATTATTTGCCCCATCCACCCATCGTTTGGCTGACGAATTCGCCATGGCCCGTTGTTTTCCGCTTGCGTCAGCGAGTCATCCGTGTTATGCGTTTTGCAATCGTGTTACCACGCATGGTCGAAGGGAGTTTCCGAAATGAAGCACTGGGCGACCGGAATTGCGGCGTTGGCGTTGATGACGCCATTGGCGTTTCTCTTTTTCGCCTGCGGGAACAGCTCGATCAGCAGCGACAAAGCGACCGCCGCAATCTTCAACGACTTCAACAGCACGGCTTTCGACTTCTCGCCGCCGTGGACGATCTGCCAATCGTATTACCTGGGCACGCAGTTTGGCGAAATCGCGCTCGGCGCGACCAGCGCCAAGAAGACGGTGGACGCCGGTTCCGATTACGTCCTCATGGTCGCGGCGTGGGCCGATCCGACGTGCAACCCTGTGAATTGCGTGCCCATTGCCAGCGCCGACCCTCAGGAAATCGATCCCGGTCAGGTCGAGACGATTACCATGGATGTGAACGATCACCAGGGACCGTGTCCGCCGGAAGGCGTCGAGCCGATTCCCGAGGCTCAGTACAATCGCATTGCGGCCCTGTGGCCGAGCTACAATTTCTATCCCTACGCGCAGCGCGCGCAAGCCAAGGCATGCCAGCCGACGGATGACGACGACGACGTTTCGCCGACCGACGACGACGCGTCGCCGACGGATGACGACGCCTCGCCGGACGCGTAAGACGCCGCCGCCGCTCCCGCAGCCTTCTCTTGGCCGAGCGCGAAACACGACGCATTTCCGCGCGTCAGTTTTGATCAGCCACCGCGTGAGTTTTGCGCTAATAAAGGCGGCATCGTTGACTTTCGCCCGGCTTCTGTCATCATCGACACGCCGAGCCGGTTTGGCGGCGACCAGGCTCGACACCGACAAGGAGCGCGAAACATGAGATATTTCCGCGGCCTGCTATGGGCCGGACTTTGCCTTTGTTTTCCCCTGTTGGCCGGCGCCGCCGACGACGCCTACTATCTTTTCCAGACCGGCAACTGGTTCGCCGTGCGCGGCGATCTCAATTTCGAAACCGAAACCGACTACGGCACGCGCGATACGAGATTGCTCGGCAATAATGCGATGGAACAGGCCCTGGCGTTTCGCGTCGCCGGGACCAGTTGGCTTTCGGTCGATCTCTGGGGCGCCGCGGCGATTCCCACGTCGAACAAGAACGCCGCCGAAAGCTCCATCAAGCAAAATTACTCCTTCGCGGGCGACGTGTATGCGCGCCTGCTGAATCAGGACGGCCAGGCCGTGAATCTCTCTTTGGGCCTGGGGTATTTGCAAGATTACAATCAGACCTCGATCCCGCGCGTGCACGTGACCCTCGACCGTTCGTGGGGCGGCTTCAACGCGGCGTTCACGGCGTTGGCCCAAATACCGGTGAGCGTGAGCAGGGCCACGCCGAACGGGCAGCCGGCGTTGCGCTACGACGATGTCGATTGGATTATGACCGTCGCCGCGTCCTACGCCCTCACCGATTGGGTGCGGCTGGGCGGCGAGGCGGAACTCGACGACATGGAAGGCTTCTGGGAAACGGACGAAGCCGACGGCGGCGCCAAGCTGGATATTGGTCCGACCGTGCGTTTCGTGATCACGAAGGGTTTTTCCACGCGGCTCAACGTCGGCGCGGTTCTGCCCTTGACGGTAAGCCAACCGACGAGCCTCGCCAACGTGTCCGTGCCGCAGAATCGCGTCCAGGCCACCGGCGGTCTCGCTTTTACGTATGTCTTCTGACGCACCGGCTTTGACCGCGCGATCGGCTGGGTAATTTCGATGAATAAGGAATGGTCGTTGGCGTTCGATTCGACGCTCACGGCGGCGCCGGCCGACGTGTGGCGCGTCATCACGACGTGGCGCGGCGTGAATGACGAACTGTCGCCGCTGATGCGGATGACCTGCCCGGCCGAGGCAGACGACAAAAGCGTGGCCGACGCGGAAACGGGCGTCGTCTTGTTTCGCAGTTGGGTGCTGCTTCTGCGGTGGCTGCCCATCGATCGCCACAGCTTGCAGTTGACGCGCATCGACCCGGGCCGCGGTTTTCTCGAAGAATCGACGTCATGGTCCCAAGCTTATTGGCGGCACGAGCGCTCGCTCGAACCGACGCTCGCCGGCGGTTGCCGGCTGAGCGACCGCGTGCGTTTCCGGCCGCGCCTGTCCGGGTTCGGCCCGGTCGTGAAGTGGTTCATCGGCAAGGTGTTTGCCAACCGCCACCGCCAATTGCGGCGGCGATTCGGCGACGCCGAGGGCCGTTGAAAGCGCGGCGGGGCGACGAGCGGGACGCAGCAGGCAGCGGCGCTGCGCGGGTTCGCCGCGTCGCCATGCGCCGGACAAAAAATCGGTTTTGACATCGGAGCCGCGCAGGTGTAGGTTGAAATTAAGCGTTGGAATTGAGGCAATGAAGCAACGTATCGCGAAAATTATCGTATTCCTCCTGATTGCCGGGCCGTTGCTCGCGTTGCTGCACATGGCCCTCATTCCGCATTTCTACAACGGCGCCACGGGCGAGTGGGAACACCCGCGACCAGGCGCGGCGCCGATTCCTGATGGGTCGCGCGGCCTCCGAGCAGTCGACCGCGAGACCTGCGAGATATACGCGACATTTTTGAATCAAACCCGCATGTGGGTGCTGGCGGCGGCAATCGCGGCCCTGGTTGCCGTCCTCTTGACGGTGAATTCGCCGCAACCTGCATCTGCACCATTCGATCACAAACTGACCTTGGCTCTGGCCCCGAAGAACTCCCCACCGACGTCTGCCTAGCCTCCTTACCGTCGCCGTCGTCAACATTCGCCAACGATCCTGTCGCGGCGCGGCGTCCAGATTGCAGTCCCGACAAGACTGACAAAGCGGCCCGCGAATGTTCGCGGCGAGCGAAATCATAAACGAACGGCTTGTGCGCGGCGTAAGTTGCCGCCGATCGGGTTGCGTAAAGGAGCCTTCGATGCAGAAGCTTTGGCTTGGGCCAACCTTTGCTTGGGCGTTGTCCGGATTAATTGCGGCGTTGTGGGGCGTCGCGGTTCCGGCTGTCACCGGCGCTGCAGACTCGACCGCTGCGCCGGCGACGCTGTCGCTGGCCGAGGCGCAGCGCCTCGCCGTGCAGAACAACTGGGATTTGCTCACCGCCGGCGGCGATGTGGACGCGGCGAAGGGCGTCGACGAAACCTCCCGCGAGTTTCCGAATCCGACGCTGAATCTCTCGGAAACCCTGATTAATGTCGATCGAACGAGCCGGACCACGATGGGGAACGGCTTTTTCGAGCGCAATTACGACACTACCGCCGGGGTGAGCGAGTTTTTCGAATTGGGCAAGCGCGGCCACCGGCAGGATTCTGCGGCGGCGGGGCTGCAAAGCGCCCGCGCGCGCTTTCTCGACGCCAAACGGCTGCTCAATCTGAACGTCGCCAACGGTTACGTTGCGGCGGTGCAGGCCGAGGAGAACGTGCGGATTCTGAAAGCGTCGGCTGCGACCTTGCGCAAAGAGGCCGAGATCGCGGCGGTTCGGCTGAAGGCCGGCGACATTTCGGTCACCGACAAAATTCAGATTGAAATCGCGGCGGAACGCTTCGACCTCGACGCGGACACTGCCGCGGTGGCCGCCGTTTCGGCGCGGATCGCCTTGGAGACGTTGCTAGGCATTTCGCAACCGACGGGCCAATGGAAGGCGGTCGAAACTCTGGACGCCTTGGCGGAGGTCGAGGCGGGCGAGGGGCAGGAGCCGGCGGGGCCGCGTCCGGACCTGGTCGCGGCCCAAACGGCGCAACGAAAAGCCGAAGCGGATGTCCGCTCGCAAAAGGCGATGGCGATTCCCGATTTGACGATCAGCGCGCAGTACGAACGCGAGCCGCCCGCGCAGCCGAACACGGTCGGCTTCGGCCTGAGCCTGCCGTTGCCTTTTTGGAATTTCAACCTCGGCGCGGTCCACACCGCCGCCGCCGCGAGTGAGCAGGCGCGCCTCGCCGTCGAGAAGACGCAAGCGCAAATCGCCGCCGACGTGCTGACGGCGCGGGCGGCGTATCGGGCGGCCAAATTACGTTGGCGGGCCTATCGCGATTCAATTCGACAACGGTCGGCGCAGGTCCGGCTCGCCGTGGCGTACGCCTATGAAAAGGGCAACGCCTCGCTGCTCGATCTGCTGTCGGCGGAACGCAACGACAACGATGTCCGCCTGGGCGCGGCCCAAGCGGCGAGCGACACCGCCGCCGCGGCGGCGTCGCTGAAAGCGGCGCTCGGAAAACAGTGAACAGTGAGCAATGAACGATGAACAATGAACAATGCACAATTTACCCGGGGTTTGAACCCTGGGAAGAGGCAAGCCATGAAAACCTTCTTCGTAATTGCGATGGTCATTTTTTCGGCCGCGTTCACCGGCTGCGCCCGGGCCGGGGCCGCGGACGGAAATCGGCCTTATGAAGTCGTCGGGGACCGCCTGACCCTGAACGACCCCGCGCAACTCGCGTCGCTGACGATCGAGCCGGTCGAAATACGGCAAGGCTCGTTCATTCAGATGACCGGCCGGTTGATGTGGAACGACGACGTCACCGCGCGCGTTTTTGCGCCGCTCGCCGGCCGCGTGCGCGAAATCTTCGTCGATATCGGCAAGCCCGTGGCCAAAGGCCAGGCGCTGGCGCTGATCGATTCGCCGGATTTCGGCCAGGCGAAGGCGGATGCGCGCAAGGCGGAGAGCGACTTCGTGCAAACCGACCGCGCCTTGTCGCGGATGCGCGACTTGTTCGATCACGGGGCCGCCGCGAAAAAAGATGTAGAGGGGGCGGAGGCCGATTTCGGCCGGGCGCGCGCCGAGAAAGAGCGGGCGTTGACGAGGCTGGCGAACGTCGGCTCGATCGGCGCGGAAACGGCGGGCGCCTTCACTTTGCGCAGCCCGGTCGCCGGCGTGGTCGTCGAACGGAATCTGAGCATCGGGCGCGAAGTCCGGCCCGATGAACTGATTTCGGCCATGCCGCCGATGTTTGTCGTGACCGACCCGACGAAACTGTGGTTGCAGATGGACGTCGCGGAAAAAGATTTGTCGTCGCTGCACCCCGGACAAATCTTCAAAGTTTATACGCAGGCTTATCCCACGGACCTGTTCCCCGGGACGTTGAACGTTATCACCGATGCGCTCGATCCGAGCACCCGGACGGTCAAAGCGCGCGGCAGCGTCGACAACCCGACGCGGGCGCTGAAGGCCGAGATGTACGTCACGGTGGATGTGGAAAAAAGCGCCGCGCCGGAAATGGCGATCTCGAAGCGCGCCGTTTTTGTGAAAGAGGGCAAATACTTCGTGTTCGTCGACGAGGGCAAGGGCCGGTTCGCGCGGCACGAGGTCCAGATCGCCGGCGAACACGCCGGCAAAATCAATGTGACCGGCGGTTTAATGGCCGGCCACCGCCTCGTGACGGACGGCAGCCTGCTCCTGCAGCAATTGCTCGAATACGCGGGGAAATGACGATGGGCAAACTCACCGCCTACGCCCTGAAACACCGCGCCGTCTTGCTGTTCTTGACGGTGGTGTTCGTTTTTTTTGGCGTGCACTCCTGCATCACGTTGCCGGTCGACGCCTATCCCGACGTGACGAACCTGGAATTGCAAATCATCACGCTGTTTCCGGGCCATGCCGCCGAGGAAGTGGAAAAGCTCGTCACAATTCCGATCGAAAGCGAAATGAACGGCATTCCCAAGCGGGTGTCCATGCGGTCGTTTTCGCTGTTCGGGCTGTCCGTGGTGACGATGGTTTTTGCCGACGACGCCAACAGCGACTTGGTCCGCAACCTGGCCTTCCAGCACATGACGGAAGTGACTTTGCCGGCGGGCGCGCAGGCCTCGCTGTCGCCGGACACGACCCCCATCGGCGACGTTTGCCGGTACATGATGACGGCGCCGCCCGGTTTCTCCGGCGTGGAATTGAAAGCGCTGATGACCTGGGTCGTCGAACGGCAGTTGAAAACCGTCCCGGGCGTCGTCGACGCGAGCGGCTTCGGCGGACCGATCAAAGAATATCAAGTGCTGGTCGATCCGCAAAAATTGCGCTCCTACAACGTGTCCGTGAAACAGGTGTTCGACGCCCTGTCGAACGGCAACCGCAACGCCGGCGGCTCCTACGTGGAACACGGCTCAGAACTGTACATTGTGCGCGGCCTGGGGTTCGTCCAGAACACGGAAGACATCGGGGCGATCGCCGTGGATACGCGTAACGGCGTGCCGATCCGCATTCGCGACGTCGGCGCGGTCGTGATCGGTGAGAAGGTGCGTTTGAATCAGGTCGGGTTGTCTCTCCGGAACGGGTGGTTCATTGGCCGGGGCCCGGAGCGGAGCGCCGGGCAGCCGGTCGCCGCGACGGCGCAAAACTGGGTGGACAACGACGACATCCCGCAAGGCAACCCCTGGATGAAGCGCGGGGAGAACGCGCGCGAAGTATTGAAACGGATCCACGCGAAGGTCGACGAAATCAACGAGCGCTTGCTGCCCCCCGGGGTCAAAGTCGCCTTGCACTACGATCGGGAGCCGTTGCTTGACCTGACGCTTTATACCGTGCGCCACAACATGATCACCGGCATCCTCCTGGTGTTGGGCGTGCTGATGCTGTTTCTGGGGCTGGGGAATTACCGCTCGGCGTTGGTCGTTGGCTCGGTCGTGCCGATGTCGCTGCTCGGGGCGTTTTTTCTGCTCGATCTGCGCCACATTCCAGCGAACTTGATTTCGATGGGCGCCATCGATTTTGGCATCATTGTCGATTCCTCGGTCGTGATTATCGAGAACATCCTGCGGTTGATGGAAGAGCGAAAAGACCACCCCACCCCGCTCACAACGACCATTATCGATGCCGTGTCGCAAATGGGCCGGCCGATCCTGTTCGCTAAGGCGATTCTGCTGACGGCGTTCATCCCGCTGTATTCGCTGCAACGCGTCGAAGGCCGCATCTTTAAGCCGATGGCGCTGACGCTGACCTTCGCGGTGATCGCCGGAACGCTGCTTGCGCTGACGATCGTGCCGGTGATGGCGAGTTTTGCGTTGCGGAAGAAAGTCGTGCTGAAGCATTCCCGCCTTGTCCATGCGCTGCTCCGTTGGTATCGCCCCCTGCTGCTGGGCGTGATCCGCCACCGGAAGAAAGCTCTCGCAGGGGTCGCGGCCTTGTTGTTCGCGGCCGGCGTCTGTTTGGCGCTGATGGGCACCGAGTTTTTGCCGAAGCTCGACGAGGGCACGCTGTGGGTCCGCGTGTTCATGCCGCCGACGATTTCGCCGTCCGAATCGGCGCGCGTGGTGAGAAAAATGCGCGAAATCTTGATGTCGTTTCCCGAGGTGATCGATGTATTCAGCAACATCGGCCGCCCGGATGACGGCACCGACAACAACGGGTTCGACATTTGCGAATTCGGCGTCGGATTGACGCCGCGGTCGGAGTGGACGACCGCAAAGACGCGCGAGAAGTTGTGCGACGCGATGGGGGCCAAGCTGAAGACCATCCCCGGAATCGACCCGCAATTCAGTCAATATATGGAAGATATGATCAACGAGGCCGTCTCCGGAATCAAAAGCGAACTGAGCATCAAAATCTTCGGCGAAGACCCGGCCATCCTGCAAAAAACGGCCGACAATTTGACGGTGGCGATCAAAAATATTCCGGGCGCCGTGGATGTCAGCGCCGAACAACTGATGGGGCAGCCGCAAATTCAAATCGCCGTCGATCGCGACGCGATCGCCCGGTACGGGCTGAGCGTTTCGGACGTCCAAACGGTGGTCGAAACAGCGATGGGCGGCGGCGTGGCGACGCAGGTGTTGGAAGGCGAGCGGACGTTCGACCTGACGGTGAAACTGGCGCCCCGCGCGGTGTCCGACCTGGATTCGATTCGCAATATTCCCATTTTCGGCGCGAACGGCGAACGATTGACGCTCGGCGCCGTGACGACCGTCAAGGTGGCCTCGGGCTTCGTCAAGTTGTATCGCGAGGAGAACGCGCGCGGCATCGCCGTCAAGTTCGGCGTGCGCGACCGCGCTTTGGGTTCCGTGGTCGCCGACGCCCGGAAAGCGGCCGATCCGGAACTCAAAAAAATGCCGCGAGGCTATCGGGTCACGTGGGCGGGCGCGTTCGAAAACCAGCAACGGGCCACGAAACGCCTGATGGTCGTGATTCCGCTGACGCTGCTCGCCATGTTCTTCCTGCTGTTTTCGGCGTTCGGCTCATCCGGCCGCCTGGCGGGCTTGATCCTGCTGTGCGTGCCGTTCGCCGCAGTGGGCGGCATTCTGGCGCTGCCGATCGCGCACTTGAACTTGTCGGTGTCCTCGATGGTCGGCTTCATTGCGCTCTTCGGCGTCGCGATCCAAAGCGGCGTCATCCTGGTCGAGCGCATCCGGCAATTGCGGCTGGAAGGAAAACCGATGCTGGAAGCGGTCGTCGAAGGCGCCGTTTCCCGCGCCCGCGTCGACACGATGATCAGTTCGATGGCGATCCTCGGCCTGCTGCCAGTCGCCCTGTCGGACAGGGTCGGCGCCGAAACCGCGCAACCGTTCGCGGTGGTCATTATCGGCGGGCTGGTCACGGCGACGATATTGACGTTGCTGATCTTGCCGATCCTCTACCCGATGGTGGAGAAGGAAAAGACTGTGGAGACAACCGACTGAACACGCCCCTCGGGCATCGACAATCGACTGCTTGACGGCAGCGTGCGCGTCGGCGCTGAAGGAGAGAACGCATCATGAAAACCGAATGGCTGTTGGCGGTCGCGTTGCTGGCGTGCGCCACGCTGGCTTCGCCGGCCTTCGGCCGGGGCGCTGTCCGGCCGCGGAAACCGTTGAATTTGGTGGCGACGATCCTGCCGTTGCAGAATCTGACGCTGGCGGTCGCCGACGGCGCGCCCGGCGTCTACGTGCGCCAACTCGTGCCGATCGCCGCCGGGTGCGCGCACGATTACCAATTGCAGCCGGGCGACATGAAGGCAATCGAAAAGGCCAAGGCGTTGATTGCCGTCGGGGCGGGTTACGAACCGTGGCTCGATAAGTTGGCTGAGAACTATCGCGCCAAGTTGACGATCATCCGCCTCGACAAAAACGTCGAACGAATCCCCGGCGACGCCGAACCGCACCCGTTTGTCAGCCCGAAACAAGGCGCCGCGATGGCGCTGACGCTGGCCGAGGCGCTGGCGCAACTCGATCCGCCAAACGCGGCGCGCTATGCGGAAAACGGCATTGCCGTCTCGCGGCGTTTGCGGGCTCTTCATGAAGAATTCGCGAAGGTCGTGCAGGCGCTGCCGAACAAGCGCGTCGCGCTGGCGACGACGATGTTCAGCTATTTGGCGCGCGACGCCGGCCTGGAGACGGGGCCGCCGTTGACGGACGACGAGCACCACAGCCTCAGCGCGGGCGAGGTCGCGGCGATCATGAAGCAGCTCAAGAAGGAAAGACCGGTGATCATTTTCGCCGACCGCCAAGTCGATCCGCGCACATGGAATTTGTTCGCCGATGAAGTCCGAATGCCGGCGATCACGGTCGAGACCGGCATGTCCGGCCCGACCGGCCCGCACGCCTATGTCGACACGCTCGCGCAAATGACGCACGATCTGGCGCAAGCCCTTGTGAAAGGCAATGCACCGTGAACGCTCGACGCGGGCGGTCATCGGCGCTTCTGATTCTCCCGCCGTTCATCGCTCCCTGGGTTTCCGCGTCGCCGCACTCGCCGCCGACCGGGTTTTGACAACCGGGCCGCGATAGCATAAATTCCGCCCCATAACTTGAGCGAGAGGCCATGAAGCAACGCGTCGCGAGAATCATCGTATTCCTCCTGTTCGCGGGGCCGTTATTTGCGTTGCTGCACATGGCGCTCGTCCCGCATTTCTACAACGACGCGGACGGCGAGTGGGAACACGCGCGGCCCGGCGCGGCGAAACTGCCCGCTGGAGCGCAGGGCCTGCGGCCGATCGACCGCGAGACCTGCCGCATTTATTCCGCGTTTTTGAGTCAAAACCGCATGTGGTTGCTCGCCGCGGCCATGGTTGCCGTGGCCGCTGTTATCTTGGCAGTCCGCTCTCAACGACCTGCATCGGAGCCATTCGACCACAAATTGACGTTGGCGTTGGCGCCGAAAAATTCCCCGCCCGTTTCCCTTTGATCAATTCATTCGTCTTCGTCGAAAGTTGCTGAACTAACGCCGCAGCACGCCGTTTCGTGCGCGGCAAGCACTCAGTGGGACGCAGCGTGGAAATGCCCGAGCCGGCAATTTTCACCAAGCGAAGGGCGACAACGGCCCGGCGCTGCCAGTTGCGGGCGAAGCGTGCCCGGCGGCAGCGTCGCGACGTGGCGCGGGAGTTAATGTTGAGAAACGCGGTTGCCAAACTTGTGGCCTTGCTGTTGTTCGCGGGGCCGCTGTTGGCGCTGGCCCACCTGGCCAGCGAGCCGCATTTCTTCAACGCGGTTACGGGAAATTGGGAGCATAAGGAGCGCCCCGTGGTTTTTGGCCGGCCCGGGTCGCCGGCCATTTCGGAAGACTCCACGGAAGTCTGTCAGATCGTTCCGCTTTTCTTGAACCAGAACCAATTGTGGCCGATCGCGTTCGCGGTCGTGGTTCTCCGGGTCGTGCTGCGGGCGCTCGCGCCGCAAGTGAAACCGAGCGCCGCGCTGGATCACAGGTCGATCCTGGCCGTCGCGCCGAAACATTCGCCGCCGTTTCGGCGTGACGTCTTTAACGATCGGCAATCAACGTTCGGCACGATCGACGCGAAATCCGCGCCGATCATTGCGCCGCGAATTACGCGGCAACGGAGGTTTCATGAAGGACAAGGTGAGAGCAAGGCTATTCGGGCGTCTTGACCTGCGGGGCAGCATGCGCGTCTTGGCGATCGGGTTGGCCGCGGTGATCGTCGTCATCGCCGCCGCGTCTGCGGCGCGGGCCGCCGACGACTCCAGCGCGACCATTTCCACGCTGCGCAAACAAATCGAGGCGCTGCAACAGCAGGGTCAACAAAATCAACAACTGATCGAAGAATTGAAAAAACGAGTGGCCGACTTGGAAGCCAAAAAGCCGGCCGCCGAGGCCACGCCGGCGCCAAAAGCGCCGGAAAGCCCGGAATCGGCGCTGGACCGCGCGGTCGAAGACATCAATGTTCCGGCGACGCCGACAACCAAAGCGGCCAGTTCGGACCTGGCCTCGGTCAAGGCGGGCAAAGCCGAAATCAAATTGATCGACATCTCGATGGACATCCTGGTGGCCGGGGGCGCGTCGTCGGCGCCGCCGAGTCAAATACCGATTCTGCAGGGCGGCGACCACGATCCGAGCCGCAACGGCTTCTCGTTGCAGCAGGCGGAAATCTCGGCCTCCGGCGCGGTCGATCCGTATTTCTACGGCGAATCGCACATCGTGTTTAAAGAAGACGGCGTGGAGATTGAAGAGGCCTTCGCCACGACGCTGAACATTCCGGCCGTCCAATTTAAAGCCGGATATTACCTTACCGAGTTCGGGCGCACCAACGCGACGCACCCGCACACGTGGGATTACATCACTCAACCCGTGCCCATCACGCGCATGTTCGGCGGCGACGGTCAACGAGGGTGCGGCGTGCGCATCGGCTGGCTGATGCCGACGCCATGGTACTCCCAACTGCTCGTCAACATGCAAAACGCCACCGGCGAACAAATGCCGAGCTTCCTCGGCACTCCGAACGGCGCGGTGGCCGCTTATCAGGACGCGGGGGCGCTGTCCACCGCCGGTTATAAAATCGGCATCGCGGGCCGGCCGATTTTCGACCGGGGAGTGGACAAGGCAGGCGACTTCGTTTATTCAGGGCGCTGGGAAAATTCGTGGTCGCCGGGCGACTCCTCGGTTCTGCTCGGGTTCTCCGGCGAGCGCGGCCCGAACGAAACCGGGCTGCAAGGATATGCGTGGATTTACGGCGCCGATTTTCTGGTTCGCTGGCGGCCGGCCGTCAACGAATACGGCTGGCCGTTCATCTCCTGGCAGACCGAGTTCATCGGTCGCGACTATCACGCCCAGGAGTTTACGGCGAACGGGATCCCGACCGGAACCGCGAAAGGGACGCCGCTGACGACGAACGTCAACTTGCCGGCGCGCGATTTCAACGACTGGGGCGTGTTCTCGATTTTGACCTGGGGCTTCGTGCGCGATTGGGCGCTGACGTTGCGCGGCGAATACGCGACGGCGATCGATACGGACAGCGCCGATCGGCTGGCGCGGAAACTCGATCCGTTGCGCGACGACCGCACGCGCCTGGCGGCGGCTTTCATCTTCAACCCGACGCACTTTTCGCGGTTGCGGTTGGAATACGACCACGACATCGCCACGCACCTGAAAACGGGGGAGGCGAACTCCGTATGGTTGAGCTTGGAAATACTTTACGGCGCCCATCCGGCGCATAACTTCTAGGCGAAGAAGGAGAATGAACATGCAGAAAAAACTCATGGCGGCGAGCGCGGCCCTGCTGGCGCTCGCGCTTGTCGTCCTCACCGGCGTCGCGACCCACGCCGCGGCGGGCCCGCTGATCGTGTGCGCCACGACGCCCGATGTCGGCAGCCTCGCCCGGGTGATCGGCGGCAAGGAAATCAAACTGACCGTGTTCTCGAAAGGGACCGAAAACGCGCACTTCATCGAAGCGAAGCCGAGCTTCATCAAGGCGCTGAGCGAAGCGGATTTGTTCATCGAGACCGGCATGGAGCTGGAGGCCGCGTGGAGCGCGGTCCTGCTCAAGAACTGCCGCAACGACGTCGTGCAACCCGGCTCGCCCGGTTATCTCGACTCGTCGCGGGTGATTGCCCCGATGGAAGTGCCGACCGGCGGCTTGGACCGGGCGCTGGGCGACGTGCATCCGGCCGGGAATCCGCATTTTCTGCTGGATCCGCTCGCCGGGCTGAAGGTCGCCGCGTTGATCACCCAAAAGATGTCCGAATTGCGGCCGGAGCAGGCGGCGTATTTCCAGGCGAATTACGCCGCGTTCCGCCAACAGATGTGCGCGGCTTTGGTCGGTCCGACCCTGGCCGCCAAATACGACGCCACCAAACTGGCCGCGCTGTATGAGGTCGGCAAACTCGACGCCTTCTTGAAACAGCAGGGCGACGATCAGGCGCTCGGCGGCTGGCTCGGCGCGATGAAGCCGTTCTACGGCGCCAAAGCCGTCGGCGATCACAGCCTGTGGCCGTATTTCGCAAAGCGCTTTGGGTTGGTGATGGTCGGATACCTCGAGCCGAAACCCGGCCTGGCGCCGACGACACATCACTTGCAGGAACTCATTGCGACGATGAAGGCGGACGGCGCGAAACTAATTCTCGCCTCGGCGTACTACGATCCGCGTCATGCGGATTTCGTGGCCCGCAACGCCGGCGCGCACGTGGCGACGATGGCGAATATGGTCGGCGCGCGTCCGGGAACGGACGACTATCTCTCCATGGCGGATTACAACATCCGGCAAATCGTGACCGCGCTGAGCGCTGGCAAATAACCAGCGCGGCGATGGCGGACCGCCGCCCCGTGCGGCGGTTCGCACATCCGCGCATCAGCAGGGCTTGCCTCGCCCGCGAATCGCGCCTAAAAAGACACGCTTGCATGTATACGGGCGGGGTTCCATCCCCGCCCGAGATTTCGGGCGGCAGGCGCGGGAGCCTGCCGGTGGTACGTGAGGAGGAATTTGTGGACCGCAAGGTGATTGTCGAAGCGAAGAACCTCGAACTCGGCTATGGAAGGCGGGTTGTGCTGCGTGACGTGAATCTCGAAATCCGCGAAGGCGAGTTCTGGTTTTTCGTCGGTCCGAACGGCGAGGGCAAGTCGACCCTGCTCAAGGCGATCCTCGGCTCTCTTTCGCCCCGTCGCGGCGCGTTGAATCTCGATCCGCAATTCGCCTGTCCGGAGCGCATCGGTTTTGTGCCGCAACGCTGCGATCTCAATCCGACGCTGCCGACGACGGTGCGCGAATTTGTGCTGTTGGGCCTGGTCAACCTGTCCGTCCCGCGCGCGGAATACGCCGACCGTTTGGAGTGGGCGCTGCAGAAAGTGCAGATGTCCGGCCTGGCGGATAAAGACTATTGGGCGCTCTCCGGCGGCCAGCGGCAACGCGCGCTGGTCGCGCGGGCGCTCGTGCGGCGGCCGGGATTTCTGATTGTCGACGAACCGACCAACGGCCTCGATCTCGCGGCGGAAAGCGCCCTGTTGCGGTCGGTGGCAAAACTTCACCGCGACGACGGCCTGACGGTGCTGTTCGTCACGCACGATTTGACGATCGTCGCGCGCCACGCCACGCACGTGGCGCTGTTCCGGGAGCAGCACGTAAAGTCCGGGACGGGCGACGACGTGCTGATTCCCGCAGAGCTCGAGAAGACCTACGGCGTCGCCGTGTCGCTCGTGCAAGATGACGGCGGCGGCGTCGGCATTCGACTGGCCGATGGGGAGGCGTGCTTATGATCGGCGCGTTTCTTTCGTCCTGGCATTTGTTTCACACGACCTATCTCGTCGGCTGGCTGGTCGCCTTGTTATTGTCGTTGGTCGGCGTCCTCGTCGTCGCGCGCGACCAGCTTTTTCTCGGCGCAGCCGTCTCGGAAGCGTCGACGTTGGGCATCGCCCTGGCGCTGGGCCTCGGCGTCAGGTTGGCCGGCGCGGAAAACACCTGGGTCGAATCGGACGGTTTTCTGTCCACGATGGCCGTGATTTTTTCGGTGGCGGCGGCGCTGGTCACCGGCCGCGGCGGCGAAATCAACCGCGAGAGCCGCGAGGCGATCACCGGTTGGGTGTTTCTGGTTTCCGCCAGCGTTTCGGTGTTGTTCGTCGCCCATAGCCCGCACGGTCTGGAAGAAATCCAACGGTTGCTGTCGTCGAGCATCATCGGCGCCTCGAATTTCGACGTGGCGTTGTATGCGGGCGCGGCGGCCGCCACGGCGATCTTCATCGGCGTCTTTCGGCGGCGGTTGATTCTGTTGACGATGGACGCGCCGATGGCCGGAGCCGTCGGCATGAATACCTCCGCCTGGAACACGACGACGTCCGTAATTCTGGGCCTCGCGGTGGGCCTCGCGATTCGCACCTCGGGCATGTTGTACACGTTCGGTTGCCTGACTTTGCCGGCCCTCGCGGCGAAAAACATCTGCCGGGAAGTCGAACCGATGTGGCTCGTGGCGCCGCTGGTGGCGCTGCTTACCGGGACGGCCGGATTCGTCATCGCGAACTACTACGATTTCCCGCCGGCGCAGATGACCGTCGCTCTGCTGGCGACCGTCGTCGCCGGCGCCTGGGTCTACCGCGACGTGGCGCGGGCGTAAATCGCGCGTGCGGTCTTAACGCGGCGTCGAACAGTGTTTACATATTGGATGCGAACGAAAGTCGCGAAAAGGGAGCCATGACTGAAATCCAATTCCATCGCTCCGGCGAACCCATCCACGATCACCGACCGGGGAAGATGCGGGGGTTCGTCGCGCGCAGTTGGACCTACCTTCTCGGCTGGTTCGGCCTTTCCGGTTTGATCGCCTCGTCGACGACGTGTCCGTATTGCGGCCAGGTCGGCTGCCCCGTCGGCCTCAGCCAGGCCGCGGGCCTCGGTTTCGCCTCGATGGGCATCATCTGGCTCTTCACGAAATTCAGCGCCAAGAGGCCGCCGACGCCGCCGAAACCGCCGAGCGCCGCCGGCTGATTTTCGGCGCGCACGCCTTGACAAGCCGACCCCTCTCCATAGAATCATTCGCCTGTTTGGTAGAGTAGCCCAGTTGGTTAGAGCAAGCGGCTCATAACCGCTAGGTCGAGGGTTCGAGTCCCTCCTCTACCACCAAGGGAAAAGCCGGTCATTTCGTGGCCGGCTTTTTTTTCATCGCTTTCTGCCGTAAAAGTACGGCGGCAAACACCATGCGCTTTCGCACGACAGGCGGGAAACGATGAGCGACCAGGATCTTCAGCGGCTGCGGTTGCCGGAATTGCAAAAGTTGCTGTCGGCAATTCGGCGCGTGCGCGTCGGCGTAATCGGCGATTTCGCCCTGGATGTCTACTGGTTCGTCGATCCGCGCGAAAGCGAGATTTCGCAGGAGACCGGCCTGCCGACGCAGCCCGTCGCCGAATCGCGATGCGCCCCAGGCGGGGCCACCAACGTGGTGGACAATCTGGTCGCGCTCGGCTGCGGCCGGGTCGAGGTGTTCGGCGTGATCGGCGACGACCCGTGGGGGCGCGAGATGTCGCGCATTTTCGCCGCGCTCGACGTGCATCTCGAGGGCCTGCTGCGCGAGACGCGCGACTGGGCGACGCCGACGTTCGTCAAGCCGCATTTCGCCAACGAGGAGCACCAGCGGTTCGACTTCGGCAACTACAACCGTCTGCCCGACGATACGGCGGATCGCCTCCTGGCGGCGCTCGCCGCGCGCCTGCCGGACCTCGATCTGGTGGTCGTCAACGAGCAGGTGAAACAGGGCATTCACCGCGCCGACCGCCTGCGCCACGGCCTGGCGGCGATGATTCGCGAACATCCGGAAAAGAAGTTCATCGTCGACAGCCGCCATTACAGCGACGCGTATCCGGGCGCGTTCCTGAAGATCAACGATCGCGAGGCGGCGCGCCTGATCGGCGTCGAGTACCCGCCGGGCGCGCTGGTGCTCAAGGAACACGCGCACGACGCCGCGCGCCAGGTGTTCGCGCGCATCGGTCGGCCGACGTTCGTCACCCGCGCGGCGCGCGGCCTCGTGGTTTGCGACGAGCACGGCCTGCACGAGGCGCCGGGCATTCAGATTCTCGGCAAGATCGACCCGGTGGGCGCGGGCGACACGACGCTCGCGGGCGCCGCCGCGGCGCTGGCCGCCGGGGCCTCGCCGGCGATCGCGGCGATGTTCGGCAACATCGCCGCCTCGGTCACGGTGCAGAAGCTGCACCAGACGGGCACGGCCTCGCCGGCCGAAATACTGGCCGCAGGCGCCGCGCCGGATTACGTCTACCGGCCGGAGTTGGCCGAGGACGCGCGGCAGGTCCGCCTCGTCGACGACACCGAGTTCGAGCGCGTCTCCGACCTGCAGCCGCCGCAGCGGCTGACGCACGCGGTCTTCGACCACGACGGCACGCTGTCGACGTTGCGCGAGGGCTGGGAAGCGATCATGGAGCCGATGATGATCCGCGCCATCCTCGGCCCTTGCTACGACTCCGCCGACGATTCGCTCTACCACCGCGTCGTCGATCGCGTGCGCGATTATATCGACAAATCCACCGGCGTGCAGACGCTGACCCAGATGCAGGGCCTGGTGAAGATGGTCCGCGAGTTCGCCTGCGTGCCGCCCGACGAAATCTGCGACGAGTTCGGCTACAAGCGGATTTACAACGACGAATTGCTGCGGATGGTCCGCGGGCGCATCGCCAAGCTCGAACGCGGCGAATTGGCCGTCGACGATTTCCTGATCAAAAACGCGTTTCTCCTGTTGCGCGCGTTGCACGGCGCCGGCGTGAAACTGTACCTCGCCAGCGGCACCGATCAGCAGGACGTTGCCGCCGAAGCGCGCGGCATGGGTTACGCCGAGTTGTTCGAAGGCCGCATCTACGGCGCCGTCGGCGATGTCGCCCACGACGCCAAACGGATCGTGCTCGACCGGCTGCTCGGCGAAATTGGCGACGCCACGGGCCTGGTGACCTTCGGCGACGGGCCGGTGGAGATTCGCGAGACGCACAAACGCGGCGGCTACGCGATCGGCGTCGCGAGCGACGAGTTGCGGCGCTTCGGCCTCAACCCCGTCAAACGCAGCCGGCTGATCCGCGCCGGGGCCGATCTGGTCGTCCCCGATTTTTCGCAACTCGGTGCGCTGCTGCACTGGCTGCACGTCAACGCCTGAGGCGCCGGAATGCCGCACCCGCAGTTCGATCGCTCGCGCCTCGTGATGAAGCCGCTCGCGGCGCGGGCGAATAAACGAACCGTCGCCCGCCACATGATCGACCTGCGTATCGAACCGGCCCCTTTGTCGCCGGCGACGGAAGCTGCGCTGGCTGAAACTGTGGCGCGCATCCGTCGCGCCCGCGAGACGTCCCGGCCGGTCATGCTCGCGTTCGGCGCGCACGCGATCAAGAACGGCCTCGCCCCGGCGTTGATCGCGCTGGCGCAACGGGGTTGGGCGACGCACCTGGCCACGAACGGCGCCGGCGTCATTCACGATTGGGAGTTCGCGTTCCAGGGCGCGACGAGCGAGGACGTGCGCGCCAACATGGCCCGCGGCGAGTTCGGCGCGTGGCGCGAGACCGGCCTTTACCTCAACCTGGCGCTGGCGGTCGGCGCGTACGAGGGCAAGGGCTACGGCGAGTCGATCGGCGCGATGATCGCGTGCGAACGGCTGGCGCTGCCGCCGCCTGACGAATTGGAAAACACGGCGCGCGCTTGTCTCCGCGACGACCCGGAGCGCGCGGCGGCGGCGCTCGATTTGCTGGCGGTCCTGCGCCGCATGTCGTTGCCGCCGGGCGAACTGGCGATTCCGCACCCATTCAAGCAATACAGCGCGCAGGCCGGCGCGTGGGCGGCCGGCGTGCCGTTCACCGGCCACCCGATGATCGGCTGCGATATTATTTACGAGCATCCGGCGAATCACGGCGGCGCGCTCGGCCGCGCGGCGTTGCGGGATTTTCTGACGTTCGCCGAGGGCGTCAGCCGGCTCGACGGCGGCGTGTACCTGTCGCTCGGCAGCGCGGTGATGAGCCCGATGATTTTCGAAAAGGCGATGGCGATGACGCAGAATGTCGCCCGGCAGAGCGGCGGCGGTTTGACGGATCACTTCGTGCTCGCGGTCGATCTGACGCCATCGCGCTGGGATTGGTCGCGCGGCGAGCCGCCCGAGGACAACCCGGATTACTACCTGCGTTTCAACAAGACCTTTTCCCGCCTGGGCGGCGCATTTCGCTACGTGCAGTCCGATCACCGCGATTTCGTGCTGGCGCTGACGCACCGGCTGCTGCGCGGCTGACGCGCCGGGTTTTCTAGCCGTTTTCGCCGCCTAGGCAAGCGCGCGGTTTTGTGCCAGTATTCGCCGACCTCCGCGGTCGGCCGTGCGCCCGCCGCAACTTTGCTGTTTATTATCAGGAAAGGCGCCGCCGATGATTCGCCGCATCTCGTTGTGGATTTTGTGCGCGTTGTTGTTGTCGCTGCCCGCGCTGGCCGCCGCGGACGAGACTGACGCGACCATCGACCAGATCAATAGCGCCATTCAGCAAAAAGGCGCCGCGTGGCGGGCGGGCCGCACGGCGATCAGCACGTTGCCGGAAAAAGATTTTCAACGGATGCTGGGCGCGCATCCGTCGCCGCTGTTGCAGAAGATGAAACGGTGGGAGCCGGCGGGCGGGCGTTCGCTGCCCGCGCAGTTTGATTGGCGGAATCAGAACGGCCAGAATTTCGTCACGCCGGTGAAGGACCAGGGCCAATGCGGCTCATGCGTCGCCTTTGGCTGTGTCGCTGCGGTGGAAGCGGGCGTCCGCATTCGTGACAAGAATCCGAATCTCAACATCGATCTGTCCGAGCAACAAGCGTTCGACTGCGTCGGCGGCACCTGCGCGGGCGGCAGCGACGCCGGCACACTGTTGTCGAATATCGTCTCCGTCGGCGTGGTCGACCAGCCGTGCTTTCCGTACATGTCCGGCGGCACGCTGTATGACTACAACTGCTCCGACGTATGCAGCGACGCGGCCACCCGCACGTTTCAGATCGCCGGGTTTCAGTCGATCGGCATTCGCACCGACACGATCAAACAGGCCCTCGTCGACAACGGTCCGCTGACCGCGACAATGGACGTCTATCAAGATTTTCAATACTACGTGGACGGCGTCTACCAATACACCTGGGGCAATTATCTCGGCGGTCACCAGATTCTGATCGTGGGTTGGGACGACACGGACGGCGCCTGGATCGTCAAGAATTCGTGGTCGACCAACTTCGGCGAAGACGGTTATTTTCGCATCGTTTACTGGAACTGCAGCATCAACGAGGGCGTCACCAGCGTGAGCGTCGGCACACAGGCCTACGCGCCGGGCGCGACGCCCGGCGGCGACTGCAATGCGACGGCGACCGCGATGTACGACAACTGCAATCTCACCTACAACAACAACGGGCAGCCGCTCGCGAAAAACGACTTCCTGACCCTGTGCGCCGGCGGCGGCCTGCCGCAAGGCGTCTTCAATTGCGCGCAGGAGCACACGGCGTGCGACCTGCTCGCCGGCTGCGAGGGTTTCTGCGCCGACCAATGGTGTTCGATGGACTTGTCGTACGTGTACCAAAACTGCGGCCAGCAGGTCGCGCTCGACCCGGCGAACCCGCTCACATTGACCGACGCCGTCACCCTCTGCAACAACACCTGGTCCTATTCGGCGGCGTTCATCTGCGTTTTCGATTGCGTGCCGGCCAGCGCCTCGTGCAGCGATCTGGCGACGTGCCTGGCCGCGTGCCCGTTCTGCCCGTTTCCGACGGTCAATGACTTCACCGCCAACGTCACGACGAGCCCGACGTACCCGCTGATCGTGACGTTCACGAGCAATGTGACGATTCCGTCGAACTGCGACCCGGTGGCGTACACGTGGGAATTCGGCGACGGCGGGTACAGCTACTCGAGCAAGAACGTCGTGACGCACACCTATAACGAGGGCGGCAACTACTCGGTCACCTTGTTCGTCGCCAACGGCGCCGGCCCGAGCACGCTGACCAAGCAAAATTACATCCAGGTCGGCAACTCGCCGGACGACGATGACGACAACGACGACAACGACGATAATGACGACAACGACGACAACGACACGGCCGCCGACGATGACACGGCGGCGGACGACGACACGACGGACGACGACACGTCGCCCGCGGCCGACGACGACGACGACACGTCGCCCACGACGGATGACGACGCCTCGCCCGGGGCCGACGATGACGAATCGCCGGGCGCCGATGACGACGAATCGCCGACGCCGAATCTCAATGACAATGTCAGCGGCTGCGGGTGCTGACGCCGCGGGTCCGCGGTCAATGCACAGTAAGCAGCGAACGGTGGTCGGCGCCCAGCGGCGCAAAATGGCCGACCGGGCATTCCGCGACGTCCACGTGGCGAGAAGCTGATCTAGTAATTTTCGCAGGCCCGAGAGAGATCCTTCGCCTTTGTGAGAGTGGTCGCGTCTGAAGGCCGCGCGGTGTCGTCGGCGTTTCGCCCACATTCGTTGCCCCTTGACGCGCCAGCCGCCGAAGCGCATTAAGCCCCATGGAGACGCCCAAAATGAGCGAAAATATCGCGCGGGCGGCGCTTTGGTTCGCCCTGCTTTTGCTCCTGACGTCGGGTTGCGCGACGCGCGGCCCCGTGATCACGGAACGCAATCTGCCGCCCGAAGGGCCGCAAGCCACACCGGCGCCGTCGCCCGAAACCGATGCGCCGACCGCCGAAGACGACGCCGCGCTCGCCGCGCTGCTCAATCGGGAAAGCCGCAAGTCGCCCGACAAGAATGGCGCCCACGCCGAGAAACCTGCGAAGCCGGACCCATCCGCGGCGCCCGCGGCGATCCAGGAATCGCCGGTGACGGACGCGCCCACCCGCGAAATCGAATCGCGGCCCGATACCCGGGCGGCGCCGCCGGTCCGCCAGGCCCTGCCGCATCAGGGGCCGCTGGGCGGCGCCGACCCGACTTTGTTGGGCCAGGCGCTGGCCGAACCCGGCGGCCCGCGATCGCGGGCGGCGTTGGCGTTGACCCGCGAAGGCCGGCAGTTGCTGTCCGAGGGCAATTTCTTTTTGGCGCAGAAACGTTTCGAAAAGGCGTTGTCGGTGGACGCGTCGAACGGGCAGGCAATGCTGGGTCTCGCCGAGGTGCATTACGCGCAAGAGCAATGGCAGCAGGCCGCGACAATGGCCACGAAGGCCGCGCTGCACCTGGGCAAGCAACCTTATTTTTTGTCGCGGGCGCACCTGATCGCCGCCCGCGCCTTCATCAACGGCGAACGGCCCGATGCGGCCTATCAGCAGGCGCAGAAAGCCGTCGCCGCCGATCCGGAAAACGAAGAAGCCCGCCTGTTGCGGATCAGTCTGGAAGCGCACCTGGGAATATCTCCGTAGGGCGGAACCACCGGGCGGCGGCGCCCGCCTCACAGGCGCGGCGCCACGGGAATCGCTTCCCGTCGCGCCCTCCGTTGGCCGTTGCGGGATTCCCATTTCCCGTGAAAAAAGCGTTTGCGGACAAGCGGTTAGCGACATTTCGCGAAAACGGCGAAATCCCTTGCGGCTTGGCGCGAAGCTTGCACCGCCGACTTGCGAGTGACGATTTGCGGGGCTCTCGCCGCATTGTAATTCGTAACTCGTAACCGCCGCCTGGTGCGAGGAGGATATGCTGATGGCAAGAATAAGTCGTTTGTTTTTATTGGCGCTTCTGTTGGGCGTGCTCGTCGGCGCGACGGCGTCGTGCAGCGGCGGTTCGGCCGGCGATGACGACGCCGCAGTCGACGACGATGACAATGACAACGACAACGACGACGCCTCGCCCGGCGACGACGACGATGACGACGCCTCGCCCGTCGATGACGATGACGATTCCTCGGTCGATGACGACGATGACGACAACGACAACGACGACAACGACAACGACAACGACGACAACGATGACGACGATAACGATGACGACGACAATGATGACGACGATGATGACGATAACGATGACGACGACAATGATGACGACGATGACACGGCGCCAACGGTCTGGACCGATACGGTCACGGGCTACATGTGGCAGAATGGCGCGACGGTGGGAGCAACCAAGTATGACCAGCCCGATGCGGAGAGTTATTGCACGGGCCTGAATTGGGCCGGCTACGCCGGCGGCTGGCAGTTGCCGACCATCTCGCAGCTTCGCAGCCTGATCCGCGGTTGCTCGGCCACGGAAACCGGCGGCGCCTGCGGCGTGACGGACGGTTGCCTGGATCCCGCGTGTTTTGGCGACGCCTGCACGAGTTGCACGCCGGACGCCGGTCCCGGGCCGGGCGGCGCATTCTGGCCGTCGGAAATCGCCGGCGTCGACGGGTCGTATTGGTCGTCCTCGCTGGACTCGGAGAACAACAACATCGCGTGGCTCGTCGACTTTGTTCAAGGCGCCGTCACCAACGACCTGGTCACCGTCGCCAACGCCCACACCGCACGTTGCGTGCTTCTGCCGGCGGACGACGACGATGACAATGACGACGACGATGACGATGACGACGATAACGACTCTGCGCCGGACGATGACGATGACAGTGACGACGACGATGACGATAACGACGATAACGACTCTGCGCCGGACGACGACTCCGGCCAAAGCGTGTGGGTTGACTCGACCAGCGGCTTGATGTGGCAGAACGGCGCGGCGGTCGGGACCGCCGGCGTTGTCCAGCCCTTGGCGGCGAGCGCCTGCGCCGCCCTGAGTTGGGCCGGCTACGGCGGCTGGCATCTGCCGACGATTTCGGAACTGCGCAGCCTGGTTCGCGGCTGCGCCAACACGCAAACCGGCGGCGCCTGCGGCGTGACCGACGGCTGCGCGGATGGCGCTTGCTGGAGCGAGGCGTGCGAGACCTGCGGCGGCGCCGGCCCCGGGCCGGGCGGCGCCTTCTGGCCGCCGGAGATCTTGGGCGTGATCTATCCCTACTGGTCGTCCACGGCGGTCGGGGACTCCGGCGGCGCCGACTCGTGGGACCTCGATTTCACGTACGGCTTCATCTTCAACAACAGCGACAGCGCTGGCAGCGCGTACCGTTGCGTGCGGCCCGCTGATGACGACGACGACAATGATTCGGCGGACGATGATGACGACAACGACGCCTGCAATGCCGGCACGTGTCCGGACGGATGCTGCGACGCGTCGAACGTCTGCCAAACGAGCGGCGATGCGACGTGCGGCGTGAACGGCGCCGGGTGCGTGGCGTGCCCGGCGGGACAAGGGTGCGCCGCCGGCGCATGCCAGTGCGACGCGAATAGCTGTCCGCGCGGCTGCTGCGACGGAAACGGCGTCTGCCAGCCCAGCGGCGAGGCGACGTGCGGTCTGAACGGCGCGGCGTGCGTCGCGTGCCAGGGCGATTGCGACAGCGGGACCTGCAACAACAACCTCTGGACCGATCCGGTCACCGGCTACATGTGGCAAAATGGCCCTGCCGTCGGCTCGACCAACTACGCTTGGACAGACGCGCAAAATTATTGCGCGGGCCTGAGTTGGGGCGGCTACAGCGATTGGCAATTTCCGGACGTCGACAAGTTTCGCAGCCTGATCCGCGGCTGCGCCGACACCGGCACGGGCGGCGTCTGCGGCGTGACGGACGGTTGCTTGGATTTGAGTTGTTTGTCGCCCGCTTGTTGGGATTGCGACGGCGCCGGCCCGGGGCCGGGGGGCGAATTCTGGCCGCCCGAAATCACCGGGTATAGCGGCTGGTATTGGTCGGCCTCCCTCCTCGGGAACTACGCCGGCTACGCGTGGTTCGTCAGTTTCGGCAACGGCGGCATCAACGCCGATGTCGGCACGTCCGCCTATTACGTGCGCTGCGTGCGCTCGCCGGCCGCCGCCGACGACGACGATGACAACGACGATAATGACGACAACGACGACAATGACAACGACGACAACGATGCCTACGGCGTGTGCTGCAGCGCCGGCGCGTGTTTCGACTCGACGCAGACCGGTTGCACCGAGAATTGGTTCGCCGGCGATTTCTGTTCCGCACAGCCCTGCGGCGCAAACTTCGGGGCGTGCTGCGGCGGCGATACTGTCGGATGCATCGACATGACACAAGCCGAATGCGCCGGCGCCCATGTCGACGCCGCCTGGCTGAGCGGCGTCGCCTGCGACAGTTTCAGTTGCGCGGACTTAACGCTCGGGGCTTGCTGCCTGCCCGCTGGCGCCGGGGGGCAGGCGTGCTTCGACGCGACGCAATTCGGATGCGAATACTCGGACGGCACTTGGTACAGCGGCGTGACCTGTCAGGCCTTAATTTCGAGTGGGGAGTGTCTGTAGCCTTTGGGCGGCGACTGCCGCGTGACGGATTCGTAACTCGTAATTTGCCGTGCGCGGCGGCCTCATGCATTCCTAACGCCACCTTGACATGGCCTCACGAATTTCTAACAATGGCTTCCAAACAACCGTCGCCTTCGCGCGAGGGCTGCGGCGCCCGTTTTTTTGAAGAACAAGGAGAGACGTCATGATCCGCCGAAATTTTGGCTTCACGGGACTGTTGATTCTCGTTCTTGCCCTCGCTCTCGCGATGGCGTCGTGCGCCAAAAGCAGCAGTAGCAGCAGCAGCAAAGCCGCGGCGGACGACGACGCGACGCCCGTCGACGACGACGACGATGCGACCCCGGCGGATGACGATGCGTCGCCGGCGGACGACGACAACGCCGGTTGGCCGAACCTCTCCGATCAACTGGGGACGGGCGAAGTCCGCGCCGGCGAAATCAAGGCGGCGGACGAGTTGATCTCCGGCATCCGCAGCGCCGGCCAACTTGGCGACTACAAGATTTACAATTCGCGCGTGCGCTTCGTGATTCGCGCGCCGCAGCACAACGCCGTCGGCTGGATTCCGTACTCGGGCAACTTGATCGACGCCGACCGCTGCCGGCCGGCGGGCACGCCGGGCATGGACGGCTTATGGGCCAGCGAACAACTGTTCGGCTTGCTGCGCGGCTACCTGGTGAAGTCGATCCAGGTGATCAGCGACGGCCACAACGCGCCGGCTGTGATCCGGGTCGTCGGCAAAGACGCGGGCATCGACATCATCGATCACCTTCTGCCGACCTGGGATTACGGGTTGACGGTCACCACCGATTACGTGCTCTATCCCGACAAGGACTACCTCGTGGTCAAGACCACGTTGAAGAACAACTGGCCGACCGACCGCCACATGCTGGTCGCCGACGCGCCGCTGTGGGGCGACGAGATGAGCATCTTCTCGCCGCGCCTCGGCTACGGTCTGGAGCAACTGGATCTGATGGCCGACCTGCGGTGGATCGCCGGCGTCTCCCGGCGCCGCCAACCGGTTTCCTACGCGATCGCGACGATCAACCCGGACCGCAAGCTGTGGTCGCCGTACGTCCCGTCGGGCAGCGATGAGCCGACCACGGGCGAAATTCTGGCGGTCGTCGAAAACGAACTGGCGTTGCCCGCGTACGGCGAGGCGACTTACGCGCGCCTGTTCTTCATCGGCACAGGCGACACGGCTTCGATCCAGGCAATGATCAACGCCTACGACAACAATACGAACTACGGCACGATCCGCGGCACGGTGCAGTTGGCGACCGGCGACGATCCGTCGACGATCGACGTGGTGGTCAACGACTTCGTGCGGCCGACCGGCGAGAATTACGTCGGCATGGCGCGGCTCGACTCGGGCGGCCACTTCACGATGCAGCTTCCGACCGGCGGGTACGGCCTGGTCGCCTCGGGCGCCGGCCGCGCGAATTCGGCGCAGGTCGTCGCCAACGTCAACGCGGGCGAGCAGACCGAGGTCACGCTGACGATCGGCCAGCCGGGCTACGTGACCTACAACGCCACCGACAGCACCGGCAAGCCGATTCCGGCGAAGTTCTCGTTCCAGTCGGGCAAGAACGCCGCGTGGGACGCGCCGGTCGTCTACCGCGCGTGGATCGGGCCGACCGGGCAGGGCACGGATTCCGTGCTGCCCGGCGACTACACGATCACCATTTCGCGCGGTTATGAGTACGAGCTCGCGACGCAGAATGTCACCGTTACGGCGGGTCAGACTACGCCCATTTCCGGCGTGCTCGAACACGTGGTCAACACCAACGGCTGGATGTCCGGCGACTTCCATATCCACACGGAATTTTCGGTCGACTCGCAATCGATCGCCGAGACGCGCATCCTCGAACTGCTCGCGGAAGACATCGAAATGCCGGTGTTCACCGATCACGACACCGTGTCGGATTTCTCGTCGTACGTCGAGGCGATCAACGCGCAGGCGCTGATCAAGCCGGTGCGCGGCATGGAAATCAGCCCGACATGGGGGCACTTCAATTCGTGGCCGCTGACGCCGCCGGCCAACGCGCCGGATTTCTTCGGCATTCGGTTGGCGGACATCGACGAGAACGGCGATTTCGTCAGCTTCCGCACGTTCCCCGAAATGTGGGCGATCGCCCGCGGCGCCTACGGCGGCAAGGTGATCCAGGTCAATCACCCGCGCTCGAACTCGATGGGTTGGCTCACCTCGATCGGCTACGATCGCACGCTCGGCGTCAAGTCGGCCAATCAACACCAATGGTCGGATAAGTTCGACGCGCTCGAAGTGTGGAACAGCGGTTTCGACGATCCGGGCACGCTGGCCGACTGGTTCAGCTTCCTCGATCAGGGCCTCAACTACACCATGACCGGCAACTCCGATTCGCACACCCCGTCGGCCATGCTCGGCAGCCCGCGCGACATGTTCGCCATGCCCAGCGCCGATCCGGCGACGGCCGATCCGCTCGATATGGTCGATTCGATCCTCCACCAGCGCAATGAGGTCTGCAACGGACCGTTCATCACCTTTACGATCAACGGGCAGGGCATGGGCAGCTTCGTGACGGGCGTCGGCGACACCGTCAACCTCGACGTCGTCGTGCAGGCGCCGTCGTGGGTCAACATCGACCACGTGCAGGTCTACTCGAACCACGGCGAAGTAGTCGCCACGATTCCGGTCGACCCGACTTCGACGAGCGTCGTCCGGTACACCGGCTCGATTCCGATGACCTCGACCGTCGACGCGTACTTCGTCATCGAGACCGGCTCTTCGACGAAAGACCTCGGGCCGATGGACAGCGGCCAGCCGCCGTTTGCGATTACGAACCCGATTTACGTCGACTTCGACGGCAACGGCCAGTGGAATCCGCCGGGCCTGCCGCCGACGAAATGACGCGGCGCGCGTTTTTCGCCGCTTGCGTCGTGCTGCTCGTCTGGACCGCGCCGGCGTGGCCGCACAACACCGGCGCGCGCGAAGACCATGTACTGGATGTCACGCTGTCGCGCGACGCGGTGCGCATCGATTACGACATCACCATCAACCAACCCGGCCATTCGCGCACAATGACCGACGTCCAGGCCAAGATGTTCGAGACGCGCAGCGCTTTGCGCGTCGGGAGGCTGCTGACCGTCGCTGTCGACGGCCAGGCGCTGACGTTCCAGGCGACGGTCGTCGAGCGGACGCCGACGTTCGAGAAGTATCGCTTCGATGCGCCGCTGGCGCTGACCGAAGGCCTGCATCAGGTCGAGGTCTTCGACATGAACCTCGCCTACCAGGCGACCGGCGCCGTCACGTTTCACACGGCTGGCGATGTGCGGCTGCCGCGGGTCATCGAAGATGAACCGCTCCATGGTCCCGTGCTGTTCAAATTCGGCGTCGGCATGACGCCGCCCCCGCAAGAGATCATCGGCGGCAAACCCCGCCTCCGCGCGGCCGCCGCGCCGGCGCCGCCGGCCCCCGCGCGGCGCTGGCCCTGGGTCGCCGCGGGCGGCGCGCTGCTGGCCTGCGGCGCGGCGGCGTGGATGTTGCGGGCGAAATGGGCGCGACAATCGCGCGCGTAACCGCCGCGCCGGCGGCCCGCCGGCCCATTTTTATTGCTGTTGTTATGATATTTTTTTTGACAGGATCAACAGGATCAACAGGTTGCCTCGGCCGCGTTTCGCACCTCGCGTGAACATTTCACGAGCGATCGGGCAAGCCAATTGTTCACTGCTCACTGTTCAGTGAGCAATCGGCGCGGGCGCGGCCTTGATGCCGCCGACGAACCGCGCCCAGGCGGCGGCCATCGTTTCGCCGTATTCGGCGCGATAGGCGGCGTCCGGCAATTCCCCTTTTTCGATTCGCTTGATGAAGGCCGGGAACCGCTCGCGTTCGCGCATGGCGATGTCGAAGACGAACATCCCCGCCTCGCGATAGAACAGGTGCGCCGGCAGATGATAAGCCGCCGGGCCTTTGCGCCAGAAGAAGGCGCGGTTTCCTTCCGGAACGAAGACGCGGCCGTCGGCGATCGCCTGCCGCGCCTCCGGCACGGTGACGTTCTCGGCGCCGCCGCCGTCGGAGACGAACACCGCCAGCCCCTCGTTGAACCAGAACGGCAGCCGCATCGCGCGCGCCAGGCTAAGGCGCTGCGCGACGTGCAGGTGCGTCAGCTCGTGGGCGAGCAGTTGCGGGATGCGCTCGGCCGTGTTCTGCGGCTTCGGCGACAAAAACAGGCGGCGATTGATGACGCAGCCGCCCGAGGTCGCGTTGCCGACGTACGATTTGTAGGTCGCCAGTTTGGCGCAGACAAAGACCGCCGGCGGGCTCAAAAACGGTTGGCCCAGCCGCTGCTCGACCATCCGCACCGCGCCGCGCAGCGTGGCGGCGACCTCGCCGGCCATCGTCTCGGCGCCGGGCTCGAACCGCACGCCCGGCTCGGCCGCCCAGACCACGAACCGGTCCGTCGAGCGGACCAACATCCACAGTTTCGGCCCGAGCCAGAGGCCAAGGGCGCATAGCGCCGCGACGGCGATCAGCGCGACCGCGCGCCCGCGTGTGAGACGAGACGAAGAGCCGCCAATTTGAGCTGTTGTGTTCATCTAACTCCCGTAATGCAGAATCACGCCGGGCGACGCCGAAGAATTGGAATATCCCACGGCGTACACGTCGGCGGCGGAGCTTCCCCACACGCCGTACAACCCGTTCGTTCCGCTGGGCAGCGTCAACGGCGACCACGCCGTGCCGTTGCAGTGCAGGATTTCGCCGGCGCTGGTGGTGTAATCGTTGCCCACGGCGTAGATGTTCGAGACAGAGGTTCCCCAGACGGACTCCAACGCGACGTTGTCGGATGTGCCGGCCGGAATTGAGACGAAGATATCGCTGAGGCCGTGAATTATCAACGGCTCGGGGATGGACGACCAGTAGCCGACGATGAACAAATCGGACGCAGAGCTTCCCCAAACGCCGTACATTTGCGCCGTATATCCGGCGATGGTCTTGGTGGCCTTCGTCCACGACGTGCCGTCATAGTGCAGGAGATAACCGATATCGCCGCCGTAGCCGGCGGCGTACACATCCGTGGCCGCCGTTCCCCACACGCTGTACAACTCCGGTTCGAAGCCGCTCGCGTTCGTCATCGGCGACCAGCCGGCGCCGTTCCCGTGCAAGATAACGCTCGCGCTCGTCGTCGTGTCCCAGCCGACCACGAACACATCGCTGGCGGAACTTCCCCACACGCCGTACAGGAGGTCCGCATCCGTCGTCGGACCTTCATCGGACCACGCCGACCCGTTGTAATGCCAAAGAACGCCGGCCGTCGCCGCGCCGGACGTGTATTGCGCGCCCACGGCGTACACGTCCGAGAAAGAACTTCCCCAAACGCCGTACAACATTTCCGCATCGAGCGTCTTCGTCGAGGTCCACGAGCCGGAACCGTCGTTGTGATACCAATAACCGGCGGTCGGATCGCCCGAGGATTGCGTCCCGCCGACGGCCCAGACGTCCGACGCCGAGCTTCCCCACACGCTGAATAATACCGCGGCCGTATCCGTTTGCACCGACCACGACGGGCAGGTCACGTATTGGCACGCGTTGTCGCCGGTCCAGACGCCGGCCGCCGCCGTGCAGGAACTTTGCGTGATCATGTCGTTGCAATTGCCGCCCGGCAGGCAGCACGCGCCCGTTTCGGTTCCGCAGTTGTAGCTGGCGCAATCGCCGGTGTGCCACGAGCCGTCGTAGATATTGCTGCAATCCGCGCCCGTGGCGTTGTAACAGGCGTCATAGCGATCGCAGCACGCCCCGGAGACGGCGCTGTCATTGTCGTCATCGTCGTCGGGCGACGCGTCGTCGTTGTCGTCGTCGTCGGGCGACCCGTCGTCGTCGACCGCCGGTTGATGGCTGCTCGAACTGCTGCTGGAACTGCCGCAGGCGGTCGCGCCGGCAAGCAAGGCGACTGTCAGGAGAAGCATGAGGAACCAACGCTCGCATTTCATGGCGTCACCTCGGTGTGAACGGTCGTCACGACAGTTGCGCAGCCGGAGTTTTCTGTCAAGTTACGTTCGGGTGCGATCGAATCGGCCAACGGCGGGCATTCTTTGGAGGGTTCGAGGCATTTCATAGGACCTATAGAGACTGTCGATTTTCCCGGTGACGGCGAGTCGGTCGGGGCC